>DASQMG010000482.1:0-3299 GCA_035645595.1 Flavisolibacter sp. | reverse complement strand
GGGTACAATAAGTGTCTTTTGTTCTGAAGAATAAAGCCGGCGAGCTTTCAGGGCGAATGTCTTTAACGAAGTTCTCTGGGGATTGCTTTTGAGGTTTTGGCCCCATGATAAAATGGTTTAAAAATGAACAATGGAAACCCTCTCTTAAATTAAAACATTATTGGTACACTTTACGCTGACGATTTACAGAGGCTAAACTTTCAATATTTATTGAAAGTTTAATAAATTATTATTGCAGGTATAACCATTTACCAAGCGAAGAGATATTATAAAAAGCAGCAAGGCAATTTGTTAGGAATCGAAATTCCATCCTGGAAAACACCATTGCCATAATCGAGCGATAGCACCCTCGCTGTACCGAGTGTCCATGCATGGGCCTTAATAAGAAAATGCGTAGGGATGCGGATAAACTCCCGAACAACCCCTTTGTATTTCTTCAAATGAAGTGGAGCTTTCCCGAGAAGAGTCGAACCAGTTATTACAGGATTTAATAACATTAGCTCAATGTTGTGGCTGATTATTAGTACTTAATAAGTGTTGCTTTATTTTCATTTGTGGCGCGGCTTTTCGTTCCGGTTAGGTCTATCGGGGTAATAGTTTTAGAACCTAGCTAAGATTAATCTTGAGTACTCTTGCCACAAGTTGATTGATAGACGCAGCGCATTCTTTTATACTTTAAGGTCGGATCGGGTCCTGTGCACAAGCAAAAATTAAAACCCTCGTCAAGCCTACATTTGATAAGAGTTTTTCCTTTTAGGGGATGTTCAAGGGGACGCTTGACGTGACTTGCAAACAATATGAAACTACTTGTAATTCCCAGCGGGATCACTGACTTTTTCTGTCAGCTAAATGTTTTCTGTGGTTTCTCCCACTGACTTAAACCTTCTATTCTTAAACTGCATGTTGCGAGTAAGCTTTCTATCGACCGCCTCATTCATAAATACTTTCAGGTACTTGATAAACGTATTTGTGGAGTTTTTACCATAGTATTTTTATTTATAAGAAAATCCACAAACACGTCGAAGAAGTCTGTGTCGAGAGAATTAAAGTGAAGGCTTCTTTTTGAAAAAGTCTTGAACTCACTTAGTTTGCGAGGCTATCCAATTTCCGATTTTGTTAATAACCAAGATATTTGCTATGCATGAGACCCAGTTTATTTTAGTGCCGGTTAGTAGTCCATACTGTATATAAATAACCATTTCGCTTTTCATAAAACTGAAACTATAAAGGGGAAATTAGGAATATAGCAACTTTACCCTGCTATCCGTAGTGTTCTTCAAATCATAAAATTGCGGGCCTGAATTGGTAACTAAGGCCTAATTATTATTTGAGCACTTGTAAGTAATATTCATGGAATTACCAACCAGTGCAAGAGTGCGGCGTAACAGACGCTGGTAGAAGCACAGCCGTTGGTAACATAAACCACCTTCTTTTACTTCGACTACTTTTTCACCAAATCACTCAGCAGCTTTAATCGCCCCTCAGTGTCCTTGTTCCAGGTTTGCCGAGAGGGATGCAAACACACACCCTTGAAAAAAAGCCATCAAAACCAACAACAGCGTACATGCCATCTCTCAAGCAAGAGAACCCAAAGGTTTATTGCCTGTTTCTCCTGGTCGTATCAACCTTTCTGCCGTTGCTGGCGCTGTCGCCAAGTGTTCCATTTCTACTCTCTTGTGTATTCTCGCCCACTGGGGCCGCTCCGGTGCCCGGACCTGTGCCCGTTCCCGGCCCACTGTCAGCACCATACGAATCACGTCCGGTGTTACCGGGCGGAATTGCTGAGGAATCCGATTTTCCGCTTTGGTTTCCACTGTTGCCACATGCAGCAAGGCACAAAGCCAGTCCGCTGATCAAAAGTGCTCGTCTCATACATTCGGTTTTATTGCGTTTCATCTTAAACCCTTTTGTATTCAACTATTCTGCCAAATGGTACCTAACGAGTAGAGAACTTTTCAGATGCGGGAATTGAAGCAAGAGGAATTGAACATTTTGCTTTCTACCAAGTGTCAGTCGAATGGGTAAACCTACAGTGTACCGAAGGTTTTATTTAGTTCATTAGGCCAAGTCCTCGCGTGTCAATAAAATCTATCTCGGAAAAATAAAAACTCAGTTTACTTTTTATCTTACTTCTTATATACTTAGTAATCAACCACCCCCCTTAAATCTGCTGCTAAAAAGTTCGAACCCGCGTTAGTCCCGGCCACGGAACACCTACAAAAATTTTTGCACTCCTCTTAGGTCAAGTGGAGAATACCGGAGTTCAGCCGGTGACCTTATGAGCTTGCTTGATAACCCGAAAAGCAAGGACCCCCGCAACATCTGCGGGCAAAAGGGTCGGACTGGCCGCAGCTCTTGTGCTTTAGCTTCTGATTAACAACCAGAAAGAAGGTCTATAGGTTTACCTTAAAAACATAATTTCCCGAGCCGGTTTCCACTTTGATATATGCACCCTCCCTGCCTGCAAATTTGAGTTCCTTGTTGCCAGATAAGCTTTTTCCCCCTTCCGTAATAGCATCGGCATTTTTAGCCGGGATAAATATACTGGCCGTGGTATTTGCCGGTACTTCCACGCTAAGAACTAACTGATTGTTATGAATCTCCCAGGCCGAGCCGGCTTTTCCATAATACGTTTGGAGATTGGCTTTCGCAGAAGTAATCCCTTTACCTATATGCGGCATGATCCTGATCTTTTTAAAGCCCGGTGCATCTTCAGAAAGTCCTGCCATAACACGATACATCCAGTCGCCGATGGTACCGTAAGCATAGTGGTTAAAAGAATTCATCATAACATTCTGGAAACTAGAGTCGCGTTTCTTTATTCCATCCCATCTTTCCCAAATGGTGGTAGCACCCATCTTTACCGGATACAGCCACGAAGGGTAAGTTTCCTGGAGGAGTAATTTATAAGCCACGGAATCATATCCGAAACGCGACAATACATTACACAAATAAGGCGTTCCAAGAAAACCGGTAGTGAGATGATCATTATACAGAGCTACATTATCTGCCAGTCGTTTAGCCGTTTCCGTTCTCATCTCTTCGGGGAGCATATCAAAATTAAGGGCAAGTGTATAGGCGGTTTGCGTCTCTGAAACCAATATACCGTTAGGGGTTACAAATTCCTTTAAGAAAGCACTTTTTATGTCTTTAAGGAGATTGCTATAGGTTTCAACATCTTCTTTTTTGCCCAAAACATCGGCAGCGTTAATCAGTAATTGCACCGAGTGGGCAAAAAAGCATTGCGCAATGAGGTACTTATTTGTTACTGCCGCTAGGCCGTGCAGATCATCATCGGG
>DASQMG010000481.1:0-4852 GCA_035645595.1 Flavisolibacter sp. | reverse complement strand
TCCAGCGTATAAAAGGGGCAACCATCCAAAAAGCCGGGGAGTTTGCGGCGGCTATGGCTACTTTAAAGATTGAATCTTCGGGACCTTTCCAGGGAACAAAAGAGGATGTTCTTGCACTGCTGCAAAGCAAGGGAAGGTAACCGGTTATAGGGTTGATCTTAAACTCATGAGCTTCTGGTTAAGTGCTATTATAAAAAATGCAGAGGTTATTTACTTGTATAAAACCTTTCGCCCCTCTCTTCCGTAGCATTGATCAAATCGTAAAGGAAATGTAAGATGGTAGCAAGCTCAATTAAAAAGCACAAAGGCCCAAAGTCTGGACCTTTCTAAATGCGTGAACTGTGCCCCGGAACGGACTTGAACCGTTACTCGCATTGCTGCAAACAGGATTTTAAGTCCTGCGTGTCTACCAATTCCACCACCAGGGCAGGAAAAAATACCAAATCGATGAATAGCGAACAACAGGTTTCCGTGCAAAAACCTTGTTGTCTATTCAAAAAAATTCCTCCGCTGTGGGAGGAGTTTCTTGCGAGCGGAAGACCGGGCTCGAACCGGCTACCCCGACCTTGGCAAGGTCGTGCTCTACCAAATGAGCTACTTCCGCTTATAACGTTCATACTTATAAAGTGCGATAACCTGAAAACACTTTAAAATGTGAACTTATGAACTACCTGAAAGAACTAAGGGGTGGCAAAAATAAGAGCTGAGACTGTTGCAACAAAAATTTTTTACAATTATTTGTATTGCGGGACATAGCGGCTGCTTTCCTGGACTGTTACCTCGGCAGGGCCGCTCTTCTCAAATCGTTTTGTATACAGGTGAGAACAGGTGCCCAAAGAAAAAGCAGTTAAGCAGGCAATCGACAAATAAAAAATAAAGGCGGAAGAAGAAACCCAGTTGTGTGTAAAGTCCCTGTCCTGCGATTTCTCAAGCTCTTGTTGGTACTCTGCCTGCCTGTAATCCATGTTTTAATTTTGTGGTGCAAAAATAAGGCGAAACTGAATTTATAAATCGATTATTACACGGATTTTTTAGGGTGAACAATAATTGAAAAAGTTTTCTTCTTTTGTGCAAAGTGTTGCCATACCACATTGCCGTTATAAACACCTGCCAGTTTGCTTAGCCTTTTCCCTGGAGCAGTTTTCCAGCGCTTGTTACCAAAAAATATCCAGTAGAAAAAGGCAAGATGCGCTTCTATAATAGATAAAAAATAGCCCGCGTCACCGGATAGCAATCCTTTCAATGCGGAAACCTGATCCAGGGTTACCCTAAATGGAATTTTCCAGAGCTTTTCGCTCCAGGGTAAATTCTTAGCCAGCATTATCTGATTATTCCGAAAATTCAGGTACGTTTTTTTAGAGTTGCCCCTCGGAAGGGTTCCACCGCCCACATGATACACCACAGACTGGGGACAACAGAAAATATGGTAGCCACTTAACTGTGCCCTCCAGCAAAGATCAATCTCCTCCTGATGTGCAAAAAAGTATTCATCGAAGCCGTTCAACCGGTGAAAAACATTACTCCTAATAACCATTGCCGCACCTGTCGCCCAAAATATTTTTTCTACGGTGTTGTACTGTCCTTTATCTTCTTCACAAACATCAAAAATTCTTCCTCTTGCAAAAGGGTATCCATAAGCATCCATCCACCCGCCGCTGGCGCCTGCGTACTCAAACAAATTCTTGTTTTTATAAGCCAATATCTTGGGCTGGCAGGCAGCATAACTGGCGTCCTTTTCTAACAGGGATATAACGGGTTGCAGCCAATCTTTTGTTACCTCAACATCGGAATTAAGCAGTACATAATAATCGGCGCTTACCCGTTTCAACGCTTCATTGTATCCTTTGGCAAAGCCAAAATTTTTTTGAAGAAGAAGAAGTTCTACCTGTGAAAAATTTTGCTGCAGGAAAGCTACTGAATCGTCGGTAGATGCATTGTCGGCCACAACAACTTTTACGGCCGGATAAGTAGTGTCTAATACAGAAGGAAGAAATTGTTGAAGATAGTGTTTACCGTTCCAGTTTAAAATCACGATAGCGACAGTGGGAGCTTGCAAGAAATATTTTTTTCAAATATAGCAGAAGCGAATTTATACCGCTTATTTTGGCGCATGTTTCAGCAGCTTTTGAACTGGCGTACCTTACTGGCGCTTATTGCCATATTAATTGTCAGCGGCACAGTATGGTATTCTTCCTACCTGGGTAATAAAATAGAACGGGAGGAAAGGGATAAGGTGGAATTATGGGTAGAAGCAGGAAAGTCACTCATTAATCCTGCAAATACAGATACCAGGTTACCGCTTATGATCACCACGCAAAAGAACATTCCGATTATAGAAACTACAGAGCGGGATAGTATCATGCAATGGATCAATCTTGACTCCACCGAAATTGAGGAAAACTGGCTTGCCGGAGATACTTTAAAAAATCCCAATACGAATGCTTACCTGGTGCGTAAGCTAAATGACTTTCGCGCAGAAAAATTAAAGGTAGAATGGATCAATCCTTTAGACTCCACGCAGCGCAACCGGTATTACTATGGAGAATCGAGATTGCTGAAAGAAGTGCGGTACTACCCGATTGTGCAATTACTTATTGTAAGCTTATTTATAGTAATTACCATACAGGCTATCAGAACCTCCTTTCGCTCTACCCAAAACGGTGTATGGGCAGGCATGGCAAAGGAAACAGCCCACCAGTTGGGCACACCGGTATCATCGCTGGAAGGGTGGGTGGAGATTCTGAAAGAAACCCATAGCCACGAAGACTTTGTGTATGAAATTGAGAAAGATGTTACCCGTTTACGGTTAGTATCAGATCGCTTTGGAAAAATTGGGAGCAAGCCACAGTTAGAGGAAAAGAATGTGGTACTGCAGGTGCAGGAAATGATGGAGTACGTTCAGAAACGGGCCAGTGGCAAAGTAACATTTGAAATTAATGCCCATGAACAAAATATTCTTTCCCGGATTTCACCACCGCTATTTGACTGGGTGATTGAGAATCTTTTAAAAAATGCCCTGGATGCTATGGAAGGCAAAGGAAAAATTACGATTGATATTTCGAACGGTAGCGACGCGGTAATAATTGATATTGCAGATACCGGTAAAGGAATCAGCCGTCAAAATGTTGCCAAAGTTTTTAAGCCGGGTTTCACTACAAAAAAAAGAGGGTGGGGGCTTGGCCTGAGTTTATCGAAGCGTATTATTGACCAATATCACCAGGGCTTGTTAACAGTAAAGCATTCGGAAGTGGGAAAGGGTACAACATTTAGAATTGTTTTAAAAAAGTAGATACATTTGCCCCGCTTAAGTAAAAGGAGCGAAGTATAAAGTCCAGAGTACATAACTCCCACATTTAGTACCACAGACTATGAACTCTTTATACTTGGAAATGCCCAGGTGTTGAAATTGGTAGACAAGCCACCTTGAGGTGGTGGTGCTGGAAACGGCGTGCTGGTTCGAATCCAGTCCTGGGCACTTGATAACATTTTAGATTATACCCAACGACCCTTTAAGTGATCAACAGAGGTTAAGGCAAGGGTGGTACCCGTACATATGAGCATCATAAAGTACATGAACAACCTTGTAACCCTGTTCACTTTTGTAAAAATGTTGCCACTCTAAGAGACTGTATAAGATTTTTTTGGCAATATGAGATGGCAATAATCAAACTACTACCCCACAGAGCGGTGAGAGGCTTATGTGCCCATTTTTACACCCGCTGTTTCACTCATTTGTGTTTTAGATTTTAGATGGCCCTTGCCTCATTGTTGTAAAGTATTGAGCTGGCCACAGCTGTAAAAAAAGCACATTGCTGCCGGAAGGTATAAACATAAAAGCTCCCAATAAGGAGCCTTTATGTTTACGATATGTGCTTTTAACATCTTTAGAGTTTTATAAATTTAGCGATGCTTCGTTCATTAGTATTCTTTACTTCCAGTACATATGTTCCTTTGCTAAGATGCGTATCAAGGTTGATAGAAACCGCGTTCTTTCCTTTCTGAGCCATTATGTTTTCACAATAAAGTTTTGCTCCGCTTAAATTATACACTGTTACAATATTGCCTGTACTTGTTGCAGAAATAAAGCTGAAGTTTACGCTTTGCTGTACTGGGTTCTGCAACAGGCTAATCGTATTGCCGCTTTCTGTTTTGCTTTTGATAAGTACTACGTTCGAATACGTGGCTGACTTGTCTTTACTTACAATTTTTAATTTGTAATAGGTAATGCTTTGTGCAGCCTCGTTATACAGGTAAGACTCGTTGCCTTGTTTCCGGGTGGTTAACACAATAGCTACCGTGTTAAAGTTCTTGCCATCGTTGCTTCTTTGTACTTCAAACAAATCTCCGGTTTCATTTTCCGCTACCGACCACTGAAGTTGTGTTTTATCAGCTACCAATGCTCCCTGGAAACCGGTAAGTTTTAAAGGAAGAGTAGCTACAGAGGTGGAACTACATCCATAAGGCAAGTTGTAATTGTAGGTGCTGTTAATCGATATATTATCCAGGTATAAGTAAGTATTGCCATCTCCATTGCCAGCTATATTGATTACGAGCTTCTTTACACCGGTGATAGTAGAGACACCGGAATAAGAGAGGATGGAAGTGGCTGTATTCTTATCAAGAACAACCGTTCCTAAACTGGTATAGGTGCCATCAATATCCTGTAATTGTACCGTAATTACCCGGGAAGCCTGGGTTGATAACTTGTTGCTTATTTTGTAAGCAAAACTTATGGTAGTTCCAGTAACAAAATTTACGTAAGGCGTTATTATCTGGGCATTATTTGAAGTAGTTGAAGTAGAGGTGCTGGTAGTTGGAATAATAGAAAGGCTGTTAGCATTATATACATTAC
>DASQMG010000480.1:0-2208 GCA_035645595.1 Flavisolibacter sp. | reverse complement strand
AGGAGTTATTTTGTATCCGTTCTCCAATTCTGTTTTAATCAGTTTTACAACGCCTCCCGCAACCTGCACAAGGGCAGCATAGGTTACCCAAAACGGTGTCGGTATAAGCACTTCATCATCTTTATCTATTACACTCAAAATAATGTTGGCCAGGCTTTGCTTTGCGCCTGTCGACACCACAATGTTTTCCGGGCTATAGTGCAGGTCATTATCACGCCTAAGCTTGTGACAAACCGCCTCCCGCAAGTCAAGATAACCCGACACCGGAGTGTAGTGGCTCCAGTTTTCGTCAACAGCTTTTTTGGCTGCTTCCTTAATATTCTCCGGTGTATCAAAATCAGGCTCGCCTAAGCTTAAGTCAACAATGTCTAAGCCTTGAGCCCGGAGTTCACGACCCAGTTTGGCCATTCGTAATGTTTCGGGTTCACTAAACCGGGTAAGTAAAGAAGATAAGTGCATGCAATTGGTTTTGTAAAAGTGGCAAATGTAGTAAGAGGAACGATAACCCGGATTGTAAACACGAATTACACGATTTTTTGTAGAACAGCAATGGCAAATGCTTTTTTAGTACAGTTGCTTTTAAAAGGATATCAAAAGCAAGTGTAAGTTTCTATTGCTTATACGAGTAACGACTTGTGGGAAGACCTTCCAAAACATCGTAAAAAATACGAATGCGGGTTATGCTTTTGAATTTGTGTAATTCGTACTAAAAACCTTTGTCAGCATAATCAATTTTAAACTTCGAAAGGTCAGGTTTTACTTTTTTAGGCCGCTTTAATTCGTAATTATATAAGGCTTCACCCAAATGTTTCATAAACGGAAACCCGATGGTGGTATAGTCGTATTTGTCATCGTTAAAAATGCCGTCACTGTTGCAATAGATAGTAGCGCTTAAAAGGAACTCAATTCCTTTATCGAAATCAACTACGTAAGCTACGTCCTGCAAAAAACCATACGCATCTCCTATTTTATTAAAAATTCTTAGGTGTTTGTTTTCAATTGTCCCCTCCCCTCCAAACAATAAAAACTTTCCATAAGCATCTGTGTAAGTAGAATCATATTTGGGAGAAGCGGATTCACCGGGTTTCATAGACATGTATTTATATAAGAAGCGGTAGTCTTCTTCGCTCAAATTAAACCGCTGTTTGCCCGGCACCGATTCCGGCAAAACAACACCCTGTAAAATAGAGTGCAGATCTGCAAGGTTGATGCGATTTTTTTTAGAAAAATCAAAAGGCCGGTTTACCAATTTGTTCCCGCTCATATAGCCGCTGCCTAAAAATGTTTGACGTGGGAGATATGCCAGGTTGCTTCTTATTAAAGGTTGCTGATAAATATTTTTTGACGCCGCGTCGTAAAACCTGATAGGGTTGGTCAACCGGTTTTGTTCTTCCGTTAAACTAACCTGCAAACGATGCAGTAACTGAATACTGTCATAACCCATTTGATGCAAGCGGGTGTTGATGTACTCCTGCCCTAAAAACTCATACAGCCGATTGTAAGCATCGTTATCACTTACCAAAAAAATCTTTTTTATGTAATTTTCAATCGTAGGTCTGCCATCGGCTGAGGACGGATCATTATACACCGCTGTTTGACCTTCCGCGCCAGCTTCAGTAATCATAGTGGTGCTCTTACTAAGGCCGGCAATTTTTAACTCGTTCAACTTTTGCAGGGCCAGCACGGCCCCCGGCAATTTTACGGTTGATGCGGGGTAAAAATAAAGGGATGGCTGAAGGTTAAAATAATGATGGGTAGGGTTAGGCATTCCATTGCTGCCGCGGTCGATTTGCGTATAAATGATTTGCACACGCAGCTGGTCTTTGTTTTTTAAAATCGTATCAAAGAATTGTGGGTTAGCTTCTAATATGCTCAAAAGGAGCGTATCGGTTTTTTTTGAAGCAAATGCTTCCCTGCTAATTTCCATAGTAGGTGAAATTCTTTTTACTGGTGTGCATGAAGTGATGCAAATCCAAAGAAGTACAAAAATCTGCTGGTAGTAATTCTTGATCATAAAGCCAAAATATAGCTAAAAGCCTTTCAACAGGCCATTTTAGCGGTTAGAAAGGAGTGTAATTAAGGGGTGAAATTAGCCTGAAAAATATATATTTGCCGCTCCTTAAACAAACCGTGTATGCAATTGAAGGGCCTCATCCGCTTTTTTACAATCCTCCTTATTATTTATTCTATCTACGAGCTCTCCTTTAC
>DASQMG010000479.1:0-8515 GCA_035645595.1 Flavisolibacter sp. | reverse complement strand
AAAGTGGCACAGCACATCAGCCCAAAAGCGGACAATTACTACCGTTATACCTTTTACAAATGGTGGCTGTTAAAGCAATCGGGCTATGATGTTGTATTAACCTGGTCGGGCAACTACCTTTTATTTTATGTGCAGTGCGACGAAAACATCTACAATATTCCGTACCGGCTAAAGGGGGGCAAACAATATGTTTGCCTTAATTATCATGATTACGGCAGTATAGCATTTGAAGAAAATAAGTTTGAAGAAATCGTTCTGCAACAGTGCGACAACGCTAAACCTTTCTCTTATAAGGTAACCCACCTGCCTGAATTTAACCAGGCCGATTATGCAGAAAAAGAAATCCTGTTCGATTACGGCTTAAATCAATACCAGTTTCGCATTAAGTTAAACCCGCAGGTAAAAACCATTTTCACTAATTACCCGGTGGTTGATTACGAGTTACAATGTAACATGCCGCTTAGCCGCTCTACGTATGAATCATTAATTCCATCGCTGAAAAACGCAACTAAAAAATTAGCAACCAAAGATGGTGTAGATTTTTTGATGCGTTTTACGCGTTATGCTTTTTTATTTAAACCTGATGGGGAAGCTTTTGGTGGAGAGAAACGGCTATCGCCGGAGCAGACTTTATTGTATGAATACAGTGATTGCGAAGATCGTGCTGCCCTGTTCTTTTATTTAGTGAAAGAGATGTACGATTTACCCATGCTGGTGCTTACCTATCCAAAGCACGTAACGGTAGCCGTGCAGTTTGAAAAAGGCTATGGAAAAACAATAGAGTATAACGGAGTGAAGTATAGTATTTGCGAACCCTCGCCACAGAAATATGATTTGCGCATTGGTCAATTGCTACCGGAGCTAAAGCACCAGGCCTATGAAATTGCCTACGCTTACAAACCTTTCAAAAAATTTTAATTGATACAAATAAAAAACCGCTTCATAAAGAAGCGGTCTATATTGGTTGTTTTTAAAGTACCTCTAATCAATTACCAAACCTGGTCCACCCCTTATACCAGTTATTAGCTTCTCCACTTGGACCTACAGCACCACGAAAATTAGTTGCCTGAATGTAAGTACGGGCCGCAATGCGAGTATCGGTAAACGTAACATTTCCGGCACCCACAATTGGGTTTGGACCACCCGGGAAACCAGGAATATTAACGGTTGCTGATGCAAATGGAGAAAAATCAGGATTGATATAATCGAATGGACGAGTATAACCTACCTGCTCATTATTAGCTAATACCGTGTTGCGATAAAATGAATTCGAAAAATGTGTTTGAACAGCACTCTGAGAGCCCGTTGAGCCTGTACCCGCTGTATAACCAAAAGCGGTGGAAACCCCTCCGTTACTACTGCCGGCAATGAGGTTACCAGCGAACCGAATCGTACTGTCATTTACATCGTCCCAAACCAAGCCACGACTGTCATCAAGCAGCAGGCCTTGGGGCCAGCCCAGAAATACAGAGTTATAAATAGAGATTCCCGAATTACGGCGAATCTGTGCACCGGCAAGGTATAAACTGTTACCAATATTGCTTGTTGTTGCACGTGGGCCAATAGCTGTTACATTACTGAATACGGCAAGGGTTTTTGGTGTATTGGTAGTGCCGCTGGCATCGTTGTCGCTTTCAAAGGCTTCTGAACGACTAACATCCGCAATTGAAGAGTCGCGAACAATTAATCCATATTGAACTGAACCACTATAGCCATTATCCGTATCAAAATCATCATCCTGGGTTTTGTAGGCTACTAAATATCTGGCGTTCACTGTACCTCCAAACCATTCGTAAGCATCATCCTTTGCATAACTAACCTGTACATATTCAATTACAGTCTTTCTCCCTACCGCAGCCATAGTTAATGAATTAATCTCCTGATCGGGCTGAAATGCATAACCAGCATACTCTATCCGTGCATACCGCAATACGCCGCTGCTATCATCATCGTTTGTACCACCCGCAACGCCTAAATTATCAGTAGTATTTACGCCGCCTTCCACAACAAAGGTTCCGGCTCCTGCTGTTGAAGTTGAATTTACCGTGGCACGACCCAGGATTACAATCCCTCCCCAGTCTCCGCTGCGCGGATTTGGATTACCTGAGGTAAATATCACTGGTGCTGTAGCCGTACCGCTTGCATTGATTTTAGCATCACGGGTAATAACAAGAGCAGCGACATTGGAGCCTGTAAAGTTTGCTTTCACGGTAACACCTGGTTGAATGGTAAGTGTACGGTTAGCCATAATGTATACAAGGCCATCCAATACATAATCATTAGCAGGGATCAATGTCATGTTGCTATCAATTCGGCCACGGAGCGTTATTGTTTGGCGGCCAGGTGTCCCACTTCCCCCACCGGGAGGATTTATCACCACTGTTTCACCATCTACTTCAATCTTACGGCAACTTACCAGGGCGGCTGCAAAAAATACAGAAAGAAAAATTATACGTTTCATAATAAAAGATTCAGAATTATTTGTTTATTTAAAATTGTAACCAAAGGTTAGGCTTACGTTGGTACCATAGAGGCGGCTAAAACGGGTTGGATCAATTTCCTTATCGTACGCATCGTTCGCATCAGTGTTCTGGTAAAACACTAACCTCTGATTTAATATATCAGAAATATTCAATCGTATTTCTCCTTTTGACTTAAACAATTTTTTTCCAACCTGGAGGTCAAACAGCGGGCGGGAATTTTCCCAGATATCCGGCACCTTCTGGTACACATTACCCACCAAATAAATACGTCGTCCTATCTGGTTAAACAACAGTGTTGCATTCAACCCTGCTTTTTCATTATCATATAGTAAGGAGGCATTTATTACATAAGGGCTTTGACCCTGTAATGGCCGATCAATGGAGAAGCCTGCTGCTTTCAAGCTGTCATCTTTGATGCGGCTATGGATGTAGGCGAGGTTTGTTTGAAAAGTAAAGTTTTGAAATGCCGGTGAAAAATCCAATCGTTTTCTGAATTCAATTTCACCACCAACGGTTTGAGCACTTTCAGGGTTGGCGAAGGCAAAAGAAGAAGCACCACCGCCCGCCTGGAAGAAAAGTTGCTCAATAGGCTTATCAAAATGTTTGTAAAACGCGCCAATATTAAATGTTTCACCGGCACGTGGGTATAGCTCATAACGTATATCAGCATTAGTGACCTTTGTACGCTGAAGTGCAGGATTACCAACTACGGCAGCGTTCAATTCAAAATCATAGAACTCAAAAGGCGCCAACTCACGAAACTCAGGACGCACAACAGTTTGAGATGCACTCAATCGGATATTGGTAGTAGGTGTTACTTTATAAGTAGCATTTAAGCCCGGCAAGAAATCCCGGACCCTTGTATTGATATGACGCGGGTCACTCTGACGAACGCTTCCCACCAACTGGTCGTAATCTTCTACCCTTACACCCCACACTAAACGAAAGTCTTGTCCAAACTGGTTATCAAACTGAAGATAACCGGCATTTAAAATAGTGTTGGCAACATAGCGAAAACGATTGCCCTGGATCGCATCAAAATAAAACTTACCGTTTTCTCTTGTGTCACTAAAATTTTCAGGAGCAAATGCCTGTTCGGCTTCTAAACGAATGAGTGCAGGATTGTTGCCGGTCAGCGCAATGGAAAAAGGTTTCGCATCAAATAAGCGGTCGCGTATTTGTAAAAGATAACCGCCTTTAATTGTCTGGCGCTGGCCAAATAAATCAAAGGTTTTCGAAAGATCGCCACCTCCTGTATAAACATACTCGTTCAGCATCTGATAAAACCGGTTGGCACTGCGCTGAGATAGCACATCACCTATCAACATTTGATAATTGCCCGTATTCCCGCTATTATCCTTGCGGTAAAAAATTCGGCGCTGGTCGGGGGTATAGCCATCCAAGATATTGTATGAACCGTACCAACGAAAGCGGCTTTTCAAAGCAGTTAGATTATGCTCCCCGGTAATTTGGTTACTCCAGAATGTGCTTTGCTGAAAACCTAATTCACGGGCACGAACACTGTCTAAACCTGCACCACCAAAATTTTCAGTACCACTTCTTAAAATCACATAATCGTTGCTGTTGACATTAAATAAGGATTTATAAGAGATCTTATTATTATTATTGAGTTCTAAGGTTAGACTAGCCAAGCCTCCCATTAACACATCCTGTGTGTAGCGGTCATCATTAAATTCATAGTCTATACCCAGGCCACTTGAGCTAAAGGCATACTGGTTGTTTTCCAGTTTCTGAAAGCGGCTGTTACGGGCATAAGTAATTCCAAACGTACCACCTAAACGCTTCCCCAATACCGTACTGCGAAACCCTCCATTCATTTGAAAATTTGAATTGAAGGGAGTTGAAATCTTATTAGCCGCCCATACATTTTGAAGACCTAAGCCAACCGCATTTTTTTGAGCCTGCGAAGCGGAATTGAATTTAGATTTAGTACTATAAACTGCGGGCAATTTGCGTGTACCGTCTTCTATACCCAACCAATCAAGTTTACCACCTTCATACGTATAAAAATTGTTGGATACAGTTTGCGTATTAAAACCTCCGCCCACCTGTACATTAAAGAAGTTGGCTGCTGGAATATCCCTTGTATTTACCTGAACCAACCCTCCAGCCCAATCGCCTGGCATTTCGGGTACAAATGCTTTGTTGACAACAATGTTATCAATAACAGCAGACGGTATCAGATCAAAGGAAAATGTTTTACGATCTGGCTCCGTACTGCTAAGAGGAATACCATTTAGCATGGCAAGGTTATAACGGTCAGATAACCCACGAATCACTAAAAAGCGTCCTTCCTGGATTGAAGCTCCTGGTATACGCTTCAATACTTCGCCTGTGTTTCTATCAGGCGAACGGCGGATGGTTTCAGCAGATATAACCGAGGCTACAGTATTCGTATTTTTCTGGAAAGCAATAATAGAATTAACTGATTCCCTGCGTGCTGTAGAACGGGTGGCAGTAACAACTATATTGGTTAAGTCTTTAGGGGCCGTTTGGAGTACTACATTAAAAGTATTTGTTCCTGAAGTTGCTACTTCCACCTCGCTGACTGCTTTGGGAGTATAACCTACAGCTGAAAAGTTAACCTCATATTTTGTTCCGGGAATAAGGTTCAGGTGGAATACACCGTCTACGTTAGAAGTGGTACCGCTGCCCCCTGTAACATTGATGGAAACACCAGCAATCGGTTCGTTTTTTTCGTTGGTAACTTTCCCGGTTAATCTTTGAGTTTGCGAAAAAATAGCTGAAAATATAAGGAGAGATAAGGTAGTTAGAATAACTCGGACGGACATGCTCTGTAATTTAATGCAAAGCAACCCTGTGCATGTTACCTCTATGTTACTCCCATGTTAACGCATTATGAAGCCAATGTTACCTCAATGTTACCGGCCAAAATTTTGCGTAAGGAGTTACATGTAATGTATCTCCCGGCAATTTAAAGTGCCACCGGGGTGTATCTTTTATAAGTAGCAAGAAATGGCTTAAAACCTTGTTTAATTGTATTTATAATTTCTTTCCTTAAGAGATCCCACACAAAATGCAGAAACAACCATCCAGGGATCGTTAGATTGTTAAGGAAACGGTGGACTAACCGGTTTAGAAGAACGATAAAGGGGCTTCACATTTAAAAGCCATTGTACTTTAAAACCGGAGTTGCATTCGCAGGGTAAAAACATCATCAGGTAAATCAGCGGTGAAATCTGCCAGGGCGGTTTGTTCATTGCGTACGAAGTTATAGTATGCCAGCAGTTTTAAGTTGCCTGAAAAATAGCGGGTGAGTCCGGCGCCCAAAGTGCTGTATTTTATATCAGCAGTTGTAAAGTTAGTACCGCCTTTCCCAATCTGCGAGGCAGCAACTTTTGTGTTAGGGTCGTACCAGTCGTACTTAATCACCAGTTCCCAATCGTTATTAATAATGTTTTGTATAAAATAAATAAAGGCGCCATCAAAATGTCGCAGGTAAGTTGGTTCGGTTGGCAGCGTTCCAGGGTTAACAGTGGTTACCGCAGTACCAGGCTGTTTTCCCCTCCAGTATTCTGCCCGCCATTCCGTTTTCCCTCGCCGGTGATTTAGCACTACCTGCACATCAGCGCCATAGTAGTTTCGTGGTGCTTTGCTGCCAACGTTACTCACATTGGAGTCGGCAACAAATAATTTATTGCCATTCACAGTTTCGGTTTGGTAGCGATACCGGTTCTCCTGCCGCCAACCACCATACAACAAAGAGAGACCTCCACTAACAACTACTTTTCTGCCCATCAAAAACGGTTTCATTGTTAACCGGGAAATCAAATCTTTGTAGCTGTCGAACTCTGCCGGACCAGACTTGCCCTGACCGTTAAAAACTCCAACCTCGAATTTAAAAGGCATCTTTTTTTTCACCTGTGCTTCATACGAAACCATTGCCCCCAAATCCCGTTCGCTTGGCATTAACGTTTGCGACATACGCCCCCGTTCCGGCGTCTCCCGAAAAGCTGATGACAGGTTTACTTCGTACCCGAAGGGCCTGGCAAACAACCCCATTGTTATAGAGAGAGCCTGCTTTTTTGGTTCGTATAACCTCAAAAACATATCCCGGATGTTCAAATCCCGTTCTGTGGCTTCAAACTGGAACGTGAATAGGGCTTTCGGCAAATTGCTTTCTTTTGCGGGTAATATATAATCTATTTTAATACGGGCTCGCCGAAGCATAAAACGGTTAGCTGCATATTCATTAAAATTCCCACCATCGAAACTTGCGATGCCTTGCTTTTTGGCTACCTGAAACTGGGGTTGCATATAGCCGCTGAAATGTAAATTTTCAAACCGGCTTAGTGTACGCCTTACCGTATCTATTATAAATAAGGTAGAATCATAATCGGAAAGAAAGCGCTGTGCGCTGCTGGTAACTGAAAAACATGTCAGCGTTAAAAGAAGGATGATTTGAAGGATCTTAACTCGCATAATACCGGGTGCAATCTGTATAAGGCATTTTGGCCAAAAATAAGCGTCAATATTAAGTAATCATTAATTTTTGGTTATAAAACCTGTGCTGGATAATAGCATCTATTTTCGCCTCAATTTAAAAGTAGCGCATGAACTTCTTCGCAAAATTTCTGGCCCCTAAGAATAAAGTATTTTATGAATTATTTGAAAAAAGCGCCGACAATGTAAAGAGCATGGGTGCCCTATTGCTTCAGGTCGTTTCAGAGCCTGATTTTGACAAACGCCAGAGCCTGATCTCAAAAATGGAAGATGTAGAGCATGCCAATGATGAACTGACACATACTTTATTTACCGAACTTGGCCGCAACTTTATCACTCCTTTCGACCGTGAGGATATCCACTACCTTGCCTCTGCCCTTGATGATGTGGCTGATTATATTTACGCATCGGGCAAAAAAATTAATTTTTATCGGGTTAACCCAAACGACATTGGCTTACAAAAGCTGGCAGAAATAGTTGTGCAAAGCACTACTGAAGTTCGTAAAGCTGTAGGGGAACTTCGCAACATGAAAAATATGCGGCTCATTACCGATTCCCTGGTAAAGATCAACAGCCTCGAAAACGAGGCGGACGATATTTTTGACATGAGCATCGAACGCCTTTTTGCCACTGAGGCCGATGCAAAAGAGGTCATTAAAAAACGGGAAATTTACCAGGTACTTGAAACTGCTACCGATAAATGTGAAGACGCTGCCAATGTGATTGAGTCTATTATTGTAAAGTACGCATAGAATATACCAATGTGAAGATTTGAAGATTTGAAAATGAAAGGCATAGAACACGACAAAGGATTTGGATCATTTTCACATTTTCACATTTGCTAATTTTCAAATTTCTCCATGACCTTTATCATCATTATCATAGCCCTTGCCCTAATTTTTGATTATATTAACGGCTTTCATGATGCGGCCAATTCTATAGCCACTGTGGTTTCCACCAAGGTGTTAACACCATTTCAGGCGGTGATCTGGGCAGCTATTTTCAACTTCGCTGCCTATTTTATTTTTAAGGATCATGGTGTGGCCGATACGGTAGCTAAAACAGTGAAACCAAATTTTATCGATCAAAAGGTAATGTTGATTGTAGTGTTCTCGGGCCTCATTGCTGCCATAATCTGGAACCTGCTGACCTGGTGGTTTGGTATTCCTTCCTCTTCATCGCATACATTAATAGGGGGTTTTGCCGGTGCCGGGATAGCAGCCGGGGGATTTAGTGCGGTGAATTCCGAAATCATCCTTCGCACGGCCGCCTTTATTTTAATAGCACCCCTGGTAGGTATGCTAATGGCCTTTATTATTTCGCTTTGGTTCTTGTTTTCTTTTCGAAAGGATATAGCACCCCGCATTGTTTCTGCTTTAATTATTGGGCTGGTTATTTTTCTTTTGTACAATCAAATGGAAACTAACAGGGAAATATTAGCTAAGAATACCCATTATGAAAGCTATACTACGCAATTGATCTTCTACGGAAAAAATTTTAAATGGATTTTACTTGGTGCCATTCTTCTTATTATGGCCCTGTTTACG
>DASQMG010000478.1:0-4468 GCA_035645595.1 Flavisolibacter sp. | reverse complement strand
AATCGGAATGTCTCTTCCTGCCTGCGCCCATGCCGTGGCGTATGTTGAGTGGGTGTGCACAATGCCACCTATGCCGTCCCAATGTTTATATAAAACAGCATGTGTTTTTGTATCGGATGAGGGACGCAGACTGCCTTCAACTGTTGTCCCATCAAAATCGACGATCACCATTTTTTCAGGCGAAAGTTCTTCGTAAGGAACACCGCTCGGTTTAATGGCAAATACACCAAGGCCTTTGTCAGCAGCGCTTACGTTGCCAAACGTGAAAAGCACCAACCCAAGTTTGGGCAATTGCATATTGGCATCGTAGGCTTGTTGTTTTATATGATCGTATTGGCTCATGCAGCGGATAAAAAATGTTGCGTGTTGTTCTGGCAGTACAAGAGTGCGATGCAACGAAAGTTAAGTGGATGGTCGGTGGCCCGGTACATAAAACTAATTTTCATTTTCCCCTTTCGATAAATACACCTAAGCTTTTGTATTGATTGTATCGCTTTTGATAATATTCTATATTCCCGGATCTTGGATCGTAAGTTATATCAAAGCCTTGTCCCATAGCCTCCATGGCCTCTTCCACTTTACCATATAAACCTGCTGCCGTAGCAGCAAACATCGCTGCACCAATGGCGCAGGTTTGCTCCGATTTATGAATGCGGATGGGCATGTTCATCACGTCGGCCATCACCTGCATAATATAAGGTGATTTTTTCGCAACGCCGCCTAAACCAATCAGCCCCTTTACAGGAATGCCCTGCTGGTTAAAGCGGTCAACAATAGCTTTAGCCCCAAAGCAGGTAGCTTCTACCAGTGCTTTAAAAATACGGGGTGCATCGGACCCTAAAGCCAGATTAATGATAGCGGCCTTCAATTCCTGGTTTGCGTCAGGAGTGCGGCGGCCGTTGAGCCAATCCACTGCTAATTCGTCGCCCTCATTTAACGGAAGCGCAGCCGCATCTGCGGATAGATCGGCAATCAGCCTGTCGCTTGCCTTCTGCCTTGTTTTTTCATCGGGGATATATTTTAAGGAATAGCTCAATACACCCTTAAACCAGGCATAAACATCTCCAAAAGCACTTTGACCGGCTTCCATACCAAGCATAGAGGGAATAACGGAACCGGGCACCTGCCCGCAAATGCCCTGCACCAAAGTATCGCCCACTTCGATAGCCGGCGCGACCAACATATCACAGGTAGACGTTCCCATCACTTTACTTAAATGATAGGGCTCAATTTGTCCACCCACGGCACCCATATGGGCATCGAAAGCACCAACGCCTATTACAACATTTCCGGGTAAGCCCAGTTTTTCAGCCCATTCTTTGCTGATGGTGCCCGCCGGTTCATCGGACGTATAAGTTTTTGTAAACAATTTTTTTGTAAAGCCTTTCAACAAAGGGTCAATGCCGGTGAAGAATTCATCAGCAGGCAGCCCGTTAAAAGCCTCGGCCCATAGAGCTTTATGACCTGCGGAGCAAACCCCACGTTTCATTTCTTTTACATCTGTACCACCGGTTAAAAGAAAGGGAATCCAGTCGCAGTGCTCTACCCAGGAAGCGATTTTGCTACGCACTTTTTCATCATCACGCAGTATGCGAAGGAGCTTTGCCCAAAACCATTCGGATGAATAAATGCCGCCTACATATTGCAGAAAGTTCGTGTCGCCTTTTTTTGCCTGAGCATTTATTTCAGCGGCTTCTTTTGTGGCGGTATGGTCTTTCCACAAAACAAACATGGCCGCCGGGGCCTCCTCAAATTCTTTTAGTAAAGCCAATGGTGTTCCGGTGGCATCAACAGCTACCGGTGTGGAACCCGTTGTATCAACAGAAAGCCCCGCCACTTTTTGTGCAATGACGTGTCCTGCTTTCTCCAAACAGCTTTTTACAGTTGCCTCCAATCCTTCAACATAATCCAGGGGGTGCTGGCGAAATTGGTTGTTGGCGGCGTTACAATATTTGCCCTCTTTCCATCTTGGATAGTAATAAATAGCTGACGCTATTTCTGCACCATTGGACGCATCGGCGATAATAGAACGTACCGAATCAGTGCCATAATCAACACCAATAACAAACGCTTCGCCTTCTTTTAAACGGTTTCCTTCAAGCATAGCAATTGTTGTAATTCATCCTCCTGATAAGTAGAAATATAACCGATCACGTTTTTATACATAGCAAATTCTTCGGCAGCATGCATAGTAGTGATAACGATGCAATCCATGCCGGCATTTAATGCCGCTTCCACCCCTTTTGGTGCATCTTCAAAAACAAGGCAGTCCTGCGGTTCTACCGAAAGGGCTTCGGCACATTTCAAAAATGTTTCCGGGTGTGGCTTACTGTTGGCTACATCATCGGCACTTACAATAGCATCAATAAAGTGGCGGATCTTTAAGCCATCCAGTACAAAATCTATATTAAGAGAAATAGCCGCGGAACCAATGGCCATTTTTATACCGTTTGCGTGAACACGTTGCAAAAAATAGTTCAGGCCGTCTATGAGTTTTAGTTCGGGCAAAAAGGCTTTGCGGTAAGCAGCTTCTTTTTCGCTTCCCATCCTTTCCTTTTCTTCTTCTGTAAAACGCCCAGGAAAAACTCTTTCAAGCATCTCGTCATTTTTCCCATAACATTCCTGTTTCATTTGTGATAGGGAAAGATCCGCACCCATGCTTATAAGCAGGCTATGCCACGCCTTGATATGGTAAGACATATCATCAATCATGGTTCCATTCAAATCAAACAAAAAGGCTTTATAGCTCCGTGGCGGCATAGCCTCAAATGTATTGATTAATGATATTCTCCAGCCATTCCTGCCGGCCGCTTTTTACTGCCGGCTCGCCATTTTGAACAGCATAATCCCTTAGGTCTTCAAGCGAAAGCCTGCCATCGCGAAACTCTGCTCCCTTGCCACTGTCAAAGCTTGCGTAACGCTCCTGCCGGAACTTTTTAAAATCAGATTTCTGAAGGATGTTGTCTGCTGTAATCAGGGCCCTGGCAAAGGTGTCCATACCTCCAATATGCGCATAAACCAGATCAGAGGGGTCGGTGGAGTTACGACGGATCTTCGCATCGAAATTAACACCCCCACCCTGCAAGCCGCCAGCTTCTAAAAAGATCAGCATAGCTTCAGTGAGTTCATTAATGTCATTTGGAAATTGATCGGTATCCCAGCCGTTTTGATAGTCGCCGCGGTTAGCATCGATGGAGCCAAGCACGCCTGCATCGGCTGATACCTGTAACTCATGTGTGAACGTATGGCCTGCAAGTGTTGCGTGGTTCACTTCTATATTAATCTTAAAATCGTTTAATAAGTCGTGCTGGCGTAAAAAGCCAATTACGGTTTCGCAGTCAAAATCATATTGATGTTTTGAAGGCTCTGCGGGCTTAGGCTCAATGAAAAAGGTTCCTTTGAAACCATTGCGGCGTGCATAATCTTTCGCGGTATGAAGAAAGCGGGCCAAATGTTCCTTTTCACGTTTCATATTGGTGTTCAAAAGGCTCATGTAGCCTTCGCGGCCACCCCAGAAAACATAGTTTTCACCACCCAGCTCAATGGTAGCATCAAGAGCTGCTTTCACTTGTGCTGCTCCATGTGCCAGCACATGAAAGTCAGGGTTTGTGCTTGCTCCATTCATGTATCGTTTATGCGAAAAAAGATTGGCGGTGCCCCACAATAATCTTACACCTGTTTCTGCTTGTTTTTGTTTGGCATATGCGGTGATCGTTTGCAGGCGCCTTTCGTTATCGGCCACATCATCGGTGTAGTCTACAATATCCACATCATGGAAACAATAATAAGGCAGCCCTAACCTGGTGATGAAATCGAAGGCAGCATCCATTTTACTTTTGGCTCTTTCAATTGGATCTGCTGTCGCCATCCATGGAAAAACATGGGTTGTTCCGCCAAAGGGGTCGCTGCCATCACCATTGAAAGAATGCCAATAGGCGCAGGCAAATTTAAAATGATCTTTCAATGTTTTGCCTGCTACTACTCTGGCCTCATCGTACCAACGAAAAGCAAAGGGGTTATCTGTTTCTCTTCCTTCAAATTTTACCTGCGGAATGCCTGCAAAATAGCTTTGTGTTTGTTGAGCGGTCATGGTTAAAGTTTATTGTTATTGTAAGTTTTTTATTACATCGGCCTTGTCAGACTTTTGGAGTTGTGCCAGCAGCAGCTCTTTCCATTCCTGATACAAAGGTTCGTATTCCCTGGCTACTGCAGGCGTTACCAGTTGTAAGGGCTTTCGGTTTGCAAACGCGTCTCCACCATCTTTGTAAATTCCTGAACCTACACCAGCCCCCAATGCCGCACCAACACTGCCATCGGTTTTATATAATTCTACGGGCACACCAGTGGCATTTACAAATGATTGTGTAAAGACGTCGCTTAAAAACATATTGGCCCTGCCTGCACGAATAATGGCTGGTTCCATGCCATTCTCCCGCATAATATCCAGCCCATACCTGAAAGCAAAGGC
>DASQMG010000477.1:0-14448 GCA_035645595.1 Flavisolibacter sp. | reverse complement strand
TTTTGGTAGTAATGCCGGGGAGTATTCAGTAAGTTTTGTAAGTACACCTGCAGTACCATTTGATTTGGGATTAAGTGCAGTTTTAGGTGCAGGCGCTATTGCTGCTGCTAAAGCTCGCAGACGTAAAAAAGAACTTCAAGTTATAGCGTAACTTATATTTTTCTGAGCCGGCAGCATTAATGTTGCCGGCTTTTTATTTATCCGTCACTCATGTTAAAAAACCTAGTAAACTATTTCGACTTCCGCTATTACCTGCGCTTTGCCGGTCTTTTTTTTCTATTTTATCTTACTTACACATTCGTTAATGCCGCATCGGCTCCCACCGGAATCTACTATCCCTTTGTTGAACGGTATCTAAATTTTCCAATACTGATCAGGATTAGTGTTTTACACATAAGCCAGATGGTACTGGCATTGTTTGGCTATGGTACAACCGTAATGGATGACAGAATAATTTCTAATGACAGTACAAACATGTTACTTATGGCGTGGGCTTGTTACGGTTTAGGGCTTAAAAGTTTTTGGGTAGCATTTGTGTGTGCGCATCAAATGTCACTTAAACAAAAAGTATATTGGTCGGTTATAGGCGTTATGACTATTTTTTTACTAAACTGTATACGTGTTGTTGTCATGATGATTTCTATAGTGGACAAATGGACTATTGCTGATTATTTAGGTACTAATGCACATGACTTGTTTAATTATTTGTGTTATGCTGCTTTGCTCGGGCTCATTTTTTTATTTTACGCAAAAACTAAAGATAGCCAGCACGTAACGTCGCCGCCAACAGCAAAAGCATAATCTTTTTTATTCCCGACATTTCGTTGCGTTTTTCTATTGATATTAAGATATTTGTTTTGACACGTTTTGCTTTCCCATTATGTTATTAGCTTCGACATTTACTTAAATTACTAAAAACATCATGAAAGGCGAGGTTAAATGGTTTGCCATCTACACAAAACCTAGGTGGGAAAAGAAAATAGCAAAACAATTAGACGATATAGGGATTATTGTTTATTGCCCGTTGAACAAAGTGCTGCGTCAATGGAGCGACCGTAAAAAGTTGGTTCTCGAACCTCTATTTAAGGGTTATGTTTTCGTGCAAATAGTTGAGGAGGACAGTAGGTTAGTAAAGCAGGTGAGCGGAGTTGTCAATTTCGTTTACCGTAATGGTAAGCCAGCGATCGTTAGGCAGGAAGAAATTGAAATCATTCAGCGGTTTCTGGATGAATTTTCAGCTATTGAAATTGAAGATGTTGGATTGGAACCAAATAAACAAGTTGTAATTAGGAATGGAATATTAGTGAATTACCGCGGGATAGTTTTGGAGGTGTTGGGTAACAGGGCAAAAGTCCTGATTGAAAGCATGGGATTAAAACTCAGTGCAACGATTAACACGAAGAACCTGCAGGTAGTTTAAATAGTATAATTTAAATTTATCGAATAATAACTTGTATATTACTTTGAGCCTTTAAAAAAATTGGCGTGTTGAGGTTGTGTTCATTTTTCAACCTCTTGAACCAATGCTTCATTACCCGGGTATGAAAACTCTTTTATCAAAACCTTTAGTGATTTACTTGTTTAAGTTTGGAGGACTCTTTTCTCTTTTCTATCTCGGTACACTGCTTGTCATCGGACTTTGTTCCAAAGAAAATTTTTATAGTCCGTTTGTTTCCACCTATCTTGATTTTATAACACCACTGCGGCATTCAATCTTACGGAGTGCCGAATACATACTACGAATTTTTGGGCATTCTACAATTTGGATTGATCAATATACACTTGGGCTTAAGGACGGAAGAAGTGTGAGGATGGTTTACTCCTGCATAGGCTACGGTGTCCTTAGTTTTTGGGCCGCTTTCATTCTTGCAAATCCTAAGGGCTTAAAAGTGACCATAATCTGGCTTGTCTGCGGATGGGCTTTACTATGGGCGTTAAATGTTTTGCGTATCTTTTTTTTGCTACTGGCCATTAATAACAATTCTGGAGTAAAGTTTGAAATTGACCATCATACTTTTTACAATATTATTGCCTATTGTTGTATTTTTTTGATGATCTTTTTTTATGACCGCTCTCGAAGGAGAGGTTTAAAGCAAGTAGGAGTGCTATGAAAACAGACCTTTCCTGTTATAACAATAGTTGGTACAAGCCCGGGAATTCCTTCAAACGGATTTTGTGGTATTTTACCAGCCTGATCTTTTTTCAAAATAGTTTTTTTCTCTTTTCTTCATTCAAGGTTTTTTTACTCCGTGTTTTTGGCGCCAGGGTGGGGACCGGGGTTTTACTAAAACCAAACGTCTCTATTAAGTATCCATGGAACCTCCATATGGGAAATAATATATGGATAGGAGAGCGGGTATGGATCGATAATCTGGCAGCAGTATACATAGGAGACAATGTGTGTGTATCGCAAGCCGCTTATCTTTTAACAGGCAACCATAATTATACATTACCCTATTTTGATCTTATCGTGAAACCAGTTACTTTAGAAGAAGGGGTGTGGATTGGGGCCCAGTCAATTGTTTGCCCCGGAGTTACCTGTAAATCACATGCCGTTCTATCAGCGGGTTCAGTCGCTACAAGAGACCTTGAGCCATACACCATTTATCAGGGTAACCCTGCTTTAAGGGTCAAAGAAAGGAAGATTGCTGCTATTCCCATTATGAACACATTTCTTATGTCGGGCCTTATTTTAGAGTTCATAATTGGATAAATAAATTTCATTAAAACCAGAAAATCTAAAATTTTAGATTATATTTGTCCCAACGTTTATTTCCTATCTATATATCCTCTGGGTTTCCGTTTCCAATCCTATTATTTTATTGTGCAAGTGAGGTTTTAGCACACATAACTGAAAATCCGACCGTACATAATCCTAATTCTTTCTTTGGAAAATCTTAACCTTATTGGTTGCTATGCTGTGCATCTAGGTCATATCTATTTGCGAAAATAGTTTACCATGTCAAGAAACAGATTTTATCATCGCTAACTGAAAGAAATGAAAGTATCATTAATCACGGTCACCTATAACTCGGCTCGGTTTCTTCAAAATGCAATTCAATCAGTTTATAGTCAGGACTATCCGAATATCGAATATATAATTGTAGATGGGGGCTCCACTGATGAAACATTGTCGATAATCGAACAGAACTCAGGCTGTATAGCAAAATGGGTCTCGGAGAAAGACAACGGTATGTATGATGCCATTAATAAAGGAATGAAAATGGCCACCGGGGATGTTATTGGAATTCTGAATAGTGATGATATGTTAGCATCCAGGGATGTTATCTCGAAGATCGCTAACTGCTTTAAAGAACAGCAAGTGGATTCCATCTTTGGCGACCTTTTATATGTTGACGCTGAAGAAACGACCAGAATTCATCGGTCCTGGAAGGGAATGCCTTACAAGCGGGCGTTAATTAATACTGGCTGGATGCCCGCACACCCTACGTTTTATGTGCGTAAGGAGGTTGTAGAACAATTGGGAGGATATGAAACTCATTATTTTTCTGCATCTGATTTTGAACTAATGACCCGTTATCTTTACAAATACCGTATCAGTTCTTTTTATCTTTCGGAGTTAATTGTAAAGATGAGAAAGGGGGGAATGAGTAACGGAAGCCTGAAAAAACGGATCCGGGCAAACCGGAGAGATTACCTCGCCCTAAAAGAGAACCAGGTTCCTTTTGCTTTTTTGGTAGCACTAATAAAACCATTAAGAAAGTTGCCACAGTACATTGGATTTTTGCATCACAGTAAGGAAAAAGGCGCGGTCGGAAGGCTTTCCCCAGCAACCGCATAGAACAAAATAACTATTAGTCGTTTCGACTTTTTCCTAAAGGCGCTTTTTGAAACCTGCGTTTAGTACCCGCCGATTTACTTCTTATTGCATCCACTTGCTCGTAATGCGTAAACCAGTACCTGGAATTAGGGATTGACTGTTATTTAACTGTCTGGAAGTTATTGCGATTTTTGCTGGCTTTCTTCGACCGAAAAGTAGTTGAGGTGTTTTCAGCATTCGGTGGCTTGGTATCCCCAACGTCGATGTCATCGATCTCTATTTATTTTCATGCTAAGCATCTTTGCCTTCTTTTTTCGCCTACACGCCTCGCGTTTATGAATATCTATAATGAATTGATCTCTCCCTATTGGACCATTTGTTTGTAATAGTGTTGGCGGTTATTTTTCAAATCAGTTATATGTATAATGTACATACCAGCCTTTAAACTCTCATTTATCACTATGTTTTTCGTATCAATATCCCTAAAGGTGCTATTGTACACTTGCACTCCTGATGTATTATAAATACCGACCCGGTAATTTGTTTTTTTCTTTTGCGAAAAGGCAATGGAAAATTGCTTGTCAGATGGGTTCGGGTAGACTCTGATCGATTGGTTTCTCATTTGTAATTGAACAGAAAGACTATCGGTAGCAAGCGGGTAACAGGTTGCTAGATGTGTAACAGGGAATTCTTTTGCATTTGAATTTCCACAGGCATCGATCACCTGAATTGTTATTGTATTCAAGTTAGTGCCGGGCGGTATTGAAAATGAATTTGAAGATTGGGTGCCGGTTATTAACGATGCCATGTGGGGGTTCGTAGCTATAATCTCATAAGAATACGGTGCCACTCCTCCAGTAATACTATCCTTAAAAATGTAGGGATTACTTCCACACTGCAAAATATTTGTTTGATCTTGAACGGGGTACATGTACGGTTTGATCTCTATAGTATCATAAATTTTAAATCCATAACACCCGATAGCTGATTCCAGTACATAAACTCCTGTTGTCATATTAGTAAAATAATATTCCTGCTTTTCTGTTGCACTATTCCACTGTGTATGAGTTTGAGCTATATTTACGTTCTGGCTGTCCCTTTTGATGATTCGGACGGTTGCTAGTGGTACAAGAGTTTGCCCTCCCGGGCCAATACCTGCGTACGCAAAGGAGTTTCCAGCTAACACGATATCCCCTCCGCCTGAATTTCCATTTATACCGGGACATCCACCCACATAAGTTACTGAACGGGTTGGCAAAATTGGTGGTTGATACAATTGCGAGGTATCCTTATACCCGCAGCCGTCCTCCTGCACAACAGTGATTGTCCCGGGCAAAGGCCACGTCGGATACAAAAGGTAATAGGAATTTACATAATTCCCAGCTACTGAGCCGTCTGGATAATAGATTGTTGTCTTGTGGGGGGTTGGACTTTCCGGACCAAAACCTGAGCCAACGGCAGACTGAGAAACGGAGCAATGGTAATTTACAGTGGTAGTGAAGCTTCTAGGATAAGTGACTGTAGTATCAATCCTAATAAGCGAGTCGGCACAAGGATCATAAATGAAAGAATAGTAGGTGCCATAAGGCAAGTCATACCATTCAGCTCCTCCATATGGCCAGGGCAAACCTGTTTTTGGGTTGATGGCAGTATCGTTGGTGGGCTTGCAACTAATTAGGGAATCGGTTAGAGAATTATACAAACACACAATACCTGAATTGTTGCCGTCAGCATGCAGATCAAAGGTGTTACATTTCCAATTATATGGATTTAGTTCCACCCCTCCGGCAGATGTTTTGTCTTTAAAAAATGCCGAATCCCTGTAACAGCCGTCCTGCACAATCACATAATAATCTTGGCCAAACGGAAGGTTGAAAAAATTTGTCAGGGCTCCGCCATTGTAATTCGGGGGAGCCTGTTTGCACTCCACAAGTGTATTTTGAGGCGATTTGTATAAGCAAACGCTGGGGGCGGTAAAACCATAATAAACAGGATAAATTTCCTGCCAGGAGCATTCAATTCGTTCCTGTAATTCTTTTATATAACCCATCATTTCTTTGGGAATTCTCTGTTCACTAACAGCTTGGTTACCACAGCTGTCTCTTACGTACAATGAAACAGTGCTCTGTGGTTGGAGAGTCAGATGGATCAGAGAACTATCTCCCCATATTATCGGGGCGTTACCGTTTATAGCATAGCCGTACTCTAAAGCAGGGCCGCTTGCTGAACAGTTCATTGTAAATCCAAAATTCTTGCAGCCTAGGTGCGTCATAGTGGAAGACGTTGTAAAATTGTAGGGTGTAATGGTCGCCTGCCTTGAACGGATCGTTCCACACGCATCTTTCATTTGCACCTGATAACTACCCGCTACAATATTTGTGAATACCCCTGTTGTATTGGAAATATTCCCCGGCAGTAATGTATAGGTGTAAGGGACTACACCCCCGGAAGCAGATGTAACCGTGATTTCACCAACCAAAGGACAGGCTGGGTTTTGTACCGCGATAGCAAACTGCGGTTCGGTGTAGTCAGCTGAACCGCATTGCGCGTTAACGTTGCGCCAGCACAAAGCTGATAGGATAAGGAGTAGGAGGGTCTTCATGTTAGGATTTATAGTTTAGCTATTTTGAGACATGCAACATCGTCCTATCAAGTTGCTATCCCACAATCATTGAATATTGAGAGCGAAAAGTAATATTTCGGTTTTATTTTGCATAGTATCAGAACCAACACCCAACTTCGCTTACTTCAGCAATGCTTCCTGGCACAACGAATAATAGCTCCGCTAAGTAACAAGCATAGGCACCTAACCAGGTAATGTCATAAAAACTACTTATTTACTCTTAAAAGCAGCTGATAGTAAACCTTGCATTGCACTATAAGAATAGCTGCAGTGCCGAAACCAGCATTATGGAATTACGTCCCTATGTTTTATGGAGGCCTTTTCTGATCTCACTTTCCAATAAAAAATAAAGTAATTAAACAAGTACAAACACTAAAGCAGGATGAGGAAAATACAATGAGGTGAATAAGATCGTGAACTTAGTAACACCATCAAATCAATTACTGCAGTTGAGACTTGTAACAGGCTTTAAATTCTAGGAAGATCAGATCGTTGCTTTGTAGACAAGATAGATTTCCTTCGTTGCGACGTAAGCGATTTTATAGAAGAGATTTTTCCATGCTTCACGTGACAGTTTAATTATCATCTATTTATAATAAGTACCAACGACCCTACATAGCTAGAACGTTATAAACGCTAAGAAATAAACCTATCACAGTTTTACAGAATTCCTACTTTTGCATCCATTCGGGACGTAGCGCAGCCCGGTAGCGCACTAGCATGGGGTGCTAGGGGTCGCAAGTTCGAATCTTGTCGTCCCGACGTATAAAGGATAAATCAATTTGGTTTATCCTTTTTTTATCACCAAATACTCATGGTATGACGACAGAACGACAATCCAGGATAGAAAGCGTTTTAGCCCACCGGCAAAATGATTTAACTATCGTTTTGGAGAATGTCTTTGATCCTCATAACATTTCTGCTGTGATGCGTAGTTGCGATGCGGTAGGAGTGCAGGAAATTTACATACTCAATACAACAATACCTCGTCACGAAAAATGGGGGAATAAGAGCAGCAGCAGCGCTGCGAAGTGGCTTACAATCAACCAATATGAAAATACTACAGAATGTTTTGCTGCTTTAAGGACCAAATATGCACGCGTTTTAACTACGCACCTGGCAGATGACGCAGTAACCCTCTATGAGGTAAACATGACCGAAAGCACTGCTATTGTTTTCGGAAATGAACACACGGGCGTAAGCGAGGAGGCACGAACACTTGCCGACGGTAATTTTATAATACCACAAATCGGAATGATCCGTTCTTTGAACATAAGTGTTGCTTGTGCAGTTTGCCTATACGAATGTTATCGCCAAAAAGCGCTGGCAGGTCATTACAATCAGCAAAAATTAAGTGTATCGGAGTATCAGTCGTTAAGTCGTCAATGGAGTATTCAAAGAAGGCAACCGGATTAGGTGATTACAATTTTCAAAGGTGGTCCAAAAAACTTTTACAGGCTATTCAAAATTGCCCACCCCCACAAATTTTAGCATTGGCAACTACCTGCGAAAAGGAAGTTGGTTTGCTGCAAGCGTATTCATCAGTAGCCCGAAGCAAGGAATGCTTAATAAAGAGGGGTTAAAGCCTACTTGAATCTAGCGGATATCCTTCGGTAAAGCGTTAAGTGAATTTATCATGCGATGTCCGTATCAATCTATTTTGGGTTAAAAACCAGGTATGCACTACAAGGGTATACATTTACTACACCTCGATAATTCGCTTAAGTTTACATCTCCATTTTTAAAGGATAATTGACCATATGATCGAACGCAAGAGGATTCTTATTCTTGCCCCTCACACAGATGATGGGGAATTTGGCTGTGGCGCCACCATAAGCAAATTGATAGAAATGAACGACATTTACTACGTTGCTTTTTCTGCCTGCCAAAAATCGGTGCCTCCGCCTTTTGATGCCGGCATATTATTAAACGAGGTTAAAACTGCAACAAAAATATTGGGTATCAAAACCGACAATCTCATCTTACTGGATTATGACGTCAGGACATTCAATTATAGACGCCAGGATATTCTGGACGATATTTTGAAGATTAAGCACCAGATTTCACCCCATTTAGTTTTTATGCCCACCCGGAACGATATCCATCAGGATCATTTTACAATTACCAACGAGGGCATAAGAGCTTTTAAATTTTCCAGTATATTATGTTACGAACTGCCATGGAATAATTACTCATTCAATACCTCTTGTTTTGTTACCCTTGACGAAAAGCATCTTCAACAAAAATGCGATGCACTATCTGAGTATAAATCCCAGGCACACAAGCCCTACGCAAATCATGACTTTATTAGATCACTGGCTACAGTAAGAGGAGTACAATCTGGTCATCGTTATGCAGAAGCTTTTGAACTTATCCGTTGGATTGTTTAATTTGGACAATTGAGGCAATTAAGAATTTTACTGACAGGTGCAGGTTCGCCCGGTGGCCCCGGAATTATAAAAGCGCTGCTACTCAACGCTCCCTTTGAGGTTTACACATGCGATGCAGATGACTTTGCGAGTGGCAGGTTCCTGGGTCAGCCATTTATACAAATACCCAAAGCGGACGACGAAAATTTCATCCCTTTCGTTCTGAATTTCTGTATTAAAAATAGTATTGAAGTCATTTTTCCCTTGGTAACATCTGAGCTTTCTTACTTTGCAAAACAAAAAGAACTTTTTCTTCAACATGGAATAAGGGTTATTGTTTCCAATTACGCCGATCTCTGTATCGCTAACAACAAAGGTGGTCTTTACCAACACCTCGTCCACAATAATATTCCTGTTCCCCACTTTAAGGTTGTGACTACAGTGAAAGATCTGGTAGAAGCAGCCGAACAACTAGGATACCCAGAGCGGCCGGTCTGTATAAAGCCTACTCTTTCCAACGGTAGCAGGGGTGTTCGAATATTGCAGGAAGAAAAAAGCGAATTTGAATTACTGTTGTATTCTAAACCTAACCATCTATACAGCACGCTCGGTCACATTTCCCAAATACTCGGAGAGAGAAGTTTTCCAGAACTTTTGATTTCTGAATACCTTCCAGGAACTGAATTTACCATTGATGCCATCGTTCAAAAAGGTGTTCCTAAACTCATATTGCCCCGGAGCCGGACAAAAATAAACGGTGGCATTTCTGTACGAGGCACTTTTATTAAACATGACGGTATAATAAACTATTGCGACCGAATACTTCGGTCTCTAAATTTATCCGGGCCTATTGGTTTACAAGTGAAAGGAGACTTGAATCACCAATTTAAACTGCTCGAAATTAATCCACGAATTCAGGGGACAAGTGTTGCGGCATTAGGCGTTGGAATTAATCTCCCGTCATTGGCAATTCAACAAGAGTTTGAAGCCATAACTATTGACAGTAGTACTATAGAATGGGGAACGTCGTTTGTGCGATACTATGAAGAGCTGTATTATAAATAAACAGGTAAGCAGCTTGTTACGACTACATAGATAAATGAGTCTTATGGCTGTTCAGGTGATGCCAAGCGAAGCGTCCAACTTGGTCAGGTGCATAGAAAAACCTCTACAAAGGAGTGCTGAAAGACAACAATATTTTTTGAAGAATCCGTTTTCATGAGCGCCTGACAACCATTTTATTTCAATCAATAACTACTTAATCAATAGCATTTATTCAGCTCCCATTTTTTGATCTACAGTCTTATATCTATTTAACTTGCTGCTGTCTAAATAAAGAATCTTTCTGTCGCCGCATTCTATCTTCCTGCCTGTAACTGTTGGCTTTTTGCACATGTTCCCCAAAGCTGGTGCTGAATAGATGTCCGTTTAATTTTGAGTTAGCAACAAAAAACAGGTACCCCGTCTCTGCTGGGTTCAGCACTTTATCAATGGTCACTTTCGACGGCGTGCATATGGGACCTGGCGGTAGTCCCTTATTTCGATAGGTGTTGTAGGGAGAGCTAACATTTAAAATGTCACCAGCGATTCTCTTCAAAGCAAAATTACGTACCGCAAATTTTAAGGTAGGATCGGCTTGTAAAGGCATGCCTTTTCTTAGGCGGTTAAGATATACGCTTGCCACCGTATCCTTCTCTTTGTTATTTGTTGTTTCTTCTTCAATTATCGAAGCCAGAATATAGGTTTCCGCAGGCGATAGCCCCAATTTTTCTGCCTTATCTTTCCTCTCACTGGTCCAAAACTTTTTTGACTCAACGTTTAATTTTTGGTATACCGATGCGGGGGACGTGTTCCAAAAAAAGGTATATGTGTCCGGTAATACATTCCATAAAGCCGTTGCTGTATCTGCGCCAAACTTTTTTAAAGAATCAGCGTCGTTTAAAAAGTTTATCATCTGGCTGGAGTCAAATTCAAAGCGGGCGCCGGTGAAGCGTGCAAGATCTTCCTTCGTCCGTAGTTTTGTGATTACGAGGTTTACGGGAGATTGCCGTCCGTTACGCAGCATTCTTACAATGTTTAACAAGCTACTCCCTTTTTTAATTTCGTATCTACCAGGCTTAATAGCCTCCCAATAATTTAGGCGGCTTGCCAGGAAGGCGAATGCCGACGGATTGGAAACAAGCTTATTTTTTTTCAATGAATCCAACACCGCTTCTTTGGTAGCAGCATTGGTACTGATATATAAATATGCTTTGGAGGAATTGAAGCTAGTTGAAGACATTAGAAACATCCATGCAGCAACACCAGCGATTATTATTAGGAGTAGTAAAACAATTTTCAATACTTTTTTCATACACTCTCAAAATAAATAAAAAACCCTGCCATTGCTGACAGGGCGATATAATAAGGTCGTCAATAATTAACGCGGCTGAACTGGTTGCACAGGTGTTTGCTGGCCGCCGTTTTGTGGAGCAACCGGCCGTTGCTGGGTTGGTGAACCGCCATTACCTAAATTTTGTGTCCGGTCAATTCCCTCACCACCAGAAATAAAAAGGGTAGAGATTATACAAAGAACAGCAATGACCCCGGCGAATATCCATGTGCCTTTCTCTAATACATCATTTGTTTGCTTAACACCCATGAACTGGTTGCTGATTCCTCCGATGTTGCCTGCCAAACCACCACCCTTAGGGTTTTGCACCAGGATGATCAAACTCAACACCACACACGCTATAATAATCAAAATAATAAATAAGATAGTCATATCAGGAGGTCTTTAGATTTTCGATTTTGGCAGCAAAGAACGCCTTTTTAGAAGGATTAAGCAAACTTAATTTGTTATAGGTTTCTGCAGCCTTTTCCATGTTTCCCTGCTTAGCCCAAACTTCAGCCATTGCCTCGGTTATTACTGTGCTTTCCGTAACAGAATGGCTTGCAAGTTTCTCAACTTTTTTCTCAGCAACTATTTCGACCTGCTCAACAATATGAGAAGCAGGCAACCGCTTCATTGTTTTTAACCAATCTGTAAAACTTTTAAGCTGCTTGCCAAGCCGGTCATTTGAAAGGCCATCTTGCGTAACTTTTATACCTTGCGATGCGAAATAATCTACGGTATGGAAGGGTTCGAAAGCCAACTCCTCTTTTGGTAGTTCTGGTTGTCTGAAGTCTGTTGAATTCACCGCCTCATCTGTTTCAGGCTCACTTACCGTCTCGCGATTGTTACTTACAAAGGCTTCGAAGGCTGTGTTTTGAACACCGGCTGCACCCTCTTCAAATGTTCCTGGCCTCTGGGAGTAAGTGTCAAAAGCATTTTCATCTCTGTCGATATTCAGTTCATTTGGCTCCGATTGTACAAACAGCGGCTTTTCGTCCTTACTTGCTAAAGCATCGAAGTCCCCCTCAGAAACACTATTGTTATCCGTGTCAACAGCAGGTAAATTAAGAGCAACATCCTTTGTCTCTTGTGCTGTGCCACCGATATTACTTTCATGATGAGCAATATCAGGTGAGCTGGCTATGCTATTCTCACTGAAAACTTCATCGCTGTAAAACTTATCAGAGGAAATGAAAAAGTCAAAGAGAAGGGGATCGGGAAAAAAGAGAACCGCTTTTTGTTGTTGCTCCTCCAAATCAGAAGATTCCGTTTGTTTTAGCTTTTGAACCAGTAAAAATTGTGCGGCTGCGAAGTACGGGTGGCGTTTACAAATTTGCTGCACCTCTTCTAAACTGCATTCTTCAACCGAAACTTTGCCGGTAAGTTGTTGAGCTAAGGCATGGGTTCTGTTGCTCATATATGGCAAGTTACATTACCAATTGGAAAAAAGCTTGTTGAAAATTTCGTCTGTAAGACTTCTAATCATTTCATCGAGCAAACTGGCTTCAGCTGTTTGTAACGACTGTCGGGCACTGAAGTCAAAGCTCCGGCTTACATCATATTCTTCTACTTTGTTATCGATGCGTTTATTTATGGTAATGTGCACACCAACCGTCAACCTGTTGATCGACGATTGCTGCTGTCCGTTGGTATTTGTAACGCCGGTCGTACTAATAGAGTAATCCCGGATCTCGCCTGTGATCTCCCAATCGGCACTTTCATTGTTTGTATTAGCAAGCTTTGTTTGATTGAGGATTTTTTGACGGATACGGTCTGTAAGGTTGGGACTTAGTTGCGGGTTTACATATGAGGCTTTGTTCCCTATGTAATTGATCTTAACGGTTTTTACGCTGTCGGGTATTGATGTTTTATCATTGAGACCATATGAAACCTTACAGGATGAAACGCTAAAGAATAGGATGCATATAACAACAGAGAGCGCAAGGGGCAAAACTTTTAATTCTATTGGATGTCTTTTGCCTGGAAGGAGCATATTCTTACTATTATGTTTGTGTTCAACAATTATGATTTCTACTGATCGATATCGTATTCTTTTAACTTGCGATATAACGTCCTTTCGCTGATACCTAAGTCCAAAGCCGCATCTTTACGTTTGCCCCTATGCTTTTTCAAAGCTTTGATGATAAGTTCTTTCTCCTTATCCATGATGTTAAGGCTTTCTTCTACTTCCTCATGCTCATGAATTTCATTACGCATAATTACCGGCTGCGCAGAAGTTGTGGTGTTGCCTACCATTACCGGGGCATTACTTTCGACGGGGTGTAAATCTTGTACTTGTGCAAGGAACGAAGGATTTTGTGCTGCCACTGAGGGATTCTGCATTACCTCCATAAACAGCTTTTTTAATTCTGTTACGTCCCGTTTCATATCGAAGAATAGCTTGTACAAAATTTCTCTTTCGTTGTTGAATTCGTGCGTGCCGCCATTGGAATGGGCTAAGACCGGTAACCTGTTTCCGGCAGAAGCATCAGGCAAAAATTTAGAAAGTTCATTTACTGTAACAGACTTGTCAGCAGCTAAGACTGAAATTTGTTCGGCCATGTTTTTAAGCTCCCGCACATTTCCGGGCCAGGGGTGGTTGGTTAATCTTTGCCTGGCACCTTCATCTAACTGAACAGGGGAAGTTTTGTATCGTTCCGCAAAATCTACTGCGAATTTCCGGAACAAAACAACGATGTCCTCTTTTCGCTCTTTCAAGGAGGGAACCCGGATAGGAACGGTGTTTAAACGATAATAAAGATCTTCGCGAAAGCGGCCTTGCTGAACCAGTCCCAGTAAATCTTTGTTAGTTGCGGCTATTACCCTTACATCTGTCTTCTGAACTTTTGATGAACCGACCCGGATAAATTCTCCACTCTCCAAAACACGAAGCAAGCGGGCCTGTGTACCCAGCGGCATCTCGCCTATTTCGTCAAGGAAGATGGTGCCGCTGTTCACGGTTTCGAAATAACCTTTACGGCTTTCAGCCGCACTGGTAAATGACCCCTTTTCATGACCAAATAATTCAGAGTCTATTGTTCCCTCGGGAATGGCTCCGCAGTTAATAGCAATAAACGGATTGTGCTTTCGTGCCGAAAGTGAATGAATAATATGCGAAAAAGCCTCCTTACCTACACCGCTTTCGCCCACGATCAAAACCGTTAAGTCGGTGTTGGAAACCTGAACCGCTACCTGCAGTGCATAGTTTAAAGTAGGAGAATTGCCTATGATACCGAACCTGTTTTTTATACTTTGTATATCAGCCATGTTTCTTTTCTGATTTTCTATTCATGCCTTTGGC
>DASQMG010000476.1:0-2182 GCA_035645595.1 Flavisolibacter sp. | reverse complement strand
CGCACCTCTTCCGAGGCAGAGAACACGACCTCGCCACCTGCCATAAACCGTTTTCCTGCCGCCATAAAATGGAGCACGGTATGTTGGAATGCAGCCGTATAAATTGCATCGCATAAAAAGCCTGCTTCCGTACCGGTTTTTAATTCTGCAATGATAGAGGCCGGGTGCGCGGCAGCCAGGTTTCTGCCTTCTTCGTCACGCACAAAAGCCAGCGGCAATTGGTAGTATTCCGGTAAACCACTTTCAAACGTTACTTCTATTAATAAAATTTCTATGTCATTTTCACCAACCGGCAAAGCGGTATGGGCTATCACACTTGTGCTATAGATTGTTTTGTCTTTACCGGTAAACCATTGTGCCCGTTCCATGTAATCGGGCAGCACAAGGTTTTGTAACACCTCGGCGGTTTCCCCGGTTAATAAAGATTCCCATTGGTCTATCTGAAAGCGTGGCAGACCTTTTTCCTTTTGAACTCCACTCGTTGGTTTTTGCAGTTCGAACCACTGGTAGGAATGTGGCCCCAGCGTAAAAAAATAGGGGCTGCCTTCTTTTATAGAGGGGAAAGGATTTTTGCTAAATACCTCAACCGGTATAAAGCCCTTAAAACTTTTTACATCAACTTCGGCGGGTTGCGAATACTTGGAAAGATTGACAACAATTAAAAGTGTTTCCTCCTCATACGTTCTTGTAAAGGCTAAAATTTTAGGGTTGTTAACCTGTATGAACCTCATATCCCCCCTGCTAAAAGCTTTATATTTTTTGCGCATGTTGATGATGCGCTTCATAAACCAAAACAGGGACGATGTATTGCCGCGTTGCGTTTCTACATTTACCGATTCGTAATGATACTGGGGATCGAGAATAACGGGCAGGTACAGTCGCTGCGGGTTGGTAGTGGAGAAACCGGCATTTCTATCGGGCGACCATTGCATAGGTGTTCGAACACCATCCCTGTCGCCAAGATAAAAGTTATCACCCATGCCTATTTCATCGCCATAATAGATCACCGGTGTGCCCGGTAATGAAAAAAGAAGGGAATTCATTAATTCAATACGCCGCCTGTCGTTTTCTAATAAGGGTGCCAGGCGGTGGCGGATGCCTAAATTTATTTTAGCTTTTGGGTCTTTTGCATACACTTTGTACATGTAGTCCCGTTCCTCATCGGTAACCATTTCCAACGTCAGTTCATCATGGTTACGTAAAAAAATCGCCCACTGGCAGGCGTCAGGTATGGCAGGCGTTTGATCGAATATATCGGTGATAGGGTAGCGGTCTTCTCTTTGTAAAGCCATATACATTCGTGGCATAACCGGGAAGTGATAGTTCATGTGGCACTCATCGCCATTGCCGAAGTACGACGCTGAATCCTCCGGCCACATATTGGCTTCCGCCAAAAGGCAAATGCCCGGAAAACGTTCATCAACATGTTTCCGCAATCTTTTTAAATACGCATGGGTTTCCGGCAAATTTTCACCATTGGTTTCTTCACGTTCATATAAATACGGAACGGCGTCCAAACGAAAGCCATCAACGCCCATTGCACACCAGTAATCAATAATTTTAAAAATCTCTTCCTGTACCAACACACTGTCGTAATTCAAATCGGGCTGGTGATGAAAAAAGCGGTGCCAGTAATATTGACCGGCTACAGCATCCCAGGTCCAGTTAGAGGATTCGGTATCCGTGAAAATAATGCGCACATCTTCAAACTTTGTCGGGTCGTCGCTCCATACATAGTAGTCCCGTTCGGGTGAACCTATTGGAGCTCTTCGTGCCCTTTGAAACCAGGGGTGTTGATCGGATGTATGATTAATGACCAACTCGGTTATTACTTTTAATTTTCTTTTATGCGCTTCTGCTAAAAACTGCTGAAACTGTTCCAGGTTGCCGTAGCGGGGGTTGATGGTGTAATAGTCTGCAATGTCGTACCCATCATCGCGTAGCGGAGAAGGGTAAAAAGGAAGCACCCAAACCGCGGTTACGCCTAACTCCTGTAAGTAGTCCAGCTTTTGCAGCAGGCCCCCAAAATCCCCCATCCCATCTCCATCGCTATCAAAGAAAGCCTTAATGTGAAGCTCATAGATAACTGCGTCTTTGTACCAGTGAAGTTTATCGTCTAAAATAGTTTTTGTTTGCGCCATAATATATCCGTTGTGGCCTTACCTGCATAATTTGTATGCCA
>DASQMG010000475.1:0-10645 GCA_035645595.1 Flavisolibacter sp. | reverse complement strand
CATTTGGTTACGCTGCACTTTAGTGTTTTGTTTTTTACTCCTCACTCTATATGCCTTATTCCCTGTGCCATATTCCTTACTCTCTCACCCACACTACCTTCTCTTCAACCGGCTTTCGCTTTCCTGCCGGCGAGGGAGTAGCCACATGCGCTAAATAAAAAAAGCCAAGTAGCTTATCATCTTCTTCCAGGCCAAAAAATTCTTTGGCACTTTGCTTATAGGTGGCGCCACCGGTGGTCCAATAGCCGCCTAAGCCATAAGCTGTAACTGATAAATAAATATTTTGAACGGCACAGGACACAGCTGCAATTTCTTCCATTTCAGGAAATTTCTTATTCGGATCACGCTTTAAGCAAAGCGCAATTACATGCGATGCCATTAAAGGATTGGCCAGCAGGTTTTGATATGGCGCTTCTTTAAAATTATCACCGGCTTCTTTTTTATATAATTCTGCCTGAAAAGTGGCCAGCTTTTGCAAGCCGTCACCGGTAAATACAACAAACTTCCAGGGCTCGGTTTGTCCATGACTTGGCGCCCAGGTGGCATTCTCCAGTATCTGTTGCACAACGGCATCCTCTACTTTTTTCCCCGTGTCAAATTGCTTGGGAAAGTGCGAACGGCGGTTCCTGATCAATGCATTTATTTCTTCTATGTTGTACTCCATATCTGTTTTTTAAGAAGCGACAAAATTCACGTTTTCTCAAAGAAAACGCGTTTTAATTTTTCTACCCTATCCAATTTTGCAGATGTAAAAAAAAGACACGAGAATTTTCGTAATGGAACCACTTTCGCCCGCTTATCGCAGTATGGTGCAACTAACATAGATTCCCTTTTTAGTCTCTGCTTTAAGTTTCTTCTTTACATCAAATGGTATCGTAATGAAGAAAGTTATTATTGGCGCTTTAGCTATTCTGATGACAAGTGCAACTTTTGCACAGGAAGCAAAAGGCAAAGCAACCATCACTATTGTAAACGAACAAAATTCCCCTGTTGAAAGTGCGACGGTTGAATTGTTACGCAGCAGGGACTCGGCATTGATAAAAACCGCCATCTCCGATAAAGCTGGCAGTATCGAGATAGATAATTTAGCCCCTGCAACGTATTTGTTTCGGGCATCAGGAGTTGGGTTGGTAACATCGTATAGTAATGTATTTGATATAAAGAGCAATGAAACCACCACACTGCCAAATATTATTATGGCTGCCAGGGCGGCCAGCCAAATGCAGGAAGTAACAGTTACGGCACGTAAGCCATTTATCCAGCGGTTGAATGACCGCCTGATTGTAAACGTTGATAACAGTGTAGTAAATGCAGGCAGTTCTGCTTTTGAAGTATTGGAACGTTCGCCCGGTGTAACCATTGACCAGAACGATGCTATTGCATTACGGGGAAAACAAGGTGTCATTATTATGATTGATGGCAAGCCATCGCCTATGTCGGGCGCCGACCTGGCTAATTACCTGCGGGGGCTACCGGTAAATGCTATTGAAAGAATTGAACTCATCACCAATCCTTCTTCAAAGTACGATGCCGCGGGTAACTCGGGCATCATTGATATTCGCCTGAAAAAAGACCAGCGTCTCGGCACCAACGGAACCTTTACTGCGGGTTATGGTCAGGGTGTTTATCCAAAATGGAACGCCGGCAACACGTTCAATTACCGCAATAAAAGCGTGAACGTATTCGGCAATTACAACTATGCGTATCGTAAAAACTTCAACCACCTTATCATCAACCGCAACTTTTATAACAGTGGTGTATTCATGGGTTCCGATGACAAGGATAACTATGCGGTCATGCCTGTTAAATCGCATACGGTTCGTTTAGGCGCCGATTTTTATTCTTCAAAAAATACGATTGTTGGCTTTGTAGTTAATGGCAACTTTAATCGGTTTAACCGCAGGGGCGATATCACTACTACGGTTAATGATATTTATTTCAAGCCTGATTTTATGTTTAATTCCATTGGCACTAACAACGACCGCTTTGGAAATGTAGTGGCTAATCTCAACCTGAAGCAAAAGATTGACAGCAATGGAAAGGAATTTACTGCCGATGTAGATTATGGGGTGTTCAATAGCCGTTCTATAACCCGTACCGCCTCTTATTTTTATAACCTTAATGGCAGTAAAAGAAAAGAAGATGATATACTGGACGGCGACCAGAATGGAAAGATCACTTTTAAAACGGCTAAAGCAGATTATGTAAATCCACTGGGAAAGAGTGCAAAAATAGAAGGCGGTGCAAAATGGAGTTATGTATCCTCAGATAAGGATGCCAGGTTCTATAATGTATTTTCTACGGGAAGCCAGCCCGATGCTGCAAAAACAAACCATTTCCTTTATGAAGAATACAACTATGCAGCCTACCTTAATTTTAGTAAGGAAGCCAAAAAATTTAACTTCCAGGTGGGGCTTCGTGGCGAACAAACAATCCTGAAGACCCGCCAGCTGAAAAACAATGTGCAGTTTAAAAACGATTACTTTCAATTATTCCCAAGTGCCTTTTTCAATTACAAATTAAAAGAAGAACAAACCCTGGGAGCATCAGTCAGCCGCCGTATTGACCGGCCAGGTTATTCGCAACTGGATCCTTTTCTTTTCCAGATTGATGCTACTATTTACTCAACCGGCCAGCCTCTTCTAAAGCCGCAAACTACCTGGTCGTACGAGCTGAACTACACCTTGAAAAATCTGAATTTTACAGTAGCGTACAGCCATACAAAAAATGCGCAAAACAGTGTTCTGGCAAAAATTCTTGATGTAATTCCAAGCTTTGAAATAAAGCCGGGGCAGGATTCCAACATCACGGTGCAGATACCTGTAAATCTCAGGTCATCCGATTATATTGGATTGACAGCTACCGCTCCTGTGCGCATAAATAGCTGGTGGAACGTGATCAATAACATCAACATTTTTTATAACAAGTTTAATGGAAATTTAAGCGGTGTGCAATTAAATGATGGCGCACCGGCTGCTAATATTAAAACCACCAATACATTCACATTAAAAAAAGGCTGGTCGGCAGAATTGAATGCCAACCTTAACACTGGTGGCCGGTATGGCTATATGGTGTTTCAGCCGCAATGGGGGCTTGGTATGGGTGCACAAAAAAATATTATGCACGGAAAGGGAACGGTGCGTTTGAACATGACTGATATTTTCTGGACCAATCGGCCAAAAGCCAGAGTTGAATACGAAGGTAGCTATATAGAGAACTGGCATGCTTACCGGGAATCAAGAGTGGCCAATCTTTCATTTACCTATCGTTTTGGCAGCAATAAAGTGCAGCAGGCAAGACGAAGAACTACTGCATCGGAAGAGGAAAGACAGAGAGCGGGAGGAAATTAATTGGGTGAAACGTGAATAGTGAATAAATGGTCCAGCTCACTACTTGTCGTTCACTACTCACCTTTTAGTAATTGCAAATGTGGTTGAATAATAGTGATAGTATGGCTGTTTACAAATTGTTTCAGGTGCTTATAAAAATGGCTGTAATCGTAATAGCCAAACTGGCTAAAGTGAAATTCGCCCGGTGCAGATGTTAGTTTTTCTACAGCTTTACGTATGCGTAAAATTTGCAAAGCCTGTTTGCTGGTAATGCTTGTGGTGGCTTCAAAATAACGCTGCAATGTTCGTGTGCTGATCTTGTATTTGCCGGATAATTCTTCAATACTGATGTCAAAGCAATTTTTGTCTGTGCAATCGCTCAGTATCGCTGTAACAACATCAATTTGTTTTATTGAACCTGCATACTGCTGAATAATACCATCATAGTAGTCCGATAAAATTATCACCCGTTCATCAAAAGAGGCAGCGCTTTTTACTTTTTCAATTATCGATCTTTCAATAAGGTAAGCCAGCGGAAAAATATACCCGCGGTACTCAGAGAAATTAATTTTCTTCTGAAAAAGTACCGGCGATACTTTGAACTTGATTCCAAAAATTTTATTGCCGACAAAATGGTGGCAGATCATATTCTTATGCCTTGGCAGAAAGCCATCGGCTTTTATATCAAATCTCTCCTCCTCTAATTGCATTACGAAAGGAGTACCCAGGTTAATTAAATAAGTATATCCTACATTGGGGAAAAGCGCATCGGAAAAACCCTGGGGATATTTCTTAAACAAGTGTTCAAAGTCGGTTTCCCAAAAAAAATCAATGAACTGCGATAGTGATTGCTTCGCCCTTTTGCGATGGTAGTGATATTCAAAATGAGCGTTATGGAAAAACTCTACATGCTGCACGGGTGTAAAGTTAATTTCATCCGGCTTAATTTGTAACGAGTAATCGCAGGCATTAAAAACCCCGGCTTTCTGCTGCCTATTTTTCTTTACTACCTTCGCCCCATTCATTTTTTTAATGACCATCAATAACCAACAGAAAATTATTATTATCACGGCACCATCGGGAGCAGGCAAAACAAGCATCACCCGGTTCCTGTTAGAGAAGTACCCGGATAAACTGGCTTTCTCTGTTTCGGCAGCCACCCGTGAAGCAAGGGGTGAAGAAAAAAATGGTGTTGATTATTATTTTATGAGTGCTGCCGAGTTCACAAACAAAATTCAGCACGAAGAATTTGTAGAGTGGGAAATGGTGTACGAGGGAAAATATTACGGCACCCTTAAATCGGAACTACACCGTATTTGGGCCGAAGGCAAAACGCCTGTATTGGATATAGATGTCAAAGGCGCTATCCACATTCAACAGCAATTTCCCGAAACCACGCTGTCTATTTTTATTGAGCCTCCCAGTGTAGATGAGTTGAAACGCCGTTTATTGAGCCGTGGTACGGAAAGTGAGGGTTCGCTTAATGCCCGGGTTAGCAAGGCTGCTTACGAAATAAGCTTTAAAACTTACTTTAATAAGGTTATTGTTAACTCTCACCTTGACGTTGCCTGCAGGGAAGCCGAAGAGATTGTTTTGAATTTTCTACAATAGCGGCCTAAATTTTTATCTTTATTGAAATGATGATAGCAGTAAGTACAATTGCCTGGTTTATAACTACCCTTTTAATGATGGGTTTTTTTGCGGGTATAGAGATGGCGTTTTATAGTGTAAACAGGTTTGGAATAGAACTGCGTAAAAAACAAGGTAAACCCGATGCTATTCTTCTTTCTAAATATTTTGAAAATCCGGAGCTTTTTTTAAGCACTATGCTCATTGGGTTTACTCTTTTTCTTGTTTGTTTTGCTTTACTGTTTACAACTATTACAGAGCCCCTTTGGGCTGCCATTGGCCTCCGGTACGAGGGTGTACGGGTAGGGCTCAACATTGTGCTGGCCACCTTTGTGGTGTTGATCTTAGGCGAGTTTATCCCCCGCGCCATTTTTAGGGCGCATAGTAATATTTTGCTTACCCGCATTGTATGGCTCATCAATATTCTCACCAGTTTCTATTGCCGGTTGCCCGTATTTTTTTAGCCATGGCCAACTGGACGCTCCAATATATTTTTAATGTGCGGGTTCGGGAAACCAAAGACAGCTTATCTACCAGTTCAATGGATACACTTTTCCAGCAAAACAATGACAACGATTTTGAAGCGGAAGAGATGAATACGGAGCTTTTTGAAAATGCATTGGAATTGCCAAAAGTAAAAATCAGGCAGTGCCTTGTACCCCGAAAAGAAGTGATTGGTATAGATATTACCTGCACCGTGGATGAAGCCCGTAAAAAGTTTATTGAAACCAAGTTGAGCAAATTGGTCGTATATGAAAAAACAATTGACAACATGGTTGGCTACGTGCACCAGTTGGATTTGTTTAAAGCACCCGCCGACCTGCAAAGCATTTTGTTACCCATACCGGCTGTGCCCGAAAGTATGAGCGCTACAGATTTGATCGGCAAGTTTACAAGAGAACGAAAGAGCATTGCCTGGGTGGTAGATGAATTTGGTGGCACGGCCGGCATTGTTACCATGGAAGATGTACTGGAAGAAATTTTTGGTGAGATACACGATGAGTACGACAGTGAAGAATTTGTAGAAAAGCGGTTGGCTGAAAATGAGTACATTTTTAGCGGACGTCTGGAGTTAGACTACATCTGCGAAAAATACGGGATAGATTTCCCTGATGATGAATCGGAAACACTATCCGGGTTTATCATCTCTCATCATGAAACAATTCCGCAGCAAAAAGAGCGCATTATTATTGACGATTTTGAGTTTGATATTTTAACCGTAAGCGATACAAGGATAGAGATGGTGAAGTTGAAGGTGCTGAAGTAGGAGACAGGAGTGAGGAGGCAGGCCGCTTACACGGAAGGCTTAACTCTTAAATACCGGGACAATATGGAAGCAACATTTTAAAAGACCTTCTTGCTCCCTATATCCCGTATTCTGTCTCTTCCTCCTGTCTACTGAATTCTGGCTCCTGTCTCCTGCTCCCGACCCCTATCTTTGCCGCACTTTTTTAACCAATGGCATTATCATTTTTCAGACGAGGCAACAATGGCGAACCTAAGGCAGAAATGTCTTTTATAGACCACCTGGAGGCCCTGCGAGGACATATTTTACGAAGTGTAATTGCCATATTAGTTGGCGCTATAATAATTGCTTTCAACAAAGATTTTTTTGTAAAAAAGGTGTTGTTAGGTCCTACTCATGCTGATTTTCCCACTTATGGCGTTTTTTGCCGCATTGGTAAAGCATTGAATTTAGAAGGTGCACTTTGCATGAAGGGACTAAACATCCAAATGCAAAGTATAGGCGTGTCAACCCAGTTCAGCACGTTCATTTCTGTAATGCTGGTAGGTGGGATTATTATTGCTTTTCCCTACATTTTTTTAGAGTTCTGGCGGTTTATAAAGCCTGCTTTAAGCAAAAAAGAACTGGAAAATACAAAAGGGCTTATTTTCTGGGTATCTGTACTTTTTTTCACCGGTGTTTTCTTTGGATTTTTTATAATAGCTCCTTATACACTCAATTTTTTTGGCAACTTCCAGCTCGATGAAAACATTGAAAACCGTTGGACAATTGCCTCCTATTTTGATACAATGATCCCCCTTGTACTGGGTACCGGGCTTGCTTTTCAATTGCCGTTAGTCATGATACTTTTGGCAAAAATCGGCATTGTGTCCGCCTCTTATTTACGCCGGGTCCGTAAGTATTCAGTCATCATTATTTTGATTGTTGCAGCCGTTATTACCCCAGGGCCCGATGTCATCAGCCAGATGACGGTTGCCATGCCGCTTTTACTACTTTACGAAGTCAGTATTTTGCTTACCCGCAGGATTGAGAGGGAAAGAAAAGAGGAGGAAGATAAGGAGTGGAGCTAGTAAAGTGAAGGAACAATAGCACACCCGGTCATCTTTTACTGGCAATAGATTAATCGCTGTTCCTTATATCGTTTCAATAATTAAAAACGTTTGTACAATATAACAGCTTAGGAAGTTTGTATAAGTCTGGCCACTCACAATTCACCACCCCTGACTTATTTAATTAAGCCCTTGTTAATCCCTTTCCTGCTGCTTTTTCTTAACATCATCCGGCGCTAAAATTGACACCGGTAAGTTCTAAAATAACCTGGAGAACTTACTATGAAAAATACATTTTTGTTCTTTCTTTTTAGCCTGGCCCTGGTAGGAGCCGCTATGGCACAAACAACAGGTCGTATTGGCGAACATGCCACCATAAATAAGTGGACAGTTCCCACCAATAGCTTTACAACAGCAGCACAAGGCAGGCAAATTGCACAGCAAATAATTGATGCTGTTGGCTTGAAACCAAGCTTCGAGATTCAACCAGCTAATATTGAAAATGCAGCGGCCGTTGTGTATGGTGGTAAGCGCTATGTTTTATACAATCCTGCTTTTATCAATCAACTTATTAAAACTACAGGAACTGAGTGGGCCGCTATCAGCGTACTGGCTCACGAAATAGGACACCATCTTAACGGCCATACCGTTAGTGCAAGAGGTAGCCAGCCGGCTTTGGAATTGGAGGCCGATGAATTTTCAGGATTTGTATTGCGTAAAATGGGGGCTACACTGCTACAGGCACAATCGGCTATGAAGACCTTAGCAAGTACAAGGGCCAGCCGTACACATCCCGGGCAGTACGACCGTTTAACTTTCATTGAAAAAGGATGGAACCATGCGGACGACCAGTTAGCGGGACGTCCAGCACGTAAAGTTCCTGAAGTGGTGGTTCCAAAAACTTACCCGCAACCATCAACAGATATAATTAGCACTACAGGCCGTGTAACCTTAGATAGCCGATATATTTTAGGGGATGTTTATTTCATTGCCGATCCTGCCTCTACTTTTCATGTAACTACACAGTATAACTTGGTAAAGGTTGGAAGCAATGGGTTAAGCGTATTAGGCAAGCTATCAAAAACAAATAGCAGCCAGTACCCTTATCTTCTTTCTGATAGCCACAACACGCAACTGTTAGTAAGTAATAAAGGCGCTATTGTTACCCCCCAGGGAAAACAAGTTGGCTATCTTAGGAATCACAACGGATAATTCGACACCTATATAAATAGAAAAAGTCCTGCACAATTGTGCAGGACTTTTTTATTATGGTAATGTTCTTTTTGAACGTTTCGTTGAAGGTGGAGGAGGCAAAGGCGGTGGTGGCGGAGGTACAACAGGCAGTTGGCCATATTTTGCTTCTGCTTGTTTAATACCTTCTTCGTTTAAAAGGTAACGTTCTTCTTTACCATCTTTTAGCATCACCCAAACTGCTTCTTTATTCCAACGCAAAGAACCTACAGACGGGTTGCGGGATAAGAATGCCTGGTAATCATTTGGCAGCGTTTCTATCTGCTCAGCAGATAAGATGGGTGGAGCCGGAGGTGGCGGGGGATCGGGAGGTAAAGGAGCTGGCGGTGGTGGCGGAGGAATTTCTTTTGAATTTTCAATTGGCGGTTTAGGGGGCTTCGGAGGTTTGGGCGGCGCCGCTTCTTTTTGTGCAGATGCTGCGCCAACCATCATAAAAGCCAGACCGGCCATAATTATTTTTTTCTTCATACAACTGGTTTTAGCACGTTGAGATGCAGAAGAAACCATCTTCCATAAAAACTTCTACCGCTTTAGTTTATAAAACACAAACCCATTTTTCTCATACAAAATTTCTAACGGCAGTTCCTTTTCATTTTCTTGCCGCTGGTGAATTTTCCCAACATAGTAAACCGGCACCCCGGGATGCACATTAAACTGCTTCACGCTATCAGTCATTGAACGGCTAAACTGCGGCGGACGCATAGTGTAAAAAAGATGCGCATAACTTTTAAACCGAAGTGTTTCAACAATGGCAGCCTCACCCTGCTTGCTTTTATAAAATCCTACCGCGGCTCCCTGGGAGTAGGGCTCTACTTTCGGGGTAATTAAAAGTATGGTGAGGTTAATGCCAAGCAGTGTTGTTATAAACAAGGCCACCAGCGCACTGCGAATATTTTTATGAGCACGAAGTACAAAAATGATGACCCCTGCCAGCAACATAATCCCTGGCAGCTTTTCCCAACCCGTCCACTCTACCTGTGCTGCAAGGTTAGCTTTCCCAAAGCCCTCTTTCAATCTGCCGGGTTGCAATAGCCATGGCTTCAATTGATCAATAAACGTTACGCCGATAATAAGTAACGAAAGCAAGAGCCCTGTTGCGGCTTGCAGCCACTTGTTCCATTGCGGAAGCCTCCACCGTCGGTTATAAACATGGTAAAAGCTGACAGCCGCTAAATAGGTTAATGGAAAATAACACAGCGATGAGTAGTGAACAATCTTGGTTTTTACAATGGAGAACAGCAGGAGCGTTACCCAAAATAAAATAAGCATCCAACCCTGAAAATGTTTTGGCGTGCTGTTTTCTCTTTTGCCGGTACGCATAGCCAAAAGGCTTAGTGCCGCCGCTGGAAAACAGCCAATGAGCAGCACAATAAAATGATAGAAAAAAGAGCCGCCGTGTCCGGCATCCTCTGTTTGAAAGAGCCGGATTTGGTAAACAATAAATTCGGTAATAATATGCTGTTGCCCCTTGGCTAGCAGCGCTATAAACCATATGCCCCCTGCTACTGCTGTCACTAACAAAAACAGTAAAATATGTAGCAGCTTCATAAAGTTTTTAAACCTTGCAACAATGGCAAATACACCATAGCACAGGCCCACTATAAGCAAAGCCACAGGTCCTTTTGTCATTACGGCAAGGCCGGTAAATAAGCCGGCCAGTATAATTCGTTTAAGAGGCCGGTTATTTTGTATTTCGCTGTAGGAAGCGAGTTGGTAAACGGCCAGGAAAATAAAAAGGTTGAACCAGGGATCGATAATGCCTGACTTAAAATAAAGCTGCGGCAATAACGAACCGGCGTATATCAGTACCCACATCCAGCCAAACTGTTCACTCACTAACTTTTTTCCTAAACGATACAAAAGAAGCAATGTAAGCACGCCACAAACCGCATTAGGAAAACGGGCCGCAAACTCGTTTATACCAAAAATCCTCATACTGATTACCTGTAGCCAAAAAAAAAGGGGCGGCTTTTCCCAAAACGGTTCAAAGCCAATTTGCGGAATGGCATAGTTGCCGGTTACCAGCATTTCCCTGCTTGCCTCGGCAAAGTTTATTTCGTCCCAATCAAATAAATGCGTGGCGCCAAGGAAAGGAACAAAGAGTAGTAACGCACCAATACCTATAAAAAGTTCTGCCGAAA
>DASQMG010000474.1:0-16794 GCA_035645595.1 Flavisolibacter sp. | reverse complement strand
CAGTTTTGTTTTCGATGGTTGAGTTTTAGTTAGATATTATTTCTTCTCTAGAATCACTGTAATCCGGTGCAACATAAATTCCTGAATGAAAGGGATGTAGGTTAAGGGAATAAACAAAAAAGATATAAGTTTAATCCACTTCTTTTTTTCAATAGAGCGGCCTATGCTACCGATAGGTTTTCGGCCTTGAAACAAAATTTTCCAGTTGTGTTTTTTTATTATTCTTCGAAACCGACGAAAAGTTATGCCATTAATTGTATTGCTTTTTTCCCAGTTTTCTAACTCAGGTGAGTGCCTTTTATACCAATAGGCTTCTTCACCCCGCTCCTCTAAAATTTCATAGTAGGCTTTTGTAATCGTTTTGCCACTAAAAATACATTGTAAACCCGGAACACGAGTGACAAGTCCTGTATGGTGTTCATTTGGCTGATAGTAAGTTGGGAAAACGGTTATTAGCTTACCGCCGGGTTTAAGCACCCTATAGCATTCTTGCATTGTTTTTTCCAGATCTCGAACGTGCTCGAAAACATCAAAAGACAATACTGCGTCAAATTGATTGTCGGCAAAAGGCAATTGTTCACCAAACCCAACTTTGAAATCAGCATCTATGTTTTTAATTCCCGCAAATTGCTTTGCGGCATCCATGTATATTTGGTCTACGTCCGTTCCTGATATGTGTTTCAGTTTATAACGCTCAAACCAAGCGGCTGACCGCCCGCCACTAAAACATCCTAAATCTAAAACGGTTTTATCTTTCAGCAGAGGAAGTAGTCTAAATCCAAAATACTTATCAAATGGAAAAGCAAACTCGTTTTCGTATTTACTTTGGCTGGATTTAAACATTATTTCTTTCTGTTGTTCTTCCGTGCCATTTAAAAATGTCGGGTGCTGAAATACTTCGTTTAACGTTCCTACATTTTCTTTATTGAAAGTTGGAAAATTCTGAGCTATTGTCATCAAAAATTTGGCAATGCGTACAGTGTTCATTTTTTAAATCGATTATTTTAGTGAAGAAGTTTTTGCTACAGATTGACGTATTATATACCTCAAACATCTATGCCTTTCAATTTTAATAAGCCTTTTCGTCACCTTTAAAAACTCTATAAATTGTTAAGAACGTTTTAAGGTCTAGCCAAAGAGACTAAATTTTTAAAACACCAAATATAGCACTCCACTCTTTCAATATTTGTTCATTCCCTTTTATCCCTCTCTCAAGAAGCATTTATTTTGCGCTCAACCGGAACTACCAGCTTTTAAAAATTGGCGCAACATGTACTGGTTAACAATTTTCGAGTAGAAATCTTGGCATCAAATAATGATCTTGGGATCATTACCGCGGCGTTTAGCATCAGGTTATCCAATACCTGAAACGATATTTGTATGTTTCGTAAAGACGGCCTTCTATATGTCACGGAAACATTAACATGCCTTTCTACCTTCCAAGTTATTATTTAATCAGTAACAGGTAAACCTGAAATAACCTTAAGCCATAGCCGGTATAGGTTTTACCACAGGGGCATATATCTTTACTAGTTCGGCAACGATTCTGTCAGCTGTAAACCCATCCCACATTGGCGGCCGTACAGCTTTTTTCCATTGGCCAGATTGCAAACGCCGCAAATAAGGGATTAAATCTGATGGGTTTATTCCTACCAATTCATTTGAGCCAAACGTGATGGTTTCCGGCCTCTCTGTTGAACTTCGTAAAGTCATACACGGAATGTCCAAAACTGTTGCTTCTTCGGTAATTCCGCCCGAATCAGTTATAACAGCCTTGGCATACCGTAGCATGTATATGAACTCAAGATAACCCATGGGTTCAGTTTGCAGCAGCCGTGGATGTGAAAATTTAAGAATTTCCAGGCGCTGTCTTGTTCGCGGATGTACCGGGAAAACAACATAAGAATTTTCGGTACTGTCCAATATCGCCTCTAACAGCTCCTGCAGGTTCTGCGGTACGTCCACATTTGAAGGACGATGCAGCGTTAATAAATAGTAATTCTTTTCCTTTAAACCAGACGTTCCCCAAAATTCAGGCGGCTTCGTGCGGGAGAGGTTTTGCAACAAGGTATCTATCATTGTATTGCCGACAAAGTGTATCCGGTCATTTGATACACCTGATATTCTCAGATTCTCATTTGCTTCTTCACTAGTTGTAAAAAAGTGATCTGTGATAGAATCTGTTACAATTCTATTTATTTCTTCAGGCATTGTCATATCTCCTGACCGAATACCAGCTTCGATATGAACTACGGGAATGCACAGCTTTTTAGACACAATTGCACATGCCATGGTAGAAGTTACATCTCCCACAACCAAAACAACATCTGGCCTGTTTTGGAGCAGCTCATTTTCGAAACGTACCATGATAGCTGCCGTCTGTTCTGCATGGCTACCCCCGCCGGCACCTAGATTGGCATCTGGATTCGGTATTTTCAATTGCACAAAAAAATCATTACTCATTTTGTCGTCATAGTGTTGTCCTGTATGAACCAACCGATAGCAGATGTCTGGCCGAACTGCCTGAACCGCTTTTATAGCTTTGATTATTGGAGCAATTTTCACGAAATTGGGACGCGCCCCAGCAACAATCGTAATTAGCATTTTCCTTTTTTTATTTGGTGAATATCAATCTGGAACAGCGTATAAATTGTGCTTTTAATGACTTTAAAGACAAGGAGAATTAAGTCACCTAACCCGTATAGCTAAAAGTCTTTTTATTTAAAAGAAATGTATCAATTTTAGATACTGGCCAATTTTTAGTTTCCGCTTAATTCGCAATTGCAATCAAAGATTTGGTAAAAAGAAAGGATTTTTCTTTGACAATCTTAGCTTCCGGAAACATAGTCTTCATCTCTTTCACAGTAAGCAGGTTAAAATCTGGCCACGTTTTCTTGGGCCAAAATTTATTGAATAACTTAATAACTTTTATCTGTAATGGCCTGGGTACTAAAATGAATACGCTTGGCAACCAGGAGTGGCTTTCTATTGGAAAATATTTATACGGAGTTTGCACATAGTACTTATCGCATTTTGACCGGATTTCATTGGCAAAAACCCTTTGTCTCTCAAAAGCGACCTTTTTAAAATAACTGTCGGACTTTATGTTATAAATATCCTTTTTATCAACGGTTACATGTTCAATAACCGAATTGCAAAAGATAATATCAAACTCATTCTTTACACACGGAATTTTGCCACTCTCGTCCAATTCCATTATATCAAATCCATACTTTTTTTGGGCTACCTCCAGCAACTCTTTGTCAATATCAGCGATACAAACCTTTGGCATTACGGACAGCGTTGTTGCCAGCAGGCTTCCATCACCGCCACCCAAATCCAAAATTTTTGTGTTTTCGTCGATGTGAAAGTAAGAGGTAAGAATCTTCGCCCGATTTTTTCGGGCCTGCAAAGAATAATAAGTGAATAATTTACTGAGCATGGGTGTAAGATATTAAAGATGAATGAGGATGTTGACTCTTGTAGAATGGGTTTAAACCGCAGGAAACCTGATATCTGCTGGAGGTGCTGCCGGCATTTAAATTATTTAGCACCAAAAAATTTTTCTCTTAGTACAAGGTAGATAAAGACGCTGTTTGTAGTTAAATATCGTTTCCACATACGCCGTGGTTCTTGTGTAAATCTGTAAAACCATTCAAGACAACATCTCTGCATCCAAAAAGGTGCTCGCTTAACAAAGCCGGCTACTACATCAAAACTACCTCCAACTCCCATTATAAAGGGAACCCTAATGATGTTTTTATAGGTGTTCAGAAAAATTTCCTTTCTAGGAGAACTCATGGCTACAAAAAGTATATCTGCAGGAGAATCAGCAATTTGTTTAGCCACAGCATGATCATCTTCCTTTTTGAAATAACCATTGCAGAACCCAGCAATGATTTGTTTTCCATACAGGCCGGCATATGTATCTACAACTTTTTTTACCACTTCTTCTTTTGCTCCCAAAAAAAAGATACGGTAGTTTTTCTCTGCAGCTAACTTCACCAACGCTTCCATTAAATCTATACCTGCAACCCGCTCTGGTAAACTTTTATTTAACAGCCGGGCAGCCCACACAACGGCTTGTCCATCTGCATTGATGATGTCGCAGTTAACAATAGAAGCTTTTAACGCTGCATCTTTTTGGGCATTTACCAGTTTTGCAGCATTTACTGCCACATGGTGGATTTGCTTTTTTTCAACAATAGCCCGATCAATGATCAAAACTGTTTGCTGCATGGTTAATGCATCTACCGGAATATCACAGATGTTGATTCTTTTCATATTCGTCGAATTTTAAGTATGTAGATAATGCATAAAACATCCAGGCCTGGGCCCAACGCATGTAAGCAATTTTAGAGGAAAAATGTTTATTAATCTGATAATAAAAATAACCTTTATCAGATTGCATGTTTTTGATGGTCCACAGTAATACTTTATCAATTAATTCTTTGTGCTCTTTAAATTTACCCAGCTTAGACATGGTAATAACCATTTGAGCAGGGGCATGAATATCGATAGGGTACATAGAATTATTATAATATTTCGGAATGCCTTTTTCGGTAAAAAAATTATTTATATAATAATCAAATCCCTTATCTAAATGGTACTTATACTGATTGTCCTCCGAAAATTTCATATAATCCGAAATACATTCCAGATTATATCCTGTATGAAAATTGTCCACCCAGTGGTGGAAGGGCAAAGTACCATAGCTCCACGAGCCGTTTTCTTTTTGGTAACGGCAACAAAATGAAACCGACTTTTTCGCTTCCTCTACTAACTCTTTTTCCTTAGTGAAGGCATATACTCTGGCAAGAAGTCTGCTGCCTAAGAGGGAAGCATTAAATACAACGCTTTTATCCAATGGAGAATAAGAGAATGAAAAATCTCCCCTCTCATCATAGGTTCTGTTAAGGTCGTTGAGTAAGAAAGAACAAGTGCTTCTTGCTGTATTTAATAAGTGTTCTTCTTTGGTAACTTCGTACGCATCCAGCAAGGCATTGGCAATAAATGTGGAAGCTACCACAGTAGGGGTATGCTTGGGTTGAAAAAAAGCACGTGCCTGCCAATCAAAGTTATAGCCCCAGCAGGTACCGCTCCACTGTTTATTTGCCAGCTCTCCCAGTAGAACTGTAAAAGAATCTATCTTATCCCTGTACTCTGCAAGTGGCTCTATCCGGTAAAGGTTACAATAACCCGTTAAGAACAAGCCTACTGCTTTTGGATTGTATTCTTTTTTTACCCCTAAAAACGGCCTAAGGTTTATGGGAGAACGCTTAAATGCCTGGATCCAAGCTAGCCGAACTAACCGGTTGCCGGAAAGAAAAGGAAGCGATTGAAAGAATCGGCTTGTTAGACCATCATACGGGTCATACCCTTTAAAATCTTCTTTCTTGCAATATGATAGCAATTGATTAAACGAGTCATGTATCTGTTGGGGCATGTAAACTTATTTCCTGGGGTAATCCTGTATATAAACTATCCAGTATTTTAAACGTAGTAATGGTTGTAAGACATATTGATCTAAAACTAATGGGGCTGTCTTTTCCATCACGCACAGCATTTAAAAAGGAATTCACTTCTTCTTTATGCCCTTTGCCGTTAGATTTAAGTTTTACCTGTTTTCCGTTTGTATACAACATGCCCTCCCTGAAGTCATTAATTACCCCGACTTTTCCGGCACTAAATACTTCGATGGATTCTTTAGGCATAGATTTATCACCATTAGCAAGATAAGTAAGGTTGCCTACTGAACCATCGTCAAACTTAACCACAATAACTATGTTATCTTCCGCAGTTATTTTGTTGTTGCCGGTATTAATAGATTCTGCAAAAACCTTTACCGGTTCAGCCTTTGTAAAATATTGCATCATGTCAATAAAATGACACATTTCCCCTATGATTCTGCCCCCGCCAATTTCAGGTTGTTGAATCCAGTGGTCTTTCATAATTAAGCCTGCATTTACCCGGATGTTTACAACCATAGGTTCTGATGTAGAATCGAACGCGTTTCGGATGGTTTCACTGATTGGTGCAAACCTCCTGTTGAACCCAACCATAAGGGTTTGGTTGAACTGCTCTTTAGCACGCATCACGGATTGAAGTTGATCCATGTTGATGGCAAGCGGCTTTTCAACAAAAACTTTTTTGTTTGCTCTTAGTGCTTTCACTACCAGATCGGCATGCGATGAATGGGGCGTAGCAATAAAAATGGTATTAATGTTTTCGTTGCTTAAAACATCATTGATTTCGGAAGAGCAAAAGTTAAACTTAAATTTATCCGCTACATTTTTTGAAGATATACCTGTTGAGGTAACAACACCATCTAAAGAGGCACCCCATTCTTTCACATTTGGTATAAGATAGCTTTGGGCAAAGCTGCCTGCACCTACAAAACCAGCATTAATGGACGAAAGCGGACTACTTTTTACTTGTATAAGGGAATCTAATTTGGCATTGTTGGTTGTGTATTTCAGAAGAATGCCAATATGTGGTTCTTTTGTTTTACCTAAAATAATATCGTACGCCTGTCCCGCATTATCAATATCAAAGACATGTGTAATTAGCGGAGTTATATCAATAGCCTTTCGTGCCAAAAGATCAAGGAATGCCTCCATATTCCTTTGTTCGGTCCATCGTACATAAGCAAATGGATAATCATTTCCATTGTCTTCATATTTTGTGTCGTACCTGCCCGGACCATAGGAACACGACATTCTTAAATCCAACTCTTTTCTATAGAAGTGCGGGTCTCTCGGAATATCCATTTTAACAGCGCCGACTACTATAATTTTACCTTTTTTCCTGGCTATTTGTGCAGATAATTCGATCGGGTCGTTAGTGGGGGCGGCAGCCGTTATAATGATGGCATCAAATCCGTGGCCGTTCGTAAAATTATCACAGGCAGCTATTAAATTCGGATCGTTTCTGTGCATTGCTTTGGTAGCTGCAGTGTCACCGGCCAAGGCTATCAAGCGTTCGTCCAGGTCAATGCCCAAAACAGCACATCCGTTGGCTTTTAAAAGTTGGCAGGTAATCTGGCCAAGTAATCCTAACCCAATCACACAAACCCGTTCGCCTAATCTGGGTTCAGCCTGCCGAACTCCTTGTAAAGCAATAGCTCCCAAGGTTGTAAAAGCAGCTTCTTCAAAAGGTACATTATCCGGAATTTTAGCTACTAAATTTTGCGGAATGGCCACTATTTCGGCATGTGATGCATAGTCCTGCCCGGCACAAGCAACCCGGTCACCGGGTTTAAAAGACTGGTTTCTATCCAGAGAAGCGAGAACGGTACCGCACGTACTATAACCCAGTGCCTTTAACGAATCTAATTTTGTTCTTACCTTATTTAAGGTAGCAGCCAAGCCTTCTTTTTTTATGTTTTGTAGCACTTGGGCTACCAGATCCGGGCGTTGCCTTGCTTTGCCTAACAGGTTCGATTGAGCTACTTTAACAGTTCCCCGTTCGGTACCTGCGCTGATAAGTGAAAAGTGATTTTCAACTAATACCATACCCTCTTTGATCCCTGGTAAGGGCACTTCATCAACGTATAAATCTCCGGTTTTAAAATTTTGTATTAATTGTTTCATTTTTCAGCTTTTATCCATAAATGCCAGCCATACTTTTCGGCAAGCTTTTGTTTTAATTTTTTACTTACTAAATGCTGTATTCCCAGTAGATGTCTTTCATTCAAAAAATGAATGTTTGTTTTTATTTTATTAAATTTTTTGAACAGAATACTCGCTGTTTTAGCATTCCATACCGATGAATAGATATTCAAGGGTCCGTCCGTTGACCGATGGATGAAATTCTTCATATTGAGATAGGATAGTCCTTCTTTACGAATATTTTTTCTATGCTCGTTAATACGTTCCGCATCCTCGCCTGTTATTTTCTGTATGACGCGGCTTAAAAACGGAAAAATCATTAAAAGAGATAATCCTATTCGTCTGAAAATGGAAATACTTACATGATAATTGAATGAGTTTTTATGATATAACATAATAATGGCCGTACCCCCTGGTTTGAGCACCCTGTGTATTTCCTCAACGATTTTTTCGATATTTGGCGAATGATGTATTACGCCATGGGAATAAACCATGTCGAAAAAATTATCCGGATAAGGTATTTTTTCAGCATTTGCTACTTGAATTTCTTTATACGGCAAATTGGAAAGTTTGAACCTGTCTTTGATTCGTTTGATAGAGGTTTCCGTTAGGTCTATTCCGTAATAGTTAGCGCCTCTTTTGACTATTTGCGCGGAGTCGGCCGCCTGGCCAATTCCAATTTCCAAAACGTCTTTATTTTTAAAATCAATCTTGTCTAACTCAGATAATATATGCCCTTCTGTTCTATACCTGAATTGATCATAACGCTCAAAAAACTCAGCACCACCATCACCGTATTCAATAAAATTTTCACCCACTGGATTTTGGTTCCAGAAATTTTTGATTTCGTCTTTTTTTACTTGTGCCATAAAAAATAAATTTTCATCAGGATTGCTTTGTAATCATTTTACTATCTGATTTATCTAAAAATTCTTTACACCACAGCTCCAAAGTTAAAAGCTGATATAACTGGTAGGCATTATCTTCTATCCCTTTCCTGTCGTTGTCAATGAGCTGCTTCACAAATGGGTAGTTTAAAAATCCTCTTTTTTTAATATTCTCTTCCGATAGCAGGTCGTCAACCATTGGTCTTAGATCATTGGATATCCATGACCGGATAGGAGCCCCAAAAGAAGCTTTTGGCCGGTAGATGATTGTCTTGGGTAAAAAACTCGTGGCAGCTTTTTTTAATATGTATTTGGAAATACCCTTTTTTATTTTTAAAGCCCCGGGTATCTGCATCGCTTTGGTAATAAAAAGCTTATCAATAAACGGAACCCTTACTTCAACGGATGCAGCCATGGAGGCACGGTCGGTATATGTTAAATTTAAACCCAACATAAACATGTTTATGTCCGTATGGCAAATGCGGTTTATCGTATCCCCTTTATACTTTGAATCAAAAATTGTTTGATGTTCCTTGTTGATGGATTCAATAGCAGGCCAGTAAGCAGAGTTGAGCAATTCTTTTAGCTGAGCAGTACTATAATACGAATAACTTCTCATGTATGCCTTACCTACCGGCATAGAGGCAAAGCTTAAAAAGCGTTTGGCCCACCTACCTAGTTTAAATCCCTTACCGGCAATCTTTACAGGCAGCAGTCCTACAAGTTTGGAAGAGATGTATCGTACGATACCCGGCAGCCTGTTATATTTCATAGCAAGCATTGTTGCCTTCTGCCTTCTATAACCAAAAAATAGTTCATCAGCACCCATGCCTGACAACAATACTTTAACTCCTTTATCCCGGGCAGCCTTACAAATCAAATAAGTATTTATCGCTGCCGGGTCGCCAATCGGTTCATCTAACGTTCGTACCATTTGCGGCAAATCCTTGAGTATCTGTGGACTGATTTTGATGACATTATGATCTAAATGGTAAGTGTCAGCAACTATGTTAGCGTACTTCTCATCATCGGGCATTTTTTCGACCTTTTTATCTTTATCGTCTGTGGTTATAGTGTACGTAGATAATTTGTTATTTGTCTTTTTTGCAATGACAGCAATTAAGGAAGAATCCAAACCTCCACTTAAAAAGCTGCTAACCGGAACGTCGGCAACCATATGACGGCTGACAGATTGTTCCAAAGCATCCGCAACTTGTTCTGTAATACTTTTTTCATCGGTGGCCAAACTACTGGCCTCTTCATCGTTCAATTGCCAGTATTTGGTTAAAAGAATGCCTTCCTGTTTTGTATAATATAAATAGTGAGCAGGTGGAAGTTTAAAGCAATTTGTAAACATCGTTTCATTGCCAGATACCCATAGATAATTTAGGCAGCTTACTAAAGCTTTAGGATTAATATTTTTATCAAATCCAGGAACAGTTACCAACGTTTTTAGCTCGGAACTGAAAGCAAAGCATCCATTCCGATGCGTATAAAAGAGAGGTTTTATGCCGAAGTGATCACGCGCTAAAAAGAGAGCAGTGGTTTTTTTATCATAAATGGCAAAAGCAAACATGCCTATCATTAGGTCAAGACTCTGTGTTCCATAATGCTTATACATTTCCAGAACCACTTCTGTATCCGAAGTAGTTGTAAAAGCAACTTGCTTTTCTCTTATTAACCTATCCTGTAATTGTTTATAATTATAAATTTCGCCATTAAACACAATCACTAGGTGATCTTTATGAAAGGGTTGATTAGACCTTTCACTTAAATCTATAATAGAAAGTCTTTGATGTGCAAATGCAATATGCGCATCATGCCATACCGATTGATTATCGGGTCCACGATGTTTCTGGATACAATTTGAATACTCAGCTAAGGCAAGATTATTTTCAAATCCGCTAAACCCTGCTATGCCGCACATAAATTTTTATTAATAGTTAGTGTCAAATTTTTTTGGTTGTTTATATAGACAAAAAGGCTTTATTTTCCTGGTACCAGGAAACAAAATGTTGTATTCCGATTTCTAAATCATATTTCGGCTCATAGCCCAATTCGGTCCGGGCTTTTGTTATATCTGCATAGGTTTTTTGAACATCGCCGGGTTGTAATGGTTGCCTATCTAACACAGCCCGCTTGTTTAATGCAACTTCAATTGTATGTACTATCTGGTTTAGCTTAATAACTCTTGATTCACCTAAATTATATATATTAAAGCCGCTTAATCGTTTTATTGCAAGAATCACACCCTCTACAATGTCATCAATATAAGTATAATCACGTGCAGTTGAACCGTCGCCGTAAAAAGGCAAAGGTTTATTCTCATCAATGAGTCTTGTGAATTTATGAATAGCCAGATCAGGTCTTTGCCGAGGCCCAAAAACTGTGAAAAACCTTAAACAGGTTATATCAAAATTATATAAATGACTATATACGTGACATAATAACTCACCACTTTTTTTAGTGGCTGCATATGGCGAGATTGGATTATCAACAACATCATTTTCGGCAAAGGGTACTTTTACATTATTTCCATAAACGGAAGAAGAGGACGCAAAAATGAATTTTGAAACTCCACGTTCCCGCAAACATTCCAACAGGTTGATAGTACCGTTTATGTTTACGTCATAATAATCCTTAATGTGGCTGATAGAAGGCCTTACACCCGCCTTAGCTGCAAGGTGAATAACAATATCAATTTTATGACTTTTGAAAATGTTGGTTACAGATTCCCTATCCCTTATATCTATTTCATAAAATGAAAAAAGATGAGAGCCTTTCAGCCGCTTTAAATTAAACTCTTTGAATTTCCTTGGATAGAATGGATCAAAATTGTCGATGCCTATAACATTGTACTCTAATGCGATCAATTTTTCGCCTAAATGCGACCCCACAAATCCCGCGATACCTGTTATTAGAATCTGCACAATAATATTTGGTGTTTTAAGTAATGTTTAAGATGATATTATCATAGAAATGAATAATGCCTTATTGATTCACGTAAACCGGAAAGAAATAAGCAAAGAATGGGCAGGTTTGGAGACTTAATTATTCCCCAGGTTAGCGTAAATTTCTGTGAACTCCTGGCAAATAATATCTTCGGTGAAGATCTTTGATAATGCTTTATTATTATTTGACATTTGTCTTGATATATCTCGGTTTTTTAATAAAAAAGCTATTTTATCAGCCAACATTTCAGGATTTTTGGGTTCAACCCACAGGCAATTATCCGGCTCTTTTAAATAATCAGCTGCTGCTCTGATCTTCGTTGTTATTATGCCTAAACCCGCCGCAACGGATTGAAACAAAACCATAGAAAACCCTTCAAAATGATATGTGGGAAAGATCAATAAATCACAATTTGCATAAAACGGCTTGGTGCTTTCCTCGGTAATATATCCCTCAAAAAATACTATAGAAGAAATATTTGATTCCTTAACCATTTTTTCGCCCCGTGCTTTGTCGGGCCCGTCGCCTAAAACAATCAATTTAAAAATATACCCGCTTTTCTGCAGTAAAATGGCTGCCTGTAAAGTGTCTATGAGGCCTTTTGACGGAATTAAGCGAGCAATGAACAACAAAATCGGAATATCATCACTACAGTATTTATGGCGAAATTGTGTATTTTTTGAATACACATTTGGTTTAATGATGTTCTTAACAACAAATAACTTTTTTGTTGGGAAATCCGCCTCGATAAAGTTGTTTTTTTCTTCACTGGACAGCAATCCAAATCCATCGGACCATTGTGACATTTTTCTTATCATCAATCTATAGAGCCAATTTTTTGTTTGAAGCAAATGTGCATCTGATCCATGGAATTTTAGAAATTTTTTCGCTTTAAAAGGTCGTAAGAAAAACAACGTTGTAAAATCCCGTAACAGGGAATTTACATCGAATGCTGAATTTAAATGTATTATGTCAACATCATTTTTTAAAAGAATTTTTCTTAAAGAAATTATTGATTCAATTACGGAGGAGACCCTGCTACTCACAGTTTTAACGTTCGTACGACTTCCATACAGCGTTTGTATGACGTTTATGTTCAATTTTTCTAGGCCTTGAACTAAAAAAGGCAGGTGCCCTGGTGGTCCACCCTGTAAGCCTTTATTAGGCATTCCCATAAGTACAGTCATCCTTTGCATATTTATAGTTTGTTTCAAGACATCTTTCTAAAACAAAAAGCAGCCAAATAAAATTTCCATAATCTTTTTCACCCATTTTATTTTCCTGTATGATTTTACGAATGATCTGATGATTTAAAAACGGCATCGTTTTTCCTAGATTGTTTAAGCGTTCTCCAATTGAATCTTCCTTAAACCATTCTCGCAACGGCACAGCAAAACCTTTTTTCGGGGCATTTAGTATTGGCTGGGGAAGTTTAGAGCCGATAGTCTTTCGTAGTATTGTTTTTCTTTCAAAATGACGCATTTTAACATCTTTATGAACATGAGCCATGTATTCGATTAATCGAAAATCCAGGAAGGGAGCTCTGGTTTCCAGTGAATTAGCCATACTCATGCGATCCACTTTTACCAGCATGTCGTCTGGTAAAGACAATTTGAGATTCAGATACATTAGTTTGTAAAACGAATCCTTATATGTACATTTCTTCATAAAGTCTCCGAAAAATTCTTCTATAGGATAGACTTTTTTCCCTTGGGTTATTTGCTTTATAGTAGATATATCCATGGATGCAGCCTTGGATAAATAACGGCTTTGAAAATCCAGGTTGGAAGAATTACACACATCCTGAATTCGGTTTAATTTATAACGAACTGATCCCTTTAGCTGCTTTGACACCATTGAAACTAGGGAAGGGAAGCCTGTTCTTACCCAGCCGGGGAGCTTCTGATACTTGGAAGCAAATTTTTCACCCTGATATATTGTATAACCAGAAAGCACTTCATCGCCGCCGTCACCGGTTAAAACCATCTTTACTTTCGATGATGCAAATCTTGATATGTGTCCTGTTGGAATAGCAGATGCATCGCCAAAAGGTTCATCATAGTGATAAACAATATTTTTTAACGACTGCTCGATGGTATCAGGTTCTACAATATGTTCGTGATGGCTTGTATTGAATTTTTTTGATACATGCATCGCTAAATGACGTTCGTCAAAGGCTTTTTCTTTAAATCCAATTGTAAAAGTTTCAACAGGAAAGGAACTGATTTCAGACATTAAAGCTACAATAGCCGAAGAATCAAGCCCGCCGCTCAAAAAAGCTCCGTAAGACACATCGCTTCTCATGCGGATTTTAACCGAATCCGTGAAAAGTGTTTCAAAATTTTTAAAGATTTCCGCTTTGTTATCGAGCATGTTATTCTCGTCAATCGAAGGTAAATCCCAGTATTGTTGCTCTTTGAATGTGTTGCCGCTCACTGTCAGGTAATGTCCGGCTTTGAGTTTATGAATATTTTTATAAAACGTAAATGGTGCGGGGATGTAATCCAAGGTTAAATATATTTCGAGAAGCTCAAGGTTTTCAACCTTAGGTACGCCGTACGCAAAAATGCTTTTTATTTCTGAACCAAAAATAAAGGTATTGTCAAAACAAGAAAAGTATAGCGGTTTTTCCCCGATGCGGTCCCGTGAAATAAATAAGCGGCCTAATGGTTCGTCCCATAAGGCAAATGCCCACATGCCATTAAAACGTTTTTGACAATCTACTCCCCAGGTACGATAGGCATTAATAATTACTTCGGTGTCGGATGTAGTGGTAAATTTATTTCCGAGAAGTATTAGCTCCTGTTTTAGTTCTAAATAATTATATATTTCACCATTAAATACCAGAACAAGTTTATTGTCGTCACTATACATCGGCTGCTGTCCTGTTGTAAGATCTATAATACTGAGTCTTCGATGTCCCAGGGCAACATTTCGGTTTATGTAGAACCCTTCACCATCCGGTCCACGGTGTGAGATTATATCCGTCATCTTTTTAATGCCTTCAGTACCTGAGTGTCTTTCGGCATCAAAATGTAAAAATCCTGCTATTCCACACATATTGAATTAATTAGTTGGATACGGGTGTCTTAGGTATAAACCAGAATACTAACTAATAGTAGTAAGCTGTTTATTAAGCCAGAAAACTTTTTAAGAGACTGTTCACCAGAATGTTCCCTGGTATAATTTTGCTGTATAATCGCTCTTCGTACCATTTTTGCCCAGTATTTTTCCTGTTAAGTCTATATAAAAATCTGCAAATGCATTATTATCTCCATCAACCTTGGAAAAATCGGTAGTCGAAACAAGGTTTAGCATCTGCTTTAATTTTATTTCCAAATCGACTATATCGCGTGTTTTGAAAAGAGAAGTACCAGCAGGCCTTTCCACAATGTCTGAGGCTAATGTCGGTTTACCTAACATCAGAGCCTCCCTGACTGTTAGCGAATCTCCATCCCAATTTGTAGGTCGTAAAACAATATCTGCCTCTTGAATAAGACGCACAAATGATAAGTCTTGACTTATTAATAAAAAATTATGCTGCAGATGCAGTCCTTCAATCAAAGACTGGTACCTCGTATATACATTTGAAAAATTGTCGATTGTTGCTACATTAAATACAAAACTTACTTCCAATTTATCCTCCAATAAACGCCTGGCAATTTCAATACACATATCTAAGCCATATAAATCATGATTATTAAACATGTCCAAGCGCCAGGCATTTGCACAAATTATGATTTTTCGTAACTTTTTTTCGTTCCTTATCCACTCCATTATGTTCGGAGGAAGCTGCGGCTCTTTTTCCATAACGGGAGGAAGAAATGCATTGCGGATAACGCATTTATCTAAGGGCACTGAAACGTTTTGCAATATATTTGAATTAACAACAATTATTTTGTTTGCAAGCTTATAAAATACTTCATCAATAAATTTAAAAATTTTTATTTTTCTTATCGGGTAGTAATGAAGGGTAACGATGATTTTTTTTCCAAGTAGTCGCCCTGTAATTATATGAAAGATTCTTAGGAAACTGGTTCCACTGTGAATATGAATCAAATCCGCTTTTCTAACTTTTTTAAGATACCTGAATAGGCGCAAACTTCTCAAATTAAAAAATTCTTTTTTAACTGACTTCGCTTCATCTACAAAGTCAACCTCAAAATCGGTTTTAAGTACATTTGATAGCCGCTGAATATGAATACTAACGCCTCCCGATGGAGGCGGAAGAGGGCCTACTAGTAGTATCGTTTTTTTATTCATAACTTACATGGAAAAGATTGGCATACAGAATAATAAATATGTAATATGCCTTCTTTACACTGCCTGCGTAGGCTATTAGCTTTAATTAAAAGTATGCGTAAAAAATCAAGAAGATTTAAATATGTCAAATAGTTGCATGCTTAATTTTTCAGAATCGAAGTATTGCCTTGCCGTTTTCCTGCTTTCTGTTCCTATATCACGCATCTTATTAGGATTATTAAGAAAATAAGATATAGCCTCAACTAATTGTGAAACCGATTCACTATCTATTAGTAATGCATTTTGTTTGTTTGTTAAATAGTTAGGAACATCACCTATATTAGTGGCTATCACACCTTTGCCTGTTGCTAAAAATTCACCTAATTTAAAAGGAAAGCCTGCGTTGGCAAATTTTGAATTAATACGCGTCATACAAAAAATATCGCAGTGGTTTAGCAATGTGTAATAGTCGTCGGTGTCTAGGTAACCTTTATATATTATCTTGTCTTTACACTTTAATTGTGCAATCTCTGCGAATATATTTTCCATATCGGTGGAGAGACCTTTGCCCGATAGTATTAATCTAAGATTATTGTATCGAATGCATAATTCATCAAATGCATTTATTAAATAAGGCAATCCATCTTTGTGTCCAAATGAACCCCCATAGAATATTTTCACTTCGCTACGGTGATTCCTGTTCGAACCATTGTTAAAATACTTAAAATTCACTGATACTGGAATCAAGTGTACCGGAACTTTGCGTTTGGCCAGGGAACACATTTTCTTATACAAATTCGAAGATATAACAATGTACGAATCGGCAATGTAAGGAGAAACTTTAATCAGTAATCTGGAGGTAGCCATCCTGAATCGGTTCCCTAAACTGCTGTAATGCTTAAAAAAGCTGTAATCCTCCACAACATCAAAAACAATTTTGTATCCAATCAGTTTCGCAAACAGCAAAAAGAAAATATTTTTAGCATCGGGGTAATCATAATTGTAGAGGATGTTTTTATAGCATGTTGATTTGTTTTTTTTAATTGAAACCATCCCTTTGAACAGAAACGGTACAACGGAGAATATATTAAACGTCCCGGATT
>DASQMG010000473.1:0-1511 GCA_035645595.1 Flavisolibacter sp. | reverse complement strand
CATTATCGCCCCCTTTTTTACAGCTGACATTTAAAAGCAAAGTGGCGCTTATAAAAAAAGTATAAACGGCACTTTTACTCAGACATTTATTAATCATAACCACTTTTTTATACTGATGTTTTATAGGTTTTCTTTTGCACCTGAAGGACGAATTACTATTTAGCTTTCGTTGCGTCGCACTCTTGTACATCATTATCGCTTTGGAGCACCTTATTATCCGCTTTTACACGAGGCGTACCTACGGAGCGCTGCTTTCAGTTACTCGCCTATTTTCCTGTCTACGAATCGTTCCGATGGAAGGAGGAACCAAACTGAGTTCTATAACAATAACTCACACGCTATCGGGGTCGTGCGGGTGAGGTGATCATCTTTATATACTCCACTTCTTCCGGCTTATACGGTGTTCCGTCTCTTCTAAAAATATCATGGAACCAAAGGTCAGGTTCGGCGGTGTATTGTTTCTCCCAACTATCCCAGGGGTAAATGGTTTGCGACTTACCATCAACAAAGCCCCAGTTATACATACCCACTTTATATGTTTTTGCAATGCCAAGCGTAGGTTTAAAAAAGCTACCGTTGCCGCGGGCCATGTACTCCGTACAAATAATGGGACGGTTATAGCGCTGCAACCATTTGATACGTTTTTCAAATTCTGCCGCATTATCATAGTTATGAAACGAGATAATATCGGAATTATTCAACTGTACTTTCCAGATGGGTTTTAAGCTGTCAACGCTGCTCCAGTTACCCCACCACACACCAGATGTAAGGGGTTGTACCGGCTTTTGCGACCTGGCCCAATCAAATGTTTTTTGCAGCAATATTAAGACGTTGTAAAGCTTATTTCTGGGTTCCTGCTTGTTGTATTCGTTACCGTTCATATTATCAGGTTCATTCCAAACATCCCATCCCCAGATGCGGGTATCGTTCTTAAAATAACGCACTACGTCTTTTACATATTTTTCCAGCCGCTTGTGCGAACTGTCATCACTTAAAGCGATTGCTCCCGGGCTTTGCACCCAGCCGCTGTTATGCACAAATGGCTTAGGCTCACGTTGTTTGCCGGCAACAGGGTTTGGGTCCCAAACCGAATCAAAAAATACTAGAAGCGGTTTTATTTTATGACGGGATGTAATGCCTAAAAAAGTATTGATTCTTTGTAAAAAGCCGGCGCTGTCTTGTTGGTAGGCGAGGTCGTGTAAAAAAACACGCATGGTATTCATGCCTAAACTTTTTGCCCAGCCCAATTCTTTAGAGATGGTTGCGGTGTCGAAGGTGTCGGCCTGCCACATTTCTAATTGATTAATGGCAGTAGAAGGAAGGAAGTTGGCACCAACCGGCCAACCCTGGGTGGCATACCACGCTTTTGCTTTCGCGGCAGGCCAAATGCTTTGGGCTGATGCATTGAAAAATATAAAGAAGGCAAAGGAAAAGAAGATGAATTTCTTCATATAGTAAGATTTGAAAAAAGTTGCGCTGCAAGAGGCTTGCAGCGCAACGGGAAGTTATTA
>DASQMG010000472.1:0-4220 GCA_035645595.1 Flavisolibacter sp. | reverse complement strand
GACGAATAGTTTACAAGTTGGCACGGGCTACCGGCAGGTTATCAAAATCGCGCTGCCCATCTCTCTTGCTTTGCTGGTGCCTCAACTTAACCTAATTATCAACTCTGTTTTCCTTGGCCATCTTAGCGAGGAGGCATTAGCCACAGCAAGCATCACAGGGGTTTATTACCTCATTTTTGCCGGCATTGGCTTTGGACTCAACAACGGTTTGCAGGCTTTTATTTCGCGTAGGGCTGGCGAAAACAAATCAAAAGAAATCGGCGTTATTTTTCAGCAGGGAGTTTTTATTTGTTTGGCTATCGGCGCATTCGGAATGTTGTTTACCTGGTTAGTGGCGCCTCTCATTTTTAATGCCTTTCTCCACTCGCCAAAAATTTACAACGATGCTGTCTCTTTCATGAACATCCGCATCATTGGCTTGCCGTTCTTATACATCTACCAGATGCGCAATGCCCTGCTGGTGGGCATTAATCAAAGCAGGTTGTTAGTAATTGGCACAACAGCCGAGGCAGTGGTAAATGTGGTGTTCGACTATGGCCTCATCTTCGGAAAACTGGGAATGCCACAATTGGGGTTTAACGGCGCTGCTGTGGCATCTGTCCTGGCAGAATTCACCGGCATGGTGGTGATATTCTTTGTAGTCAATGCCCACGGAATTACGAGGCAGTTTTCTTTGTTCACCGGCTTTGCTTATAACAGGGCCGTTGCCGTTACCATTTTACAGCTTTCCGGTCCGCTTATTTTTCAGATGGCTATCAGTATTGTAAGCTGGTTCTTCTTTTACCTGCTGGTAGAGCATCACGGACAAACGCCATTAGCTATTTCCAACGTTATGCGGAACGTGTTCGGGTTTTTTGGAGTGTTTGGATGGGCCTTTGCTTCTACTGCCAACAGCATGGTCAGCAACATTATTGGCCAGGGGAAAAAGAAAGAAGTTGTGCCCTTGCTTTATAAAATCACCTTTCTAAGTACCGGTTTTGCGCTGGTGGTTTGTTTGCTGCTTAACCTTTTTCCGGGTTCGTTTTTTTCTGCATTCGGACAAGGAAGCGATTTTATCGCAGAAGGCATTCCTACACTGCGGATCGTATCTGTTGCCATCATTATCCTTTCTGCAGGAACGGTATGGCTCAATGGCGTCACCGGTACCGGTAATAGCAAGATGACTTTCCTGATAGAGCTGACCGCCATCATTGTCTATAGTGTTTATGTTTATGTGGTGCTGGAGGTTATGAAGCTAAATATTGCCTGGGGTTGGGCAGCGGAACTATGTTACTGGACGATTATGTTTTCAATTTCGTTTTGGTACGTTAGAAGCGGAAGGTGGATGAACCGGAAGGCACTGTAGAGAAAACCGCCCTGCCTTTCCAGGCGCAGGGAGGCGTAGCGAACAATCCCCCGTTTAGGCGCTACAGAAATGATGACAGGAATTTGAATACATTCTTTTTTGCACCAGGCGATAGAACTACTTTTTGGCCTTTGTTGCGTCGCACTCTTGGCGGTTCTCCTCGCTACTTAGCATGCGACTTCCCTATGCCTGAAACACCTCGGTTGCCTGTAATGCCCCTTCTGATCATTTATATTTCTTATGGTAAGTAACACTTACCGAACCAATAAAAGATGTAATAGGCGGATGTAATTTTATTATTTGAATGGAAAGTTCTTTTGTCTGCGGAAAGGATTGTTTAATGGCGGTGCTGATGTTGATGCAAATTGTTTCCAGCAGGTCTTCGGGATGTTTAAATATTTCTCTTACTGATTCGTATACTTCTGCATAGTTGATCGTATCGGCAATAGAAATTCTATCTTCCCTGGTAGCCTTTATCTTCATCAAAATATTTACCTCAAACTCGGCCCCTAAAATTTTTTCCTCCTGGTGTAAGCCATGGTAGCCAAAGAGCCGGAGGTTGTTTACTTGGATAGAGAAAGAAGACATTAATTTAAATGGAAGATTTATTTGATTAATTGATTGCGGTTCTCTTTACCAGGACTGGCTATCTGCGTTTAGCGATCCAACATAATTTTTTGATACTCGTGCCACCAATACGGTGGCCATTGCCATGAGAAGGTAGAGAATAAGTGACTTTGTGCTAAAGAAGCTTTTGGTAAAAATACCTGTCATTGACAAAATGCAACTGCTGATCCAACAAAACCAAACAATAAAAAAAGTTGCTGCGCCCTTTCTAGTTATCAATTTCATCCACCGGTAGTTAATTTTCAGCACACCCATTTTTACAGAATATATTTGCCAATTCACTTATAAAACCATGCTTCATTAGGGATATTCTGCGTAAGCAATTACCTTCTACAAACAGCACCCCACCCGGGCTACCCCCTACCGCAACGGTAGAAGTAGGAAAAGGGCCTTAATTTGAAGACAGAGCAGGAGTTAGGTGCTTCGCTGACAACCACCGCTCTGCATCCAGCGCCGCCATACAGCCGCTGCCCGCCGCCGTTACTGCCTGCCGGTAAATTCTATCCTGTACATCACCCGACGCGAACACACCTTCAACATTGGTTTTCGATGTACCGGGTTGGGTTAAAATGTAGCCGCTTTCGTCCATCTCCAAAAAAGGTCTAAACACTTCTGAATTAGGCGTATGGCCAATGGCTACGAAAAACCCCTTGATGGGAATTTCCTGCAGCTCACCCGTTTCCCTGTTTTTTATACGAACACCCTCAACGCCTTTGCCACCCAAAATTTCGTCTGTTTCTGTATTCCAGTAAATCTTTATGTTCTCGGTATTCTTCACCCTCTCCTGCATCACTTTACTGGCCCGCATGCGCGGCCCCCTTATCAGCATGTGCACGGTGGTACAAAGCTTTGATAAATACATAGCTTCTTCCGCAGCCGTATCGCCGGCGCCAACTATGGCCACCTCTTTCCCCCTGAAGAAAAAACCGTCACACACCGCACAGGCACTAACGCCATAGCCGTTAAGCCGCTGTTCACTTTCTATTCCAAGCCACCGTGCCGAAGCACCGGTAGCGATAATGACTGCCTCGGCCACTATTAGCTTTTCATCATCAATCCAGACTTTAAACGGTTGTTGAGAAAAGTCGACTTTGGTAGCCAGGCCATATCTTAAATCAGCACCCATGCGGGCTGCCTGTTTTTCAAAATGAATCATTAGTTCAGGACCTTGTACGCCCTCCGGAAAGCCGGGGAAATTTTCAACATCTGTGGTGATGGTTAATTGCCCCCCAGGCTGGATGCCCTGGTAGAGCATGGGTTTTAGGTTGGCCCGTGCCGCATAGATAGCTGCCGTGTATCCTGCGGGACCGGATCCTATAATTAACAACTCTGTTTTTTCAGTTTCTTTATTAGTCATAATTAATGGGCGAAAATAAAAGGAAATAGTGAGACTATACCGCGGTAAGCGGGCAGTTTGCAGTGACAATATTGGCTGCTTGCGGCCAGCTTCTTATTATGCATGCTAAATCATTTTGGAATTATTAAAGATCTGTACTGGGTGCCATACCCGCCAAAATAACCAAGGGCATTTCCGCTAATGTTACCGACTACTTTTATTGGTGTTGCAAATGGATTCCCAACCGATTGATATGAATATTCCATCGTGCGCCAAAAATCAAACGTGGCTTTGTCAATATTGCTCAATTTAAATTGAAGCGTATCGCCCCGTCGAAAGAATTTATCATCCTCTTTTGGCGGATTGTTCCTATCAACTCCAGGATCGACCGGTAGCTGGTAAGTTGTTCCATCTACAAATAAATCATCAAATGCAGAATTAGTGGGAGGTAAAAAAGGCTCGCGGTTACGCTTGGTGAAATACCGCACATAGTCGCCAAAGCCCGGTGGATCTGTAGCCTTTACCATTACTACAATTTTAGATGTATCTGTTTGCGCAGGAGCTGGTTTCCACCAGATAGAGTCAATAATCTTTGAAGTGTTGGGTATGGTAGTAGTGGCAGTGTACTCTTTTCCGGCTACCGAAATTTTTAAGGAATAGCTTTTGTTCAATTCCCCTAAAAAAGCGGTAGCAAGGTTAGCGGAATCAATTGAGTAATAATAAAGACTATAGCCCCCCCCTAACGGTACGGTATACTCCTTTAGCTTATGTGTTAGTGTTCCATTACCTACAAGCACCTCGGCGCCATGTACGAAGCTGGAGGCCAAAATCTGCGGGGAGATGGCAGAAAAATATTTAACTGAATTAGTCAGACTAACAAGCGGCGGCTGGCCGTTCTCTATCGTGGCTTCT
>DASQMG010000471.1:0-7620 GCA_035645595.1 Flavisolibacter sp. | reverse complement strand
ATTACCAAAGCAACCATACCGTTTGACTTTGCTGGCAAGCTGGCCCGGCAATGCTTTCTTATCACCAAATAAAAACGCCTCCCACTTATGGCGGGAGACGTTTCTTCTCATGTGCAAACCTCCAACTATAGTAACAGTTTGTAAAGCATCTTTAAATATAACCTTGTTCTGTTATTCTTACAAGGTTTTCAATACGTCATTCATATTTCTCACCGCATCGGCACTCTTATTAAACAAACCTTGTTCTTCTTCGTTCAATTTATAATCAACAATTTTTTCCCAGCCGCTTTTGCCAATAGTTACAGGAACGCCAAGGCAAATATCATTTTGTCCGTACTCACCGCTTAATGATACAGAGCATGGAAACAAACGCTTCTCATCACGTACGATGCTTTCAACCAAAGCGCAACTGGCCGCACCCGGCGCATACCATGCTGATGTGCCAATTAATTTGGTAAGTGTTGCGCCGCCCACCATGGTATCTGCCACAATTTGCTTTTGCTGCTCTTCACTTAAATATTGGGTAACAGGAGCAGAGTTCCATGTAGCATATCGTATCAGCGGTATCATGGTTGTATCGCCATGGCCACCAATAACTGTTGCATTTAAATCGGCTGGTGAACAGCCTAATGCCTGGCTCAGGTAAAATTTAAAACGGGCACTATCTAAAATACCGCCCATGCCAATAATTTTATTCGTAGCCACGCCGCTCGTTGTCATTGTCAGGTAAGTCATCGTATCCATCGGGTTACTTACCACTACGATAACAGCATCCGGCGACTGCTCTAAAATACTTTGCGTTACACCTTTCACGATGTTAGCGTTGGTACCTATCAATTCTTCACGGGTCATACCAGGTTTACGCGGCAAACCAGAAGTAATTACCACTACATCCGAACCTTTCGTTTTGGAATAGTCGCTTGAACTACCGGTAATTTTTGTATCAAAACCGGCCAGTGTGGCGGTTTGCATCATGTCCATAGCCTTGCCTTCGGCCAGTCCTTCTTTAATGTCAAGCAACACCAGTTCTTCACACAATTCTTTGCGGGCAATAGCATCAGCGGTGGTGGCACCTACAGCGCCGGCACCTACAACAGTAATTTTCATTTAAATGGTTTATGTGTAAGAGAAATATTTGCGGCAAAAGTAAGGGAGTTTTACCGCAGCGAACAAGAGAGGCGGAGGGTTTCGGGGAGAGAACGTTTTATGCGCCAGCAGCCAGTGCTACTATAAAACATCCCTTGCGTCGCACTCTTGTACGTACGGTAATCCTATTCCCCAACTATTTGGTTTGCAGCGACTGATTAAATAATTGGATGGCTGGGTTTAATTGCAGGTTCAAGCGTCAATAAAGATATTTTGTTGAAGTCATTGTGGCCAACGCTGCTTTTACAAAGTTGCTGTTAGCAAAGTTTGTTTGCCTTATTTAAGTGGGGTATTTACTTGTGTTACCTGCCGACTGATGATACCAGTTTTATGGTAATTGTTTTCTCAAATTTCTGCTAACAGTTGCGTTGACGCAACCTCTTGCTCCAAACTTAATTCATAATTAATATAGAACGGTTTTGCCGCATAACGATAAGAACCTACAAGAGTGCGACGCAATATCAGCCAAATAGTAGCACGCCAGCTAAGTACATAAATGAAAAATGCCGGCAAACCTGCCGGCATTTCAAAAAGTTTTGTAAGCCTAAACAACCCCAATCTCCAAAACGGTTAATGCGCTACATCATCCGCCACCAACATAGCACTTACCGGTGCGTATTCTCTTTTGTACAATAGCTCATAATATTCTTCCGCCATGCGGTTGCTGTCAAACGTAATTTGAACATCACGCATACCGTTCTTTACAATCTGCCGCCACGTAGTAGGATCGTCGTAATAAAGTGGTAAGATTTCGCTGTTCAGTATTTCATACAACTGGTCTAAATCATATTGATCTTGTTGCTGAACGCTTACCTTATCGTAATCAATTGGTGGTACCACAAAACCATTATTACCATGACTAACGAATTCGGGAATCCACCCATCGTTGGTGCTAAAGTTCACAGCACCGTTCATGGCAGCCGTCATACCACTTGTGCCGGAGGCTTCGCGAGGTACACGGGGATTATTTAACCAACAGTCAGCAGCTTGCTTTAACCGTTTGCTTAACCCCAACTCATAGCCAATGACCACCGCTACATTCTTATAATTTTTGCTAAGGTTCACCAGGTAATTAAATTCGGAGATAGCCGGGTAATCAACCGGGTACGGCTTTCCGGCCCAGATGATTTGAACCGGGTATTTTATGCTGCTTAATAAGGCTTCAAAGCGTTCCTTGTCGGATGTAATCAAACCAGCACGTTTGTAACCGGCAAAGCGGCGGGCCCAAACTATAGTAAATACATTCGGGTCAAAAACCTTTCCTGTCTGGTCGGCAACAATTTCAAAAGCCCGTTTCTTCATCCACTTTTTACGGTCGTCAAAACCGGCATCATTGCCATCTTCGCGGGCACGATACAGGGCTTTATCACTCCAGTAACGCCAGTTCTGGGCATTAGTTACAGAGAGAATCGGGCAGATGTCCTTATACTTTCCCCACATATGACGCGACACTTCACCATGCAGCCTGGAAACACCATTGGCGATCCGCGCAAAACGAAGGGCAGTTAAGGAGTGGTTGAACTGGTCGTCGGTGATGCCGGTTAATTTCCTTACTTCCTCAATAGATAGGCCGCAGAAATAACTCATCTTCTGACACAGGTAAATGTCGTGTTTTTCGTTGCCGGCTTCTTCCGGTGTATGCGTTGTAAACACCAGGCGCTTTCTAACTTCTTCGCGGTTTTTGCCGTATTTCTGGTACAGATAAAATGCTGCGGAAACCCCATGTGCTTCATTTAAATGATAAACCTCGGGATTAAAACCGATTTCATCTAACAACTTAGCGCCACCAACTCCCAGCAAAATAAACTGCGCAACTTTGGTGGAAACATTGGCATCGTACAAACGATGCGTGATGGTTTGCGAGATATAATCGTTCTCCGGAATATCTGTGGTCATTAGAAAAAGCGGCGCAGAGTTAAACGTAGTAGGAGGGAGGTACATCACCTTAATCCAAACAGGATGCTCGTGAATCGTGATGGAGAATTTAATGCCGGTATCTTCCAGGAAGCTGTATATTTTTTCCATCCAGGTTACCTGGAGGGTTTGGTCCTGGTTGCGGGCCTGGTCGTAGTAACCATACTTCCATAAAATGCCAACACCTACCAGGTTTTGGCGAAGCTCGTAGGCACTGCGTAAATGCGAGCCGGATAAAAAGCCCAAGCCGCCGCTGTAAATTTTCAACGGTTGGTGAATGGCGAATTCCATAGAGAAATAAGCTACACGTTTTGCATAGCGTTCGTCAGCGGGATAAGGTACTTGAAAAGAGGTAAAATCCATGTTTTTAATTTTTACGGAAGAGCAAAATAAGGGTTTTTAATTTTAATGTGTAATGCTCACACGAGTTTGCTTACTTAGGCTTCTTCTTTTTAGACGTTTGTTTCAATACAACTGGTTTTTTCTTGGTAAAGGTTCCACTAAGCGGACAGTCAAGGCCACGATGATTTCCGCAGCCGCTTTCTTCTTTTATGGAAACGGAATTCCCGGCAAAGGACAAACCCAGAACACAGGGGTCGCCGCCAAGCCGGTAAGTTGCAGAAGCAGGAGAGGTGATCAGAAAATCTCCCTTCAATTGCCCCTTACAATCCCCATCTTCATTCTCTGTATGAATATAAACGAGCAATTGATTTGCGTAACGGCCATCCCGTACAGCTACAAAATTTTTTTTATTGAGATAATAATCGCCTGCCAGTTTGTTTGTTCTGGGAAAGGTATCAATGGGGTTTACTGCTTCGGCCGGGTTGTCATTTAAAGCGTCCATCATAATCAGGCTAAACGATTTTAGTGCAGCATCGTAAGCTACTACCTCTTTTCCTTCACTCGATACATCAGGTCCATTTCTTTGCGTGGTACTTTTTGTAATGGTGAAATTTTTATCAACTGAACTTGTTTGCGAGGTATTTGGATTTTCATCCGGCAATAGAAAGGGATAGCTTGTTGCAAAATTGTTTTCTTTATCAAACACAAAGAGGAGCACTGCTTTCTTACCCCCACCGGCGGCTTTTACCAGGTAATACATTTCTGCTGCCTTATTTGTCAGCTTTGCTAAAGGACTGTACTTAACCGTTGTTTTTTTACCAAAATAACTGTTCTTGATACTATCAGCAACAAGTGGCAAAATAAGGGCAGAAGGCAGTGAAACTGTGTCCTTATTTTGAAGCAAGGCGGTATCGGTAATCTGGTAGGGTGGCGTAGCTCCTTTAAAATAAGACGCCATGCTTCCGGATGGAGAAGTCGTTTTTTCCTCCTTATTGTTATCCCCATTCTTACAAGCTGCCAGTAAACTGCAGCATAAAACAAAGCCTACTATCACTTTAATCATAGCCCATTATTTCGGCTAAATAAAACAAAAAATAATAAACTGTAAAAATGGGCAGGTTAAGTTTAATTTTTTAGATTTGTCTAAATTTTAAATTAGAGTCCCTTGAATTTTTCTACGAGCGAAGAAAATTACCTCAAAGCGATCTATCATTTACAGGAGGAGGACAGTACGGTTACTACCAATGCCCTGGCGGAAAAGCTCGCAACAAAAGCTGCTTCTGTAACTGATATGATGAAAAAGCTGAGTGCAAAAGGCTTACTGAACTATACGCCTTATTATGGGTTTTCTTTAAGTGCGGAAGGGAAAAAGATTGCTTTATTCATCATCAGGCGGCACCGGTTATGGGAATTCTTCCTGTCCCAGAAGCTGGGTTTTAGTTGGGGAGAGGTACACCAGTTAGCTGAAGAACTGGAACATGTGAGCAGCAAAAAATTAATTGACCGGCTTGATGAATTTTTAGGCTTTCCTCCTTACGACCCTCATGGCGACCCAATTCCGGACGGTAAAGGAAAGCTTGCTGCAAGAGAAAATTTCCCGCTCGTTTTATTGCCAATAAATACGGTAGGGGAGGTATGCCAGGTTACTAATCAATCGGCAGAAATGCTTGAGTTGTTGAAGCATAAAAATATAGGCATCGGCACCCGTCTTGAGGTAAAAAAGCATTTCCCCTTTGACCAATCTATAGAGTTGAAAATAAAAACCAGGACAGTTACTATAAGCGAACAATTAGCTAAAAATATTTTTGTCATTCATGAGTAAGTTACTAAACGATGCCTCTTTAAGCGAAGTGCATCAGAGTGTGGATACCACCAATGCTTCAAAGCCTGCCTGGCGCAGAATGTTGTCGTTTTTCGGCCCGGCTTACTTGGTGAGCGTGGGTTATATGGACCCCGGCAACTGGGCCACTGACCTCCAGGGAGGCAGCCAGTTTGGTTACAAGCTGATTTGGGTGTTATTGATGAGTAACTTAATGGCTTTACTGTTACAAAGTTTATCAGCCCGCCTTGGAATTGTAAGAGGAAGGGATTTAGCCCAGGCTAACAGGGAGACTTATCCAAAAAAGATTAATTTCTTCCTGTACATCCTGGCCGAAGTAGCTATTGCTGCTACCGATCTTGCAGAAGTGTTAGGAATGGCCATTGGTATTCAACTGCTCACCGGGATGCCTTTATTATGGGCAGTGGCCATCACCGTGTTGGATACGTTCCTGCTTCTGCTGCTCCAGCGCCTCGGTATGCGTAAAATGGAAGCTTTTATAATTGCTTTGGTTGCTATTATTGGCCTTTCATTTCTAATTGAAATTATACTGGCAAAGCCCAACCTCGCTGAAGTGGCAACAGGTTTTGTACCTTCTATTCCTGGCAAAGAAGCGCTTTTTATCGCTATTGGAATAATTGGTGCTACCGTTATGCCACATAATTTGTACCTGCACTCTGCTCTTGTACAAACCCGTAAAATAGACCGGGATGAAAAAGGCATCCGCCGGGCCCTTAAACTGAATTTTATTGACAGTACCATCGCCCTTAACCTTGCCTTTTTCGTTAATGCTGCTATTTTGGTTTTGGCGGCCACTGTATTTTATAAAACCGGCCGGTCAGATGTAGCGCAGATTAAACAGGCGCATGAATTATTAAGCGATTTCCTGGGCACTAATATCGCCCCCACGCTTTTTGCCGTAGCCTTAATTGCTGCCGGGCAAAGCAGCACGATCACCGGTACATTAGCTGGCCAGATTGTAATGGAAGGTTACCTGCGTATTCGTATCAATCCATGGGTGCGGCGGCTAATAACCCGTCTTGTGGCTATTGTGCCTGCCGTCATTGTTATTATCATAAATGGAGAAAATAACATTGACGACCTGCTGGTTTTCAGCCAGGTGATTTTAAGCCTGCAACTGGGCTTTGCCGTAATACCCCTCATTCATTTTGTAAGCGATAAAAAAACAATGGGAATTTTTGTTATTAAACCCTTTGTACAATTCCTTGCGTGGCTTATTACTACCATCCTTGTTTATTTGAACATGCGTATGGTGTTTGAGCAAGCCTCCGGCTTTTTTGCTACAAGCGATAGCACATTTTGGAAGGCAGTAATTGTAATAGCGTCCTTATTGTTTATCGGTTTATTAATCACTGCCATTTTATATCCATTGTTGCGCAGAAAGCCTTTAGATGTTTCTATGCAGGTGCATAGAAAAGCACTCCCTGTACTCGGGTTGGTTACGCTGCCAAAATATCGTAAAGTGGCTGTGGCGATAGATTTTAGTGAGAGAGACCAAAATGTATTGGCCCATGCTATTGCCCAGGCCGGGGAGGGCTCCACAGTAGTTTTAATTCATATAGTAGAAAGCGCCTCCGCCAAAATACTGGGAGTGAACAGTGATGATTTTGAAACCCGCGGCGACCAGGAAAAGTTAGATAGCTACGCGGATCAACTGAAGATGCAAAATGTAACCGCCGAAACACATTTGGGTTTTAGAAACCGCACAAAAGAAATTGCCCGTTTGGTTAAAGAGTCGAATGCTGATTTATTAATTATTGGTGCACATGGTCACCAGGGTGTCAGGGATTGGTTGTACGGAGAAACAATTGATGCAGTCAGGCACAAGTTGAAAATACCTGTACTGATCGTATAAGAAGAAAAGGCGGCGTTTTTTGTACTCAGCCACTAGGTGCTATGAGCTGCCTGTTGCGCCGCACTCTTGTACATTCCGGACCCTCATCCAGCCTAACATAATCACTCCCCAACATGCACCTTGCCCGCTATCAAAACGATTTTGTCTTGTCATCGCAACGCAGGAGAAATCTGTGGTTTGATTTAATGAACACTGCTATCAGTTTTACTTTTTACAGCGGTCGCTTAGATGGCTGTTCAAAAATCCCTCGTTCCTCGGTATGGCAAACCACCGTAATCATAAATACCAAGCTTCAAGTAGCGCAGTAGCAATGGGGCGTCGCAACAAAAGCATCAGAATAGTACAGTAGCTCGTCAACAAAGTCACTCTGAACTATTGCTAGTGAACAATGTACTGATCTCCTCTATATTCTTACTTGTTGGAAAGAAACTAATGAGTTTACGTATCACAGCCTCAACTACGGCATCCGGACAGGAGGCACCGCTCGTTATCAAAATAGAAACAGCTTCCCGCTGCGGCAGGT
>DASQMG010000470.1:0-5543 GCA_035645595.1 Flavisolibacter sp. | reverse complement strand
GCTTCCAGGCCCCAGTTTATGGCTATAAGCAATACAGAAAAAATCAGGTAACCGATTTTATACGAAGCAAAAGATTCTTTTATTTCTACCCATGATTGTTCTAAATGGGGCTGGTGGCGTATTTGCTGAAAGATAGAAAGGGACAATCCAACGAAAAGGGCCGGGCCTAAAAAGTAGTTGAGGAAAATTTTGATAGTTTTGGGCACACGCATCGCGGTAAAAATAATCACTACTTGCAAAACTCAGTTATCATATTAGGCATTGACCCCGGAACTATTATCATGGGCTACAGTGTAATAGAAGTGCGTAACAACGCCATCACCATCCGGGAAATGGATGTATTAAAACTTGCCAGCAGCAAGGATCATTACTACCGTCTTCAAAAAATCCATCAGAAAGTAATGGAGCTGATGAAGAATTTTTCGCCACACCAATTTGCTATTGAAGCGCCGTTCTTTGGTAAGAATGTACAAAGCATGCTGAAGCTGGGAAGGGCACAGGGGGTGGCCATTGCTGCCGCTATGGAAAATGGAATCCCTGTTTCAGAGTATTCGCCTAAAAAAGTAAAGCAATCTATTACCGGTAATGGTAATGCCGATAAAGAACAGGTGTGGATGATGTTGCAGCGCCTTACCGGCTTGCCCGAAAAACCTGAACATTTTGATGCAACAGATGCTTTGGCAGTAGCGGTTTGCCATCATTTTGGAAGCAAGGTATTAGTGCCGGTTGCTTCCAAAACTTCTTCCATGAAAAAAGCTCCCAAGGCTAGCTGGGAGCAATTTATAAATTCTAATCCTGGGCGGGTTAAGATTTAGTTGCTGGCTTGCGTGCCGGTGATTTTGTTTTGACTTTTGTTTTAACCCCGGATGATTTTGTTTTGGTTTTAGTTTGGACGTTTTTTGGAGTCTCTGTTATTGTAAAACTTGTATCCGATGATACTGCTTCCATCTTCCTTTCCCCTTCCTGGAGGAAACTTTCTCCCTTCCGGATTACCTGCTCAAACTCACCTCCAAACCAGCCGCCTTCTGCCGGTATGTAAATTAATTTGTCGAAAGACATTTGATAGGCAGAATCGCCGGCGGTAAAATCAATAACCCCTTTCATGTTTTTAATTCCTGATGATTTAAACATCTCCATCTCGTTGTTTAAAGCGCCTGTTGTATCTGTAGTGTAGGTTACCAGTTTTGCCGTGCTCCAGTTAACGCCTTTCTTTTCGCCATTTTCAATTGCTTCCTGAAATTTTTTGCCAAAGCTTCTTGCCATGTCTGCAAAGACTTCTGGTTTGCTCATTTTGTCCACTTCGGTATTTATCAAACTATCAATATTCATATCCTTTGACTTTGGGTCCATTGCCATCATCTGCTTCATTTGCTCCGATTTCATCATTCCTTCCATCATCCCCCGCATCATTTTGGCAAACTGCGGCCCATTGGGATAAAGCGCCACAAACGCTTTTTCGTCCTTTGCTTTGAGCGCAGCAAAAAGTTTATGAATCATGGTATCGGGGTTACTGACCTGTGCTTTTGCTGCTTCAACTGAAAAGCAAATAATAAGCAGGAGAACAAAGCTTTTAGTGTATTTCATCGCTATCATTTTAAGTGAGAAAGAATTTTTTGTTGTACAGTTTTTAAATCGTCGCCAGTTGCTTTGGCTTTAGGTTGTGTAAAGTTTAAGTCGTTTGATGAGTTAATAGGAATCAGATGAATATGTGCATGAGGCACCTCTAAACCAATGACGCTGATGCCGCAGCGGTTGCAGTGAAATGCTTTTTCAATCGCTTTGGCAATAGGCCTGGCAAAGGTCAGCATCCCGCTTAGGTAGTCGTCATCCAAATCAAACAGGTTATCAACTTCTGTTTTAGGAACCACTAATACATGTCCTTCACGTAAAGGGAACGCATCTAAAAAAGCAGCGAACTTTTCGTTCTCCGCAATTTTATAAGATGGTATCTCGCCGGTAATAATTTTGGAAAAGATGGTCATAATTAAACAAATTAGCTGATATGATAATTAGCTGATTAACCAATTGGGTTTCTGATTTGGCAAAGAAAAATATTGTAGTACAAGAGTGCGACGCAACAGTTGATGCTATAAAAAACTTATGCCGGCTACATTAATTTATAAAAAATGAGTTTACAAATTCCTTGTATTTAATCAGTTAATCGGCACATCAGGTAATCTGCTGATCAAATACTAATCTCTTCCACCTTAAACTTTATTACACCTGCAGGCACTGTAACCTCGGCAACATCGCCAATAACCTTACCCAGCAAACCTTTACCAATAGGAGAGGTAACTGAAATTTTACCGGCCTTCAGGTCGGCTTCCGGCTCGCTTACAATCTGGTACGTAACCTGCTTTTTAGTGCCAAGATTGGTAAGCTTTACTTTAGTTAAAATAGAAACCTTGCTTGTATCAACTGATGATTGGTCAAGTACACGGGCTTGTGCTAACTGTCCCTCCAGTTGCGAGATTTTTGCTTCCAGGAGTCCTTGCGCTTCCTTGGCAGCGTCATATTCGGCATTCTCTTTTAAATCGCCTTTTTCCCTTGCTTCAGCAATGGCCCGTGAAGCTGCCGGACGATCAACACTACGCATGTGCTGCAACTCCGCTTTCATTGCTTCTAATGTTTCCTTGGCCATATATTGTACCACGCTCATAAAAAAATAGTTTAGATAGAGATGAAAAAAATAGCAACGCCCCTTTTGGGGAGCGTTGCCTATCATATGCTACAAATATAAATGAAATAGCTATTGATGTGCCAAATGGGCACCTTTCCCGTTGGATAGGTGGGAAGCAGTTTTACTTAACGTACTATTTTAGTTTGGCTTTGGTATAACCGCATCCTGTATCCATTCATCGCTGTTTCTCCTAATTGGTTAATCAGCTTATAGTTTACCACAATACCCACCACGGCGCCAATACCCGGAATAAGTTGTGCCATTTTTGCCAGGTCAATATAATCGCGGTACTCCTGCTGAAAGCTGCGCCAGTCAAATTCATTGATGTCATTGGGCAGGGCTAATTTTTGCAGGTCCCAATTATCCATCTTTACATAAATGTTCCTGCGGTGTTGCTGGCTGCTAAAAGCCAGTTCAAATATGTGCAGCAGGTACACTCTTTCTTTATAATCCTTTACATCAAAACCATATAAAGCTGCTATGTCAAAAAGCATTTTTAGTTTAATGCCAAGCAGGATGGGGAAGTCTGCCAGGCCCAGTAAAATGCCTCCTGCGCCCGTTATGCCACCTTCTGCCGCCGCCGTGGTGCGGTAGTTTTTAATAAGCTTCTCTACTGCTTCTTCAGTAGCTTGGAGCGATTGAACCGCAACCGGTTTTTGTGTAGTGATTTTTGCACCAAACAAAACGCCTTTGATCATTTGCTTAAGCGTGGATGTAATAACCTTATGTACTTTTTCCGGAATATAGCTGTTGATTTTAACCTGCACTTTTTTGGAAAGCCGGTTCAGCAACGAAGGTTTGCGCTGCATCTTCTTTTGCCAAAGCTTTAATTCTGTAAAGGCCTTCTCTTCATGTTCTATCATCATAACAAACTTTAAGACATGGAATTAAACTACTGTTGCGGGTGTGGTTACTTTAATTTCATCGAACTCGTGTAACTTATTTAGTTCCAATATGGTGGTGGTCCCATCTTCCGATTCGTGATACATTGGCCGGAACCTGGCACCCCAAATAACTTCTTTATAGGTATAAGAAGTTCGTGCCATTACCACATTAGAAAAGATGGGATCGAAACCTGAAACCTGTACGAGCAATTCCAGGTCGGAGGATTCGAGATCTTCGCTGGTGAAATTTAACAGTGGGCTATCGTCTGTAATAGGATGTACCACCGTCCAGTTCATATTGAACATATCTATGCGTGACCGTTCCAGGTTCAGTTGGTAAAATTTATAGCTAGGCTTATCCTCTTCTATAACCTGGAAAGAAATGTTTACGCCCACTTTTACATCAGTAAGATGATGAATATTTTTGTAGGGCACTAAACGAAACATCAGGGCAGTGGTGTTCTGGTAAGGACTTATCAGGGCATTTTCGCTGAAAGCTATATAAGCTTTTGGGCGGGTAAACCGTCCGTATAATAAACCCGTTACAATAGCAAAAAATAACCAGCCCGACATGGTTTCAATAGAGGCTACAATATTAGCGCCATCAGCAACCGGGTTAATACGGCCATACCCAACCGTAGTAAATGTTTGCGTACTAAAATAAAAAACTTCTTTTATCCTGCCCCATTCGGTGTGCGTGAGAAAGCCCTGTAACTGGTTGTGCCCTATCAATAAATAAATAGCGGTATAAATGATATTTATCAGCAAATAAAAGAGAATAATTATCCCTAAAAATTTAAGCCATGATAGCTCAAGCAAATACGAATAAAAGCTTACCCGCTTTAAATAAGGCCAGCCTACTTTTTTTAAGTTAAATGAGCCATCCTTGTTGACAAACCTGCCACCGATGCGGTTGGCCTGGCTTCCAAAGCCGGTATCGTTGTTTGATTTAGAGCCGGGGTTTATTTTGCTTCGCGCCATAGTAAATGATTAGCTAATCAGCCAATTTGATAATTAGCTGGTTGGAGAACAATACCTGATAGAATCGGTGTAACGATTGATTGAAAGGAGAAACTGTAAATGCGGTTACGTTGTTTTCAACAAACGGGAGCATTAAATTAGCTAATCATCACATCACCTCATCAGCCTCACCTTCCATCTCCATCCAGCAAATTGCCCAGTGGTCCCAAAATGCTTCCTTCTTCTTTCCTGTTTACGGTACCATATTGTAAAATGCGGCTGGCAAGGCGGCTTACAGGTAATGATTGTATCCACACCCTTCCCGGCCCACGCAGGGTAGCAAAGAATAAACCTTCGCCACCGAAGATGGTATTTTTAATGCCGCCTACAAACTGAATATCGTAATCAACGGATGATTCAAAAGCAACGATACAACCGGTATCAACTTTCAACATTTCGCCGGGTAACAAGTTTCTTTCTAAAACATAACCGCCTGCATGACAAAAAGCAAAACCATCCCCTTCCAGCTTTTGCATAATAAAACCTTCGCCACCAAAAAGGCCTGTGCCCAACCTTCGTTGAAATTCAATACCGATGCTCACGCCTTTTGCCGCACATAAAAAAGCATCCTTCTGGCAGATGATTTTTCCGGCATGGCGCGATAGGTCAAGCGTAATTACCTTACCTGCGTACGGTGCCGCAAAATAAACCTTCCGTTTTCCGCCACCGGTGTTGGTAAACGCTGTCATAAACAAGCTTTCGCCGGTAAGCAATCGCTTGCCTGCCGACATTAGCTTCCCTAAAATGCCCCCGCTTTGCTGCCGGCTGCCATCGCCAAAAATGGTTTCCATCTGTATGCCGTCATCCATCATCATAAAGGCGCCGCTTTCTGCCACGGCGGTTTCCTGCGGATCAAGCTCTATCTCCACGCATTGCATTTCTTCACCAAAAATGCGGTAGTCAATTTCGTGGGCAGTCCTGTTATATCTATCCATCGTTTGAATTTTTGCGCAAGGTAA
>DASQMG010000469.1:0-2785 GCA_035645595.1 Flavisolibacter sp. | reverse complement strand
ATGACAAAGGAAAGTATAAATTAAAGCGGCTTTTTTGCACTGCTTCAACGAGCAGATAGATAGCAAAGGGCCTACCTTTCTGCAATCTTTTTTCCAAATTATCTATAACACTTTCTCACTGCGCAAGGTAGAGTATAAATTACATGAAATGTAAAAACATATAACTTGTGACGCATGTGTTTTGCCATTCTACATACTATTTATATCTATCACTATAATCTTCGCGCCCTTTTTATTTGCCTCCTGCACCATATGCTCTGTGCCACCAATGTCATCCCCTCCGGTACCATCCCATAAAGCAATCAGCGACATATTGATGCCGCCCTTTACCAGCGCATTATTTAATAGCCATAAATTATTCCGTGTCCATATATTATAATCCTGCTTTTTTCTTAGCCAGCCAGGCAACTCCTTCGTTTCTGCTAAAATAGGATGAGGCAATTTTCTGTATAGTATATCGAATCGCTCAATCCAATAAGGGCCGGCGAATGCAACGGACTCTACTATAAACTGCTCGCGGGGTAAGGCAAGCTGCATCTGGGAAACTATATCCAGCTCTTCGCAAATTTCATGAAACAAAATATCTCCTCCGCAGGCCCCTCCAGCTATGCCTATTAAAGCCGTACCCTCATCTAACTTATTTTTTTCTTCAATTATTTTTTTCTTTATTGCTTCTCGGGCCTGCCCTTCTTTTGACGGAGGAAAACGGGGTTCTTTTCTACTGGCTTTATCAATCATGTGGCCTGTAAATAATAAAAAATGTTTCCCTTTTTTTTGCTCACCATCTTCCTTTGGCAGTGCACTTAAAGCAGCTGTTACGTTATCAGTTTTTACACCTAGCGCCTGGTACAATTTTAATTGGCGTACCACAGCATCTACATTTAATTCCCGGGCACCTTGCAATACTTTCCTATATAAGTTAGCTGCTCTTACCGGATTGTCTGACGTAAGGCAAACAAAATCAGCCTCAGTGATGTAAATCCAAGGATCGGTATCACCCTTAGCTTCCTGTTTAATTTTAGCTGATTCTATTGAAACCTGGACAGCAACTGTTAGTTTCTTGAGTTTATCCTTGAGGCTTTTTAATTTTAAATGGGCCTCCTCTGAGGAATCATATGCGGATTCCCATATATCCCCATTTTTTTCTGCAAGGCATATCATAGTTATTAAGAGTCCCAGAGCGTTAATGCCCGAATAAAAATGATTTAAATCTTCATAAAACCCTTTCTCATAAAATCTGATAGCATTTTCAAGGTCTATGGATTGTTGCGCTCTTGTGCTGCGTTCATCCTCTGTTAATTCATTCCATGAATTTGTCCATCGGGTTTTTGAATTCCTGGCCTTCAAAGCATAGGCCTCCGCCCTGTCCGAATTTGGCAACCCCTGATTATTAATCAAGGATTCTATAGCCATATCAGATTTTGTTAACAGTGAAACGCCTTCCTCCCTGTTTGTTTTCATCTCTGCCTCTGCTAATCGCTGGTATATGGTGGCTAATCTGTCGTTTGCTTTTAGATCACCCGGTTTATAATTTCTTATTTTCTCCCACACTAATTTTCCAATTTGAAAACATTTCATTTTAAATAAGGCCTCTCCAATTAGGCGCAAAGCAGGAATTTTCCAGCTGAAGCTTTCTGCTTCAAATGCTAGTAGTGAAAGTTTGCCTGCCAGGCAGGACTCTGAAGCTATTGTAACCTCCTCAATAAAATCTTTCGGCAGGGCTAAATATTTTTCAGGGTCCTGAGTTTCTAGCTGCGGAAGCACATTAAATACCGGGCTGTCTTTTCGGTCTGCGTTCAGTGTTTCCTCAATTGTTTTTACGAGGTGGGACAAAGCATCACCGGGTGCTTCTTTATCATAGGATACATACCTGTAGCCGATTATGTCGAAAGGCGTCTCATCAAAGCCAGGGCACTTAATTAAAACAGTTCTTTTATCGCGCAGGGCATGTCGTATCCCAAGCTCATAAAAGACATTGGCATTGTATATCGATATATCCGCTATCACTATATCTGCAAGCAATAAATCAGAAAACATGTCTTCTCTGATATCACCCGCTTCAAAGACTTCACCCGTTGTGCCGCCGTCTAAGCTCAATTGCGCCATTGCCGGCTTTATTAATTCTTCTTCTACCTTATCAAAATCAAATTTTACGGAACTACTATTCGCTGTTACTTTATCTTTTTTTAAAACATCCCTGTTTCCAAAGGGCCGTACAATAAAAACTTTTGTCATAGCATGATGATTCATAGTTTACAAAATTCTATTGTACGTTTTTTAAAAGCCGCTGCAAGAAAGGCAGGTATTATAAGCCGGCTAGCATTTTACACCGGGTGTCAAATAAAGCGGTGAACAATAGGTTGCGGATCATGCACTTTCTTGCTTAATAAAGTGTCGTAATTGGGCTTTTACGTCCACTTGCTTACATCCAACCGCTTGTCCTACTTCCCGAAGCTGTGCTATATTTTTTACGGAATCCATCTGCCGAATTTCCTCGCTATCAATATGGCCGAGGCCCAGTTCCTCCAGGCCTTCTTCACTAAGGTTGGCATTGTAGCGCACATAACTAAAATGACGGGAGGCATCACTGGCGAGGTCACGTATTTTATCACTGTCATCTAGTGGTATCATATCGCCCAACTCCCGGTCAATGGGAGCTCCATAAACACAGCGCCCTACCGTGCGGCAGTTAACGTCCTGATCTACCTGCATGGCATACATTAAATTGTTAGGCAGTTCCTTTAGCGTATCCAGCAAATGATCATACACACCGGGGCTCGGGGCA
>DASQMG010000468.1:0-18041 GCA_035645595.1 Flavisolibacter sp. | reverse complement strand
CCGCCCCCATAAATCAGCTCTACTTTTTTATCAGCAAGTATTACGGCTAACTCTTTTGCCTGCTGCTGATATAAAACATTCGTTCCGCTTTTACTGCCGCAAAAAATAGCCAGTTTTTTAATCGTACTCATTACACTATTTTGTGCCGCAAAAGGAAGACAAATTTTTCTATCTTCAAAACACACGATTGGCCTTGTTTATAATTTCATTAAAAAATAACGCATGAGTTCTACTGTATTGCTCTCGTTTGTCATAGGGTATTTTGCAATCCTGCTGATAGTTGCCTGGTATACATCCCGAAACTCCAACAACGATTCCTTTTTCATCGGTAACAAAAACTCCAACTGGATGTTGGTGGCTTTTGGCATGATCGGCACTTCACTTAGCGGCGTAACGTTTGTTTCAGTGCCGGGTACAGTGGGCACAGCCGGGTTTTCTTATTTCCAGGTAGTCATTGGTTACCTTATTGGCTATGTTGTTATTGCTTTTGTTTTATTGCCTTTGTATTACCGCTTAAACCTTACGTCCATTTACAATTATTTGCAACACCGGTTTGGGATGGTGTCGTATAAAACTGGGGCGTTATTTTTTATTATTTCAAGAACATTAGGCGCAACAGCAAGGTTGTTCTTAGTGATAAACGTACTGCAGATTTTTATTTTAAAAGATCTCGGTATCTCCTTTGGTGTAACCACCTTCATCATTTTACTAATGATTCTTTTATACACGTTTGAAGGCGGCGTTAAAACAATTGTTTATACCGATACTTTGCAAACAACCTTCATGCTCTTGGGGCTGGTGGTTTGCATCATTTATATCATGGGCAACTTAAATCACTCTGTTGGTTCTACCCTTCAGGAATTAGGACAAAATAATCTTACCAAAATTTTCAATACGGATATAAACTCGTCCGGGTTCTTTTTAAAAAGCATACTGGGTGGGATGTTTATTACTATTGGTATGACCGGCCTTGACCAGGAGATGATGCAGAAAAATATAAGCGTAAAAAGATTGGGCGATTCGCAAAAAAATATGATGACGTTCAGCGTGATCATGGTGGTGGTTAACTTTTTATTTTTATTGTTGGGTGGTGTGTTATATCTGTATGGTCGGGCCAATAATGTTGTTGTGCCGGGTGATGATTTGTTCCCTACCATTGCGTTGAAAGGAATAATGCCGGCAGCTATTTCCATCATTTTTATTATCGGGCTTATTTCTGCTCTCTTCCCCAGCGCAGATGGTGCTTTAACCGCACTTACTTCATCTTTTTGTATTGATATATTAGGACTAAAAAGGAAAGAAAATCTGACCGAAAAGCAAAAAAAACGCACACGACTCACAGTACACTTTACGTTCGCCGCCATCTTTTTTTTGATGGTGATGGCCTTTAAAGTAATGGATAGCAAATCCATCATTGATATAATTCTAAAAGTTGCCGGGTTTACGTATGGGCCTTTGTTAGGCCTGTTTGCTTTTGGCATAATGACGAAGCGAACCATCAACGACCGTGCGGCCTTGTATGTTTGTTTGCTTGCTCCATTAATTATTTTAGGTATTGATTTTATCAACAACATTGAGTGGTGGCAACGGCAATTAAAACTAGAAGGGCCGTGGGTAGAAAGTGTGCAGTCGCTTTCTGTTTCACTGTTTGGTAAGTTCAAGATCGGAACCGAACTTTTGATTTACAACGGAATTGTTACTTTCTTAGGACTGTGGTTAATCTCAAAACCAGGAAGGGATTCAGGAATTAATACTATGGCAGCCAATGGAGATCGTTAATGGCCTGGCACAGGCTTATGCCGAAAAATTTACTTCGTCTGAAGATAGCCTGCTTTCCGAGGTGGCGGAATTCACCTATACGCAACATGCCCATTCGCAAATGCTAAGCGGTCATTTGCAGGGAAAATTTTTGGAGATGGTAAGCTGCATGGTTAAGCCACAGCGCATTTTAGAAATAGGAACCTTTACCGGTTACAGCGCTTTATGCCTCGCTAAAGGCCTCACAGCAGGTGGTGTTTTGCATACAGTTGAGTTAAGAAACGACGAGGCCACAAGGGCTCAATCGTATTTTGATCGAAGTTTTTTTAAGGAACAAATAATTTTACATATCGGCAATGCGTTAGATATCATCGGCCAACTGGTAGAACCGTGGGATTTGGTTTTTATTGATGCCGATAAGCCGGCCTATATAAATTATTTTAACCTTGTTTTTCCTTTCGTGAAGCAGAACGGGTTTATTTTAGCGGATAATGTGCTATTTCACGGCCAGGTTTTAGAAACAATAGTAAAGGGAAAAAACGCAAAAGCCATCCAGGCATTCAACGAGTTTATTTGGCAAAGAAATGATGTTGAAAAGCTATTGCTGCCCATACGAGATGGTTTGTACCTGCTGCGAAAGTTGTACTGAATTTTTAACCCTTAGGAATGAATCCATGAAGAAACTTGCAATTGCCATCCTGTTAGTAACCGCTCTTGCCGGTCAAAATCTTTTTGCACAATCCCGTGCTGTTATTGAAGCTTACATTTTAAAATACAGGGATGTTGCCATGGAAGAAATGCAGCGCACGGGTGTGCCTGCTGCTATTACATTAGCACAGGGCGTTCATGAAACAGGCGCCGGCACAAGCAACCTGGTTTTAAAGTCAAACAATCATTTTGGTATCAAGTGCAAAACAGAATGGGAAGGCGAGAAGGTTTATCATGACGATGATGCAAGAGGGGAGTGCTTTCGTAAATACAACGATCCTATGATCTCCTACAGAGATCATTCCGATTTTTTAAAAAACCGCTCTCACTATTCATCCCTATTTACCCTCGACCCCACCGATTATGAAGCCTGGGCTTTTGGATTAAAGAAAGCAGGTTATGCTACCAACCCAAAATATCCCCAAATATTAATCAAACTTATCCGCGATTATAATCTGCAGGACTATACGCTGATTGCTTTAGGTCGAAAACCAAAAGATGTAAATGCGCCATATTGGGCAAAGAGCACAGAGATTTTTGCTGAACCTGAAGCAAAAGTAGTTACTGCAAAAGCAGTTTATCCGGATGGGGTATTCAGGATAAATGACACTAAGGTAATCTTCATTCAAAAAGGAACATCGTATTTAAAGGTTGCGGAGGATAATCATATTTCATTATCCCGCCTTCTTGATTTTAATGATATGAAAGACGGCGATGTGACCGCTGAAGATGGGTTGTTGTACTTACAGCGTAAACGTAAAGCCGGTGCTAATGAAACCCATGTGGTGGCCACTGGTGAAACGCTTTATGCCATTTCGCAGGCAGAAGGAATACGGCTGGAAAGCTTATTACAATATAACTTCTTAACACCCGGTGTACAGGTTGAGGCAGGAGAAAAATTATACTTGCAGGAAACTGCGCCTGGTATGCCCAAATTGGCATTACAAAAGCCAGTCTTTATGAAAGCGGTATATAAAACACCTGAAACTGTAATGGACGCTGAAGCAGAAGAAGGCTATTTACTTCACGTTGTACAGCCAAAAGAAACTGTGTACAGCATCGCCAAAAAATATGAAGCAGGGATAGATGATGTAAGGAAGTGGAATGAATTAACTACAAACGATTTGAGGATTGGCCAACAGGTACGTATTAAACAAACCCGATAATGACCTCCATTACGCTGCACGATAAAACTTTCGATACTTATTTATCAGCTGAAACGATACAGGAAAAGATTATAGACTTGGCTTCATTGCTTAACAACGATTATAAAGGTAAACGCCCCTTGTTTATTGCTATTTTAAACGGATCGTTCATGTTTGCTGCCGATTTATTTAAGCACCTGACCATAGAGGCCGAAATCTGTTTTATCAAGTTGGCCTCCTATCGGGGTATGAAAAGTACAGGCCATGTTATCACTGCCATTGGCCTGGATCATGACTTATTTGGGCGCGACGTGGTAATTGTAGAAGACATTGTTGATACCGGGAAAACGCTGCATAATTTTCTGCCACAGCTTCATCACCAACAACCCGCTTCATTCAAGATTGTCACACTTCTTCATAAAGCAGAGGCCACTAAGTTTCCGCTTACAGTAGATTATGTAGGCTTTATTATACCTGACAAATTCGTTGTTGGCTATGGGTTAGATTATGATGGACTGGGCCGGAACCTAAAGGAAATTTACCAGTTGTCAGCGGCCATTTGATTGCTCACTTATTGTTTTGTATCTTTTCCCGGTAATAACTGTTTTGAAGCGCATTGCCTATATCGTTTTCCCGCTTCTTTTTCCTTTGCTTGCTGCCACTCAACAATTTTATAGTAAGGGCCATGTAAAGGACGAAGGAGGCCAGCCATTGCAAAATGTGACCATGCTTTTGCATAGCAGCGGATATTTATATAAGTCGGGCAGCGATGGCAGCTTTGGTATTTTAACTCCGGCAAAAACCGATACACTCACCATTTTTCGCGAAGGCTATCAAAAGGAAAAGCGCATTATTAATGCTGATAAGTTTAATGAAATTATTTTAAAGAAAGCGGTCGTTGTAAAAAGCACAACGCCTAATAAATTAGCCTCTCTCACCCAAAATTTAAGACGGGAAGAACAACAGCTTTGGTTTATCGGGGATGAAACGTACGCAAGCATTGTAGAGAACAATTTCATCAAGGCCGATGCCTATCCTACAACGGGGTTGAGTTTAAATGTTGACCGTGCATCTTATAGTAACATACGCCGCTTTCTTACTATGAATTCAGTAGTGCCGCCCGAGGCGGTACGAATTGAGGAGATGCTTAACTACTTTAATCTTGCCTATACCGAGCCTCCGGATGGCAAGCCGTTTCAAATAACTACCACACTTACCAATTGCCCCTGGAATAAAGGAAACCAGCTATTGTTTGCACAAATCGCTTCAAGAAAATTGTCTCTTGATAATATCCCGCAAAGCCACCTGGTTTTTTTAATTGATGTATCGGGCTCAATGGATATGCCTAACCGCCTGCCACTTTTAAAAAGCGGTTTTAAGGCATTGGTAAATAATCTACGTGCAACCGATTCGGTTTCGATCGTTGTATATGGCGGTACGGTAGGGATAGCACTACAACCAGCAAGTGGTGCCGAAAAAGAAAAGATATTCAAGGTAATTGATAGCCTGCAACCTGGCGGTTCTACACCTGGTGAATCGGGCATCAAACTGGCCTATAGTTTAGCAAAAGCACATTTTATTAAAGGCGGTAACAACCGTGTTATTTTAGCCACCGACGGTGATTTTAATGTGGGTTTAAAAAAGGAAGAAGAACTGGAAGAGATGATTGCCTCACAACGTAGTGCCGGTGTTTATTTAACCTGCCTGGGTATAGGCATGGGTAACTATAAAGACTCGAAAATTCAAACACTGGCGCAAAGGGGTAATGGTAATTTTGCTTATTTGGACAGTTATAAAGAAGTAGAAAAAGTGTTGCTGAAGGAATTTATGCAAACGCTATATACCGTAGCAGATGACGCTTTTCTTTCTGTGCAATTCAATCCCCAGTTTGTAAAAGAGTACCGCCTGATTGGCTTCGATAATAAAGTAGGAGCGATAAGAGATACGGCCGCAAATTTAGAAGGTGGGGAAATTGGTTCTGCCTATTCATCTATCGCAGCATTTGAAATTGTTCCGGTTGATGGAAATCAAAAGCAATTAACAGACCCCGCTAATTTTATCCTGCGTTATAAAAACACCGGTAACAATACGGTCTGCCAAATGAGTGAGCAGCCGCAACTCTTCTTTACTCCGTTTAACCAGCTTTCCAACGCTCACAAATTTGCTTCATCGGTAATTATGTTTGGGTCTCTTTTACGAAATTCAAAATTTGTAAAAAATAGTACATGGAATGATGTGCTGGAGATTGCCAAACCTGCTGCTGATATGAACAATTTTTCGCAGAAAGAATTTTTGGAGTTGGTAGAGGAGGCGAAGAAACTATATGGTAAGAAGCGAAAGAAAGATGACTAACCAAAAATTTTGCTTCTAAAAATTTCATTTGAAATATTAAATTAATTTCATTTGGTTTTATAATTGTCATTTCTACCTCAACTCCTACACATTCATCGCCTTCTTTTTTATCGCGCTTATTTTGCACCAATTAAATTTTCATCGAAAGCAGCGGCTCGTTTATATATTTCCAGTTTTAGGGATTACTAGCTTTTATTAAAGCAAAAAGGAGAGGGATAAGCTTTATCCTCCTCCTTTTCTATGTTAAAGCTAAAAGCCAGATGCTCAAAGCCTTCTTTTACGTAAACATCTCCCGCATCTTATCAAAGAACGACTTCTCATTCTTATCAGGATTCGGCTTAAAGTTTGGCGAGTGAGCTAATTTCTCCAGCATTGCCTTTTCCTCAGAGGATACTGCCTGCGGGGTCCAAATATTTACATGCACTAACTGGTCGCCTTTTTCATAGCTGTTCACTGCCGGGAAACCCTTGCCTTTCAAACGGAAAATTTTACCGCTTTGCGTTCCAGCGGGTATTTTAATTTTTGCCCTGCCATCAATGGTCGGTACTTCTATCTGTGATCCAAAAACAGCATCAGAAAAAGTGATGTGCAGTTCGTAAACTACGTTCAATCCTTCCCGTTGCAATTCCTTATGTGCTTCCTCTTCAATTAAAATTATAAGGTCGCCGGGAGACCCACCGCGTTCGCCGGAATTGCCTCTTCCACTGATGTTTAATTGCATCCCTTCCTGTACGCCAGCCGGTATATCGATGTTAACCGTTTCTTCGCCATACACTCTGCCCTCACCTTTGCAGTTACTACATTTTGAGGTTATGGTTGTTCCTTCACCACTACAGGTAGAACAAGTAGTAACAGTTTGCATTTGCCCTAAGAAGGTGTTGGTCACTTTACGTACCTGGCCGCTGCCACCGCAAGTACCGCAGGTTTGCACACTGCCTTTGTCTTTTGCACCACTGCCGCTACAGGTGGTACAAGGCACATGTTTCTTTACCTTGATATTTTTAGTAACTCCTTTAGCTATTTCTTCGTAGGTAAGCTTTAATTTAATGCGAAGGTTGCTGCCGCGTATGCCACGGGCTGCACGCTGTCCACCACCGCCGCGGCGTCCGCCGCCACCGCTAAAAAAAGAACCGAAAACATCTTCGCCAAAGATGTCGCCGAACTGGCTGAAGATATCCTCCATATTTTGGCTGTTGCCACCCCGCCCCGCCCCACTTACACCGGCGTGGCCGTATCGGTCGTATTGAGCCCGCTTATCTGTATCACTTAAAACCTCGTAGGCTTCAGCTGCTTCTTTAAATTTTTCTTCAGCCCCTTTATCGCCAGGGTTGCGGTCGGGGTGATATTGCATGGCTACTTTGCGGTACGACTTTTTAATTTCATCCGCAGCGGCCCCTTTGCCCACACCTAATATTTCGTAGTAATCTCGTTTTGACATTGTAGCTTCCATTCCGCCTGAAGCGGAGAGTTTTAGCCCCTCCGAACACCGGAGAGCGATTATATAGTTTAAATTTTTTGCTGCCAGCTTTTGTAACGCCTTTAAGCGACAGCGGCGGCGCTCCCTTGTTTTGTTGTAATTCTGTCGTGCATTTTTCGCCCAATAGAATTACCAAACCTTGAAAAGTGCGACGCAACGACAGACTAGTAGTATCACCTCTGCACGGCACAAAAAATTTTATTACAAAGAACTAATTATGATAAAAAATATCCTTTATCTAAGTATCTTTTAGAGACATAGGATCTTATTTGCCTACCACTACCTTGGCAAACCGGATGATCTTATCGTTAAGATAATAGCCTTTCTGCACTTCGGCCACTACTTTGCCCACCATTTCATCGCCTGCAACAATTTCAGTAATCGCTTCGTGTAAGTCAGCGTTAAACTCGGTATTTACCACTTCCATCGGCTTCAAACCTTTGGCTGAAAGTGTGTTGCGCAACTTTGAAAATACAAGGCTGACACCTTCTTTAATTTGCGAGAGATCATCAGCATTTTCCAACCCTTTTTGTGCCCTTTCGCTATCGTCCAGTACATCAAGCAAATCTGTAATTACATCTTTACCTGCCGTTTGAATCATTTCAATTCTTTCTTTGGCAGTACGGCGGCGGAAGTTATCAAACTCTGCTACCTGTCGTAAATATTTATCGTTCAACTGTGCAATTTGCTCTTTTAATTCTTCCACTTCCGATTCGTCTGTAACCGGTTCGTTTAAATGCTGGTTACCATCTATACTTTCATCGGAGTTAATGCTAAAATCCATTGGCTCTTTTTCCTGAACAGTGCTATTATCCTGTATTTCCTCTTTATTCATGGTCATAAAAAATTGTGTGCAAAGGTAGGTTTCAAGAATATTGCCAAGCGGTTAAAGAGGGACAAAATGTCTTTATTGGCAGGGTTCTAACAAAATGAAGTCAGCGTTGGCAGTAGGCAGTTGACATCCCTTAATTCTATCACATACTTTTACAACGCAATATGAACTTTATACCAGTCCTAAACCAGTAGCTGTCAACTTATTCTGCCCATCTTTGCAGCATGAGTAAAGTGCACCTGAACCGTAAAATAGCCCAGCGAATAGCAAACGGTCACCCCTGGATTTTTAGCAATGAGGTAAACAGGATCGAAGGCTCACCGGAACCTGGTGAAATTGTAGAAGTCTATTTTCACGATGGTAAATTTGCCGGCAAAGGCTATTTCAACCAGCAATCGCAAATATTGGTTCGCCTACTTACGCAGGATAAGAAGATGGAAATTGATGAGGCTTTTTTCCTGAACAAGATCAAACAATGCTGGGCCTACCGCCAAAGTATTGGCTATACCGAAAACTGCCGCCTCGTTTTTGGAGAAGCTGATGGACTACCGCAACTGATCATTGATAAGTTTAACGACTATTTTGTGATTCAAACCCTTGCCCTGGGAATTGACATGTGGAAACCTGCTTTGGTTAAGGCGTTGGAAACCGTTTTTAAGCCGAAAGGAATTTATGAGCGAAACGATGTGCCGGTACGTGAACTGGAAGGACTGTCACAGGCCAAGGGTTTTTTGTCGGAACCGTTTGATACTAAAATCATCATTAACGAAAATGGTTTGCAATTTTATGTTGATATCGAGGCTGGTCAAAAGACGGGCTATTTTTTAGACCAGCAGGATAACCGGCGCGCTATTCAGCATATTGTAAAAGGAGCTGATGTTTTGGGTGCGTTTACCTACACCGGAACTTTCGAAATTCATGCCGCGCACTATGGCGCAAAATCAGTTTTAGGACTGGATATTTCAGAGGGTGCTGTGGCTCAGGCCAACAAAAATGCCGAATTGAATGGCTTGCAAAATATTGTGAAATTTGAAGCTGCCAACGCTTTTGACGTATTGAAAAGCTGGAGCACAAAAGAAAGAAAGTATGATGTAGTAATGCTGGATCCACCGGCGTTTACCAAGAGCCGGGCTACAATTGATAAAGCCATTACAGGTTACAAGGAAATTAATCTGAGGGGAATGAAGTTGATAAAACCGGGTGGGTTTCTTGTAACCTCAAGCTGCACAAACCTGGTTTCTCCTGAAATGTTTCTGCAAACAATAGACGCCGCTGCTAAAGATGCACGTAGAAGGATACGGCAGGTAACATTTAAGGCGCAGTCATCCGACCATCCTATTATCCGGAGCATGGAGAATACAAATTATTTGAAATTTATGATTGTGCAGGTCCTCTGAAATGGGTGCATACTCTAAGAGTGACTATTAAGAAAAGAAAAAGGTCATTCAAAATGAATGACCTTTTTATAAAAGTTAGCTATTGCCGTTTATCCGATCGAACCCAAAATCCAATTCAGGCTCGTTACTTAGACACCTGAAATTTGCCAGACTCCACCATTCTCCCCGTTTTGTCTTTAAGCTGATAAATATAAACGCCCCGGCTAAAATCGGTGAGGTTGATAACTGTACGCTCAGGCATATTACCAGCATCGTACATTTTACGTCCTAAAATAGCGTTGAAAATTTGTATAGAATAACCTTGGGCGTAAGCTTTTTGAAAATCAAAATTAATAACGGAGGTGGCGGGGTTAGGGTAAAACCTCACTATGCTTGTTTGCAGGCCCGCCGGTAAACTCGTTTTACTATCCTGAGCTTGTGATGCGGTTGAAACAATAAGAACGGCCACTATAAGTAAAAGTCTCTTCAGATAACAGGTTTTAATAGATTAAAGCACAATGATACTTTAGATTTCTAAAAAAAGCAAAGGCGATGCCGAAAAAAAATTAAAACGGGTAATTATACTTTTAAGCGGGTTAATGTTTCCCTAATCACCTGAAAGTCTGGCTGAAGGCCGGCATTATCCAACACTTCTGCATATTGAATAATACCCTCGTTATCAATTAAAAAAGCCGCCCGTTTAGAAACGCCCCTCATGCCAAAACCAAACTGTTCGTATAAAGCCCCATAATTGGTTGAAACTTCTTTATTAAAATCGCTGAGCAAGGGGAAGTTCAGGTGTTGCTCTTCGCGGTATTTTGCCAGTGTATATAGGGAGTCAACCGAAATGCCAATGGGCTGTGCTTCAAACTCTTCGTACATTTTTAAATTATCTCTTACGGCGCAAAGCTCTACGGTACAGACAGAAGTAAACGCCAAAGGGAAAAACAAAAGCAAAACATTTTGCCCTTTGAAACCTGATAAAGAAACCTCCTTTTTGTCTGTAGCAAATAAAGTAAAGTCAGGTGCGGATTGTCCTATTTGTAATGTCATGGTAGTTGTTTCGCTATAGTAACAATTTTTTTTGTAAAGAGTTCATAAAGAAAGCTTGTAATCAGGATGCAGCAATAACATCAGTTTCCAGCTTGGTATTGATATGCGGTTTTACAGCATCGCTTATTTCCTTTTCTAAAATTTGCAGCAACCCCTTTTTTACAAAATGTCTGTATGTTACCAAACTAATTTCCCGCACCGGAACCGGTGGTTTAAAATGCCTTAATTTTTCTTTACCCTGTTTATCAAAGTGAATGGTTGCCAGGTGTGGAATAATTGTAATGCCACCATTCATTTCAGTAATTTTCAGCAGGCTTTCTATGCTTCCTGTTTCATAGTCTAGGTGATGAATAACGGCCTGTTGCTTTTGTATCTCACATAAATTCAGTACTTGGGACCGAAGGCAGTGGCCTTCCTCCAGCAGCCAGAGTTTATTTATATCTATATCTTCAGCCAAAATGTATTTTTTTTTAAGGCTTTTATTATCATCAGCCACATACACTTTAAATTCTTCGTAAAACAGGTGCTTTTCCGCGAAGCCTTTTTCAGATAGTGGCGTTGCCATAATGCCCACATCTAACTTGTCCGTTGAAAGAAGCTTTAGCAGGTGCTCCGTAGTCTGTTCCACTATTTTTAGTTTAACTGTAGGGTGTGTTTTCAGAAATTGTGTCAGGAAAAGAGGCAATAAATAGGGGGCAACTGTAGGTATCACACCAATGCGCAGTTCTCCACCTGTACTACCTTTTATTTCTTTTGAAAGAAGTTTTAGCAAACTTGTTTCTTTTAATACCACTCTTGCCTGTTCAATAATGGCTTTCCCTATTTCGGTGGGTACCACAGGCTGCTTGCTCCTGTCAAAGACAATAACCTCAATTTCCTGCTCCAGCTTTTTAATCATCATGCTTAATGTGGCCTGTGTAACAAAACATTTTTCTGCTGCTTTCTCAAAATGCCGGTGGGTGTCCAACGCTACGATATACTCGAGTTGCTGTAAATTCATCGTATAGATATTACTGATGAAAATATAGAAAGATTTGTTTTTATCTATTAAAACAATGGTGGCTTTTATTTGCTCACAAGGATAGCGATTGAGCAAGTGCAGATTAGATCGTGCGAGCAAAGAACAATAAAATGGTGCTGCCTCTTCTTACTATATGTACAGGTATTCATAGTAGCAGGAAAATTTGACTTTGGCTTCTAATTCAATTATTGGGGTTGAACTACATGCGCCCAACGTGAAAGATGCCTTAATAAGGCAGGGTATTTTAAGTTTTCACTGCTCCAATTCTGTTCTGCTGTTTAATAAGATTGCAGTATTTGGCTGCTCTCTTTCGCCTTGGTTTTATAAATCTGCTGGTAGGCGCACTTGGCAGCCCTACCAGTGTGGTTTAATCTTTCGCAGCTTCATCAGGTAAGGAATCAATGCCACCAGTTCCAAACGAAAATCAAAGATAAAACCTGGTTGGTTGTTCACAAAAGGCGCAATAGCCATGCTATAAAGACAAATCGCAATGCCCACCAACGCATCGACAACTCCCAGGCTAATAGCCCGGTTTTTTTCTGTCCAGAGACTATATGCAACCATCCCTTTGAAAAGAAACAATACGGAGATTAACAGCCCTGCTACAGAAAGTGGATCTGTAGTCTCTAAACCATATAATGAAAGTTGCACGCTGGCATTTGAAAGACCCGCTAAAAAACAGATTGGTGCTATTGCACCTGTAATCATAAAAATCCAAATAAAAACCTTCATCCACACAGGTAGTAGGTTACGTCTTCCCACTTTGTTTTCATTAAGTAGTGGCTCCAAAACCAGTTGTTCTTGTTGTTCCATAGTGAAGTTTATTGCGCCAAACAATTAATAAACGCATGTTCTTGCTCTAACCCTATTTAATAATCAATACTAAATAGAGGAAGAGGTTATATTGATGAATAGCGATAAGAACGTACAACAGTGCGACGCAACAAAAGCCAGATACCGGCAGTTCAGTTAAGTGTAAAAACTATCAAATGTAAAACCGGTAGGCCACCAACTTAAAACTTCGGGCATACCACAGCATTCAAACTCGAATTTGCCCTGTCGCTAAAACCAACATAGGAAACACCTAATTCAAAACCGCCGCGCCCATAGCTGGAACTTCTTAGTTTGGAAGTGTTTACATCATAACTAAGTGAGAAAGAGAATGGAGCGTAATCAACTTTCACCACAGGTATAATCGCATCATTCATTCTAATGAAAGCACCGCCGTGCAACGTATAGGCAGGCTTGTCTAAATCAGGTCCAAGCTTTACACCATACATACCGCCAACTACCGTTTCGCTGAACTCACCTTGTAAAGATTGATTACCCTGCAGTGTAACATAACTAGCTTCGGTAACACCAAAACGTATGCCTGCTGAGATGTCTGTTTTAGGTGTAAGCTCAATTGAAGGATTGCGGTAAAAAGAGTTTTTGGGTTTATTGAAATGATGATAAGCAACACCTAAATAGAAATTATTTTCTGGATTGCTGTTTAGTTGCGCATTATAACTCATACCCACCGATGCATCCCAATAACTGTACTGCGGCTGTAAATTATTTTCGCCATCGCCCAGGCCATCAAACTGGCTGTTGGTTGTCATCTTGGTTCTGTCAAAACGCTTTTGCACCCAGCCGCCCATAAAGCCCAGCGACAAATATTTTGTTCGTTCGTTGCTTAATGATTTATGATAATTAACAGCCGGTAGTACATGTGTAGATACCCAGGAAATTGTTCCTGCTCTATCCTGCAGTAATTGCAACCCTACCGTTACAAAATCATCCGCCTTGCCAACCGGCATTTTATATTCCCCATTTAATGAAGCTGTTTTATAAGCGGTAGTTACACTGTTCCATTGGTCGCGGTAAACAGCTTGTATCCGAATGTCACCCGTAAAAATTCCTGCAAGGGAAGGGTTGCGTAATAGCGGCGCTTCAAAAAACTGGGAGAAGTGAATGTCCTGGGCAGCAAGATAAGAAGTGGGCTGTACACTATATACAATAAGCAGTAGCCCCAAAACACAATTCGCTTTTGCTGTATTCCACCTTTTTTGTAAAACTATCTTCATTTGTTTTTTCTTAAATTTTTAATACAAAGTTCTTCTTTCAACGCCAACTAACGACTACCTATTGTATCAACGCTACATTGCCATCAAAGCTCACCACTGTACTGTTATCGCACCAAACTTCCATTTGGTAAACGTAAACATCCGGCACTGGCTTGCTATTGTTGTACGTCCCGTTCCAACCGGCTGATGCATCATTCACGGCAAAATTCATGCGTTCAAAAACAACCTGCCCCCAGCGGTTAAAAATGCGCAATGACTTTACACGGTTTAATCCTTTGCCCCGTACATAAAACACATCGTTGCTCCCATCGCCGTTGGGTGAAAATGTATTGGGTACAAATACATTGTCGTTGTTACAAAAAACAATTACCTGGACTTCGCCTTTGTTACGGCAACCATTGCTGTCCACAAAAGCTACCTCGTATTTGGTATTGAATTTCGGACTTGCAATTGGCTCCGGACACGTAGTGCAATTTAAGCTTTCAAAATTCGTCCAGCTATAACCTATAACACCTCCCAAATAAGTGGCTGGTATCTGAACAGGTGTACCTGTTCTTGTTGTTATTACCGAAGGTAACGTAACAGTAGGTATAGGATTGACCTTGATGGCCTTTCGTGCTGTATCGGGGCAGCCACTGCTGTTGATGGCAATAGTTTGCACTGTAAAATTTCCGGCAACGGTGTACAACTGGCGCTGGGGCAATTTTACATCGGCAGTTTTACCATTTGGAAAGTTCCACGCCCAGCGTACAAGGGAACTGTCAGGCCGGTTAAATTCTCCTAAATGATTCATGCCATCGCCCACGCAAATTACCGAGTCGCCTTCTATGCGTACATCAGGTGATTGCACTACTTTAACCGGAACGCTCAACCTGAATGTATCTACACAATTATTTTGTGTAAGCACATTTAACGACACTGGATAAATACCGGGTGCACGGTAATAATGCGATGGAGAAGGTAGTGAAGAAACAGTGCCGTCGCCAAAGTTCCATGAGTAGTTAATAATGGGGTTGTTGAACGTGGTTGAATCTATAAAATGAATGGTGCCGCTATCACACAATAGCTTTTTATCCAGGCCAAATTTAGTGGTAGCGCCTTGTATCCGGATGGTATCAGGGCCAGTTACCGGAATCACGCAGCCGCTTGCATCGGTTAAAATCAGTTTCGGTACAAAGTCGCCAAAGAAATTGTATACATGTTGCGAAGCCGTATCATTACCGCTGGTGATGGTGCCATCGCCAAAATCCCATACATAGCTCATGCTCGCGGGAGCTATCGCTTTAAGGTCAACCGTCAATGGTTTACATCCGCTAAGTGGTAAATAACTAATGCGGGCACTTCGTAGATCGTGCACTGTAATATTTTTCCTGGCGGTATCCTTACACCCACCTGCACTGGTAACAATTAATTTGGTTTGATAAATACCCGGTTGATTATAGTACTGCGTTGGATTGGTAATGGTGCTGGTACCGCCGCCAAGGTCCCATACATAACTCGTATAAAACTGCGATGTATTGGTAAAGTTTACCTGGAACGGTGTGCATGAACTGGCTGAATCACTAACTCGATAGCTGGCGACAGGACTTTTAATGAGAATGTATTGAGGTCGTTTCAGAGAATCAGTGCAACCGTTAGCGTCACGGATTTTCAATTGCACATCATACCTCCCATCGCTGCTGTAATTAGTCACCGGGCTTTTTTGTGTTGATGATGTCCCATCGCCAAAACTCCACGCACTGGTGTAAGCCGTTGTTGCGGTGGAAGCATTTGTAAAACGGATAGTTGCACCTGGGCAACTGATGGTATCAACGGAATAAAAATCGGCTTTTATGTTTGATGTGTTTACCAGGGCCGGAAGAACAAGACTGTCGCTGCATCCGCCGGCATCAGTAACTTTTAATGAGACCGAAAATGAACCGGCAGTAAGATAAGTATGTTGTACCGGCTGTGCTGTTGTGCTATTGATGATAGTGCCATCGCCAAAGTTCCAACGCCAGGAAGTTATGCCACTGGTGCCATCACCTTTAGACGAGTCGGTAAACGTTGCGGTTAAGCCCTTACATCCTGTGTTATTGCTGGCTGTAAACTTTGCGGTTGGTCCTGTGATAGTAATATAATTTGGCTTTACCGTAGAGCTAATACAACCTGCAATATCCGTTACCGTAAGGCCAACCGAATACGTGCCGGCATTCCTATAAACGGTTGCAGTATTAATTCCCGAACCAGCTGGGCCTCCGTGACCAAAGTTCCATTGATAACGTACAATATTTGCAGCGTTGGTGGTATCGGCTATGAAATTGATGACAGAACCTTTGCATGCAATGGTTGGCACTGCTACAAAATCCGGTGTACCGTTCACAATTTTCAATACTTTAATTTTTTGATGCGAACAGGTATCATTTGTTACCGTTAGTTTAACCGAATAAGTGCCATAAGCGGCAAAAACGTGTATTGGGCTTCGTTGGGTAGAGGTAATGCCATCGCCAAAATCCCATAACCAGGTAGTAGCACCTAACGACCGGTCGGTAAAGGTGTATCGAAGCTTATCGACACAATCACTCTTTTCCGTAAATTCTGCAATGGGCGGTTTTACCCGTATCAGGCTATCAATTTTTAAAGAGTCTCTGCAACCGTTATTTTTTACGAATAGTGTTACATTAAAAATACCGGTATCGCCGTACTCGTGTAATGGATTCTCTGAAGAAGATGTGCTTCCATCGCCAAAAAGCCATAGATATTGCATGCCGCTACCTGTGGTTAGGTTGGTGAAGGAAACGGGCTGGAAAGCACAAACAGGGTTAGGTACGGCAGAAAAATTTACAACAGGTTTTGTACCCACTATTACAGCATGCGGCAGGGTATATGTTTCGGTACAGCCACTACCAGTAGTGATGGTCAGCGTTACCGTATAACTGCCTTGTGCAGAATAGGTATACGAAGGTGATGCAGCGGTGGAGGTTACACCGTTACCAAAATTCCATAAGTAGGTAGCAACGGGTTCGGGCGAAGAAATATTGGCAACGAAAGTAGCAGTGTAGGGTATGCAGCCTTCTGCCGGTAAAGAAGCAAATGTTATAGCCGGTTTGCTTATTTTGATATAAGCCTGCTTTCTTACACTGTCGGTACACCCATTGGAACTTTTTGCAACTAAGGTTACTGTATAGTTACCATAAGCAGTATAGGTGTGAGAGGGTGATGGCTCTGTTGAAGTGGCGCCATCGCCAAAATTCCAAAGGTAAGAATCAGCGCCTGTTGAAGCACTGGTGAAGTTTACCGTAGCGGGTGTTCGACAAAAAGCCGTTTTATCGGCAGTAAAAATTGCCGTAGGGCGGGGTTTTACCAAAATGATTTTACTGGCAGAGTCGGAGCAGGCGCCATACGACTGCAACAGTTTGATCGTATAAGTACCGGGGGAAGAATAGTGTTTTACACTACTGGCAGATGTGGCTGTTGTGCCATCGCCAAAATTCCACAGGGTGCTGGCGGCCGTTGTAGAAGATGTGTTGGTGATATTCACTGCATTGTTTACACATACGCTATCCGGGGCTGTGAAGGAGGTGATAATATCCTGCAGGTTGAATACATTAAGCTTTTTCAACGTATCCCTGCATCCGTTGCTGCTGATAGTTACCAGGCTTACTGAATATATCCCGGGAGTTGTGTATGTGTGTGAAGGATTAGTTTGTGCAGATGTGCTTCCATCGCCAAAATCCCATTGGTACGTTAGTAAGCCAGGCCCGGTAGAACTATTGGTAAATGCAACCGTAACCGGTGTGCGACAAACCGACGGGAGTGCAGAGTTGAAATCAGCTTTTACTCCTCCATCAATTTTTACGTACGCTGGTTTGGTAAATACACTCCAGCAACCTTTATCGTTGGTGATTTTTAGCGATACGGTGTAGTTGCCTGTATTAAGGTATGTGTTCTGTGCGGTCTGAGAAGTTGCCTGCCCGCCATCACCTAAATCCCAAAACCAGTTTGTGTGGGAAGTACCCGGGCTTGCCACCGATAAATCTGTAAAACGTACCGGGAAAGGGTAGCATCCAGTTGAATCACTGGCAGTAAAATTAACAAGAGGCTTACCGTAAACTGTTATGTATTGCTGTTTGGTTTTTGTAGTAGCACCCGATGCATTTGTAGCCGTAAGCGTTACGGTGTAACTGCCCGGAATAAAATACGTAGTAGATGGAGCCTTTAAAGTAGATGTAGCGCCGTTACCAAAATCCCAAAACCAGGTGGTTGGGTTGCCA
>DASQMG010000467.1:0-19207 GCA_035645595.1 Flavisolibacter sp. | reverse complement strand
TTATGTCCACGCATTAAATTAGCCTTTCCAAAGCCTCGACTTCTGGAATACTCTTCGTAACGGCTTAAAACTCAACTATTAAATACCCATGCTGAGTTATGGAATAACTGTAAACCACTTATGCAAAATTTACTAACCTTTATGTATGAGCCTATTTATAGGGTCTTCCGGTTTTAATAACAGCACAGGCTTCGTAAAAAGAACAGAGGCGTAAATAGCTAAAATCAAAGTCTCGTTATGCAAAAACAATAACATGCAAATCCTTATCTGGCTTCTATCGCTTTCGTTTATATCTGCTCCACCTGCGCGGCTTACCGTGATCGACACGAACCTGGTACATCCGGTAACTGAAGAAGAAGACTTTACGGTGGACAGCTATTTTAAAAGAAAGTTTCCTATCAATTCTGTTGATCTGAAACCGGTGATAGCAGCTGCAGAAAAAGCGTCCAAACTACTGGACAGCAAAAAAGTTTTTACTTCCGATACCTTATTGCAAGGTGGAACTACTTTTATCATCACTTCAAATAATGATCAATATAAAACGATCACAGTAAGACTGATCACTGTCCTGGAAGAAAGCCGTATCAGCTTTTCTTTTAATTTACTAACGGAAGAAGGGGACAGAAGGAAAGCACAGCGAAAGTTAGCGGACTTTGGCGCTTACCTGCAACAGTGAACTTGTAGCGATATAGTGATTTAGAAGCCGAGATACACATTTCTCCCCTGCCATTGCTGTTGATTACGTCCCGGCCATGAAGATGTAGCCGTCTTTTTCGTTACCCGGGATTCAGACAGCTCCATAGCATTACCGAACGTACAAGAGTGCGACGCAACGAAAGTTTACTGGTTGCACCTCAGCATAGTTCATAAATAAAAATCATTTTTTGTTCACGCATCAAATGGCAACTGTAGCGGAGTTGTTCAGGCAATTGACCAAGCATCTCCCTTACCGTAGTTAAGTAAAAAATAATAGCAGAAGCATCTACACCTTACTATTATTTATTATTTTAAAAAGATCCGTTCTCCTGTCTATCAGGTTCCTGACGGCGCCAAAACTGTGGAGTTCCTTTAACAGGTCTACGTCAACATCGGCAATCAGTGTTGTTTCGGTATTAGGTGTTGCTTCTGCTTTAATTCCATTTGTAGGAAAGGCAAAATCAGAAGGGGTAAATACCGCCGACTGTGCATATTGAATATCCATGTTGTGCACTTTGGGCAGGTTGCCTACACTACCGGCTATGGCTACATAACATTCGTTTTCTATAGCCCTTGCCTGCGCACAACTGCGTACCCGGGTGTACCCGTTTTGCGTATCGGTCATAAAGGGCACAAAAAGAATCTGCATTCCCTGTTCCGCCAATAGTCGTGGCAGTTCCGGAAACTCCACATCATAACAAATCAGGATTCCAATTTTACCACAATCGGTATCGAAAATGGCAATCGAATTGCCCCCTATCATTCCCCAGGCGCTCTTCTCGGCAGGCGTTAAATGAATTTTGCGGTACATCTCGTAAGTGCCATCCCTGCGGCACAGGTAACCAACATTGTATAACATTCCGCTTTCGAGGTACGGCATACTGCCGGTGATAATATTAATGTTATAGCTGATGGCATACTCCATAAACTTATCCCGTAGGGGAACCGTGTATTTGGCAATTTCCCGCATGGCCTCTGCACCGCTTAAATGATTATAAGCGGTCATTAAAGGGGCATTAAATAACTCAGGGAACAGGATAAAATCACTTTGATAATCACTTACTACGTCTACAAAAAATTCAATTTGCTCGCACAGGGAGTCCAGGTCAGGGAAGGGCCTCATTTGCCATTGTACCAACCCTAATCTTATTATTGATTTTTTAGTGTTGATATTTACCGCCTCCTCGTTGTAATAGATGTTATTCCATTCCAATAACGATGCATATTCGAGGGACTCCGTGTCGCCTGGCAGGTAGCCTTTTAATATTTTCCGTACATGAAAATCGTTAGCTAACTGAAAGGATAAGGTCGGGTCATGTATTTCTTTTCCCTTTACCCTTTCTAAATATTCTTTGGGCGAAAGCTGTGCTGCATAATTTTTATACTGCGGAATGCGGCCGCCCGCTATGATGGCTCTCAGGTTAAGCCTTTCACATATTTCCTTCCGGGCATCATACAGCCGTCGCCCGATTCGCATCCCCCTGAACTCGGGGTGCACAAAAAAGTCAATACCGTACAGTACATCGCCCTTGGGATTGTGGGTTGAAAATGTATAGTTGCCCGTTATTTGCCCATAGGTATGATTGTCGCCGAATTGTTCATACATCACAATAAGCGACAGGGCGCATCCCGCGATGGCCCCGTTAACTACCAGGCAAATCTGCCCTTCAGGAAATATTTCCACCAGTTTGTTTATATGCGCCTCACCCCAGTAAGAAGCTCCTTCCCAATCTGAATAGGCTTCTACCATCGACGTTTTTAAACCGATATAGTCATCTTTTGTAAGTGTCCGCAGCTCGATCTTCAGATCCTCGTTTTTCGTTTCCATTTGGCTGCAATTTGCTCTCCTTTTTTATACTATCCAAAAGTGGTTTAACGCAGAAAACGCTTTGGCTCTTTACTCTCCGCACAAACCCGGTTAAAGAACAATGATATTGTTTCCCATAAGCTATCTAATACCCGGCAGGCGACAGCGTGTTTAAAGTGCATTGGCCATAAATTTGTAAAACCTCAATACTACCAAATGAACGAACCTAAGGAGCAATTAAGGGAACTATTCGACCGTATTCCCCGGCGGCATACAGCAGAAAATGTAAAAGAAATATACAACCTGCTGGATGCGTATGAAGAGGTACTGAAAGAAATGGAAACCGACGAGCGGTATAAGGAGCAGGTAAACATTTTTTTTGAAGCACTTGATCCCATCAGGGCTACCATCAAAAAATCGAATGATGGTAAAGTTTCCAAAAAGATGAAAGATGTACTTTTTGATGAAGCTTCCGGTGCATTAAAAGATACCATAGAAGAGGCTATGCAACTGTAAAAGAATATATAGGCCGGCCAATCTTCTATGCTTTTCGCCAGTAATCACTCTACTTTCTACGCAACCTACTATTTATGGAAGCAATACAAGATATAAGAGCATGGCTGTTACATCGCTCCAAACTAACCCGGAAAGGCCAAGAAACAATAACGCCAAAAAAGGGCTACCGTGTTTTGTTTAATGGCCCTGCCCGTGCCGGTAAAATAGAAACAGCACAAATGCTTGGTAAAGGCGCGGGCAGGGAAGTACACCGGGTTAAGGTGACGCAGGTAGTTAGCAAGTATATTGGCGAAACGGAGAAAAATCTGGCTGCCCTTTTTAAGGAAGCAAAGGGCAAAGACTGGATTTTATTCTTTGATGAGGCAGATGCTTTATTCAGTAAAAGAACTACTGTTAATGATTCGCACGACAGGTACGCCAACGGGGAGGTAAGTTTATTGCAACGGATAGAAAGCTATCCCGGCCTGGTAATTTTTGCCATTAACTTAAAAGAGAATATCGATAAAGCTTTTGCCCGTCGCTTCCAGGCAGTAATACAATTTCCGTAGGTCTGAGCCAACAGGAAGAATTCTTACCGGTAACAACCCAGGGCCGTAAATCCTCTTGAAGCCATGCTATAATCTTTTGCATAGTAAAAAAAGCAGGCATTGGTTAAGGCGGGTTGTAGTAAAAGCCTTACCTGATTTTATAGGAAAGCAATTTACTTTGCGCCTGCACCCTACCATTACTCCTTGTTCCCGTTTCAATAATGCCCACACCTTCGGCAAAATAATAATCAAATGAAACATCAACCGGGACCGGCATAAGCGGAATAACTACATTTAGTTTGCTGCTTACATGAATAACGTTGTTATAGCTTTTACCTAACACGGTACGTTGGATATTCTTGCCTTCTATTTTGTAATCCAGTTTGGCAACAATGGTAATAATAGGCAGCGGCGAAAATTTAAAAACGGTGTCGCTCCAGGTTGCTCCCGCAGCAGCATTTGACTTTAAGATGGTCGTTTCAATTTTTGACGGGATAGGTATAGGGCCGATAGGAAAAGGCAAGCCAAAACTTTGTACCAGTGAATCAATATCAACCCCTAAATCCGGCACATCCTGGTAAGTGCGGTAGTTGCCCCCATCGCAGTTATACAGCAGTCCCAGGTTAAAAGCAGCAAACGGTGTTACCCTTGTAAACTTTTTTCCATTGATAGTTGTATCGCCCAAAATAGCCAGGGTGCTTGACGTTGTATCTGTTCCCAGCATGGTAGAATCAACATACACCAGCTTTGTACTGTCGCATACAGGCAGGTAAGAACAAGCGGTGCATTTTATAGTAGGATTGCTATCTCCAGACCCTAGTTCTTTCTGGCAACTTAAAAACAAACAGGCAATTACTGCAAGGGAAACTACGTATTTCATGGGCTTAATGTTTCAGGTTTACAAGCAATGGCAAGGTTTGTCCCGATAATACCGTATCCCTTGATAAAGAAAAGGTGGTGCTATTGAGCGAAACAATTTTAAACTTACTATTGAGTAAAGCATATACATTCCCGCTGATCACAAGATTAGCTTCTGCATCTGCAAAGTTCCAGTTGAAGGTTGTTGTCTGTGGGTCGGTGCTGAGACATTTTGAGGCGCCTTCATTTGTAACGCCTGTACCTCCTTTATCGAACTTGAGCGTATTATCTATTTTGCAAGGCTCCAATATTGATGATGGCAGCGGAATGTCTATCGTACCGTTTCTATCCTGGTCTATTCCTCCGCTATCATACTTCCAGGTACCGGTACTTATATTATCTGTTTTTGTAGGCTGTGTTGTTGCCGACCCCTCTTTTTTTGAACAACTCTCAAAGGTGTTAGCTATGAGTAAACACGTAAGCAGCGAAAAGATTTTCATAATTATACAGTTTATGTTGACCTAATTTTATTCAGGCAAACTATTTGATTAACCAGCGAGACAAATTTAACTATGGCTACATCTGAGCAGATCAATCATCTCACGGCGCTTATTAAAGACAGGCACAATATAAAGCAAAAGCTCTTTTCCGAATTATCAAAAGCCATTGTAGGCCAGGAAAGGCTGCTGGAACATCTAACCATTGCCCTATTAGCCAACGGGCATATTTTACTGGAAGGTATTCCCGGGCTAGCTAAAACGCTGGCTATAAAATCGCTGGCACAGGCTATTCAGGCAAAGTTCAGCCGCATACAATTTACTCCCGACTTATTACCAGCCGACGTGATTGGCACCCTGATTTACAACCAGCAGCGGGCAGAGTTTGTGGTACGCAGGGGTCCCATCTTTGCCAACTTTGTTTTGGCCGATGAAATAAACCGCGCCCCCGCAAAAGTGCAAAGCGCCTTGCTGGAAGCAATGCAGGAACGGCAAATTACCATTGGCGATACCACTTATAAATTAGAAGAACCTTTTTTGGTGCTGGCTACGCAAAACCCCATTGAACAGGAAGGAACCTACCAGTTACCCGAAGCACAGGTGGACCGTTTTTTATTGAAGGTAGTTGTTACCTATCCTACAATGAAAGAAGAGCAAATGATTATCCGGCAAAATGTAGAAGGGCTTACATCGCCAACTATAAACCCTGTGCTTTCTATTCATGAAATTTTGGAAGCCCGGAAATTGGTGCGCCAGATTTATATGGATGAAAAAGTAGAGCAGTACATTTTGCAATTGGTGTTTGCCACAAGAGAACCCGACAAATATGGATTGGATAAATTGAAGCCGGTAATTTCCTACGGCGCTTCGCCACGCGGCAGTATCAGTTTGGCGCTTGCCTCAAAAGCGCAGGCCTTTATGAATGGCCGCGGCTATGTTACACCGGAGGATGTAAAAAGTATTGCTCACAGTGTGTTGCGCCACCGTATTGGATTAACGTATGAAGCCGAAGCAGAAAACATCACCAGCGAAAATGTAGTGGAAGAAATTTTGAAGAAAGTTAGTACGCCGTGAGGAAGGTTGTTTGTTGATAGTTGACCGTTGTTTGACAAATAAACAGATATGAATAATTATAAACAGTTAGATGCATGGAAAGCCGCTATGACTTTAATAACTGAGATTTATCAACTGACAAGTGTATATCCGAAACAAGAAATTTATGGCCTTACATCACAAACTAAGAGGGCTGCAGTATCTATTGCCTCCAACACTGCGGAAGGATGGGGAAGACAGTACAAAAAAGATACCCTTCAATTTTTACATATTGCACGAAGTTCATTGTACGAAGGAGAAACATTACTAATCATTGCCACAAACACCGGAATAGTAAAGGAAGACCGCTTTAATGAAATTGAAATATCCTGGCAAAAGTCAGTACAGCTTTTAAAGGGCTTTATTAATTATTATGAAAAGGCCGAACTTAAATGACGATCAACGGTCAACGCCCAATCACTCACATGCTTACCATAACAGAAATATTAAAAAAAGTCCGGCAGCTTGAAATTAAAAGCAAGCAACTCACCAGCAACTTGTTTTCTGGAGAATACCACAGTGCTTTTAAAGGCAAGGGCATGTCGTTTAAGGAGGTGCGGGAATATGCAGCCGGCGATGATCCCCGGTTTATTGATTGGAATGTATCGGCCCGTTTCGGGCACCCGTTTAGTAAAGTGTTTGAAGAAGAAAGAGAGTTAACTGTGATGTTGCTGGTAGATGTAAGCGCCTCTTCTCTCTTTGGAACCACCCATGCATCAAAAAAAGAACTGAGCACGGAAATAGCGGCGGTTATTACATTTTCAGCCATCAACAACAACGATAAAGTGGGTGTTATTTTTTACAGCGATAAGATAGAAAAATATATCCCCCCGAAAAAAGGGCGGGACCATGCACTGTTTATTATCAGGGAATTGCTTTCTGTATCTACCCAAAAAAAAGGGACAAAACTGGCTACGGCGCTTCGCTATTTTACCAATGTAAACAAGCATAAGAGCATTGCCTTTATTTTGAGCGATTTTATAGATATGAATTACGCCGACTCCCTGCGTGTAGCCGCTTCCCGCCATGATGTAGTGGGCATCCAGATTTATGATAAGATGGATATGCAGCTTCCGGCAATTGGCTTGTTGCGAATTGAAGATGCCGAAAGCGGCGAACAGGCCTGGATTGATACCGGTAGCGCTTTTGTGCGCCACGAATACCAGAAAGAATTTTTTGTACAAACCGATTATGCCAACCGCACTTTTAAAAAAAGCGGTTGCGATTTGTTGCATGTACGAACGGATGAAGACTATGTAAAAGTGCTCCAGAAATTTTTTATCTCCCGCAACAAAAAATGAAAATCTTTTTAGCCTGTTGTCTATTACTTATCAGTTATTACCTCCCGGCACAGGAGGTGAAGTTGTCATTTGACAAACAAAGGATTTTGTTGGGAGAGCAACTATTGATGAAGATGGAAGCAACCATCAGGAGCGGGCAGGATCTTTCTTCTTTTTCGATAGATACACTGCCGCATTTTGAAGTGCTGGATAGATCCGGGATTGATACAACCATAGCAGGCGGAAACCTCCGGCTTTCACAAACAGTAACTATCACAAGTTGGGATAGCGGCCGCTGGAGTTTGCCTTCCCTCATTATCAACAGCACACCATCAAAACCCATTTCAATTGATGTTGGCTACACCTCTCCCTGGGATTCTAAAAAACCATATAATGACATTAAAGGCATTGTTCCGGTAAAGCGTCCTGAAAAAAACAACTGGTGGTGGTATGTTATTGGCGCTGCTGTTCTGGTTGCCTTGTTCCTGCTCTTTTTTCCGCAAGGAAAAAAAGAAGAGGGAATTTCAACTATGGATGCAGGTGCCTATAAAAAGGCAATGCAGGCGATGGATAAACTGCAAAAAGAAGGTACAGCTTCTGCCAATGCAAAGTATTACTATACGGAGCTTACTACTATTTTCAGAACCTATCTCAAAGGTGCCAAAGGCATTCAATCCTTTTCAAAAACAACCGACGACTTAGGTATCCAACTGCAAAGTTTAAAAATACCATCACCAGCATACAATGAATTATTACAAACCTTACGTTTGAGCGACTTGGTAAAGTTTGCACAATACGTTCCTGATAGCGAAGCAATGAATAGCTCTTTCAGTACTATGAAACAAAGCATCACTACAATTGAGCAAAGCCATGCTGTATGATTATTTTAGCCATATAACCTTTGCTAATGTTTGGGTACTGCCTTTTCTACTACTGCTCCCTGTAATTGCCTGGCTGCGTTATACAACGGCTGCCCGCCTGAAGTCATCATTTACCGTTTCCACCGCACAACAATTTAAGCACCGTACGGCAAAAACGTTTTTCATTAACGCTCCTTTTTGGCTGCGCCTGATGGCACTGGCTTGTTTGATAGCAGCCCTTGCCCGGCCTCAAATAAAAAATGTGCAGGGCCGTAATAAAGGTGAGGGAATCGATATTGTTTTATGCATAGATATCAGCGGAAGCATGCTGGCCCCCGACTTTATACCCAACCGGCTGGAGGCAGCTAAGGACGTGGCTGCCGACTTTGTACGCAGCCGCCCCGTTGACCGGTTTGCACTGGTAATTTTTTCCGGCGAAAGTTATACACTGTCACCGCTTACTACAAACTATGATGTGATTCTCCAGCAAATAAAAAGCTTAAAAAGCGGCATGTTGCAGGATGGAACACTGATTGGAGAAGGGCTGGCGAAATCGGTAGAGCGCCTTTCATCGGTTGGTGCAAAAAGCAAGGTGATAATTTTGTTAACCGATGGAAAAGAAGAAGCCCCGGACACAAGAATTATTGATCCGCTTACAGCACTTAAAATTGCCAAGGTAAAAGGGGTAAAAGTTTATACGGTGGGCATGGCCGGTGATGGGGTGGCACCGCAAACAGGCGGCAATCTCAAACCTGTTTCTAATTTGGATGAGGTCCTGTTGCAACGCATCGGCAAAGAAACAGGCGGCGCTTACTTTAGAGCAAGAGATAAGGAGGCTCTTGCCATTATTTACTCACAAATTGACCGCCTCGAAAAATCGAGCTTTGAGCGCATCACCAAAACAAGAGTGGACGAGCAGTTTGTTTACCTGCTGCTGGCCGCCCTCTTTTTCCTTTTTCTGGAAGCAGTTTTGCGATATACTATCTTGCGTACATTTCCATAGGAAGCCATATGTCGGAAGTCAGAAATCGGACGGCCGCTTTACCGGTTTAACTTTTTAAACCTGGCATCTGGCTCCCGACATCTGACTTCTTTTCTATGACAGGAACCGTTTATAAATCTACAGGCAGTTGGTATAGCGTGAAAGAACAAAGCGGCACTTTTTACAATGCCCGCATGAAAGGCATTTTTAAGCTGGATGGCATTACATCCACCAACCCCATTGCCGTTGGCGATGTAGTGGATTTTGATCACGAAAATGAAGGCGAAGGCTCCGTAATGATCACAAAAATTCACGACCGCAGAAATCATATTAACCGCCAGTCGCCACGGGCAAAACATCAACACCATATTATTGCAGCTAACCTCGATCAGTCGCTGCTGTTAGCCACCATAAAAGATCCCCGCACGTCGCAGGGTTTTATCGACCGCTTTTTAGTGGCATCGGAAATGTATCATGTGCCATCACTTGTTGTGTTTAATAAAACCGATGTATACAAAGACAAGGACTGGAAAGTGCTAAGTAAAATGAAAGAGATGTATGAGGCCATTGGCTATAGGGTATTTGCCACCAGTTTAAAATTAGGAGAAGGAATAGAAGAAGTCAAAGCCGCGCTAAACGGCAAACGTACCCTGATCAGCGGGCATAGCGGCGTAGGCAAATCATCATTCATTAATGCGATATTGCCGCAAAGCAATATCCGTACAAAAACCGTAAGCGACTGGAGCGGTAAGGGGCAGCACACCACTACGTTTGCCGAGATGTATGACCTGCCCGATGGCGGTAAGATTATTGATACACCCGGTATGCGGGAATTTGGTTTAGTGCACATAGAAAAGGAGGAACTCTCAGGTTACTTTCCGGAAATGCGCCAACGGGTAAACGATTGCCAGTTCAATAACTGCAAGCACATGAATGAACCTGGCTGCGCGGTTAAGCAAGCCGTTATTGATGGCGAGATTGATGAAGACCGTTACGTAAGCTATTGTACTATTTTAGATTCGTTGGGCGCAAAGGAATGGTAATCCCCCTGTCCCCCCGAAGGGGAGACTTAAGTTGGAGAAACTTTATTGGGTAGTAGCAGTTCTTTAGAAGTAAGGTTTTTATGTACCAAGCGGAGGGATATCATCGGGCTTTTGTTGCACAGTTTATCCTGAGGGCAGCCGAAGGACACTCATGTACGCCTTGTTCATACTGGAGAACAAACTTGTCTGGAATAAATTTAAAACTGAATCAGAAAATGCGTAAAAACAAAAAGGGAAAAATAGAGCTAAGTCTCCCCTTTAGGGGGGCCGGGGTATGCTAATCCATATTCATCCGGATAACCCGCAGGAGCGGTTGATAAAACAAATCGTTGGCATTTTAAAAAGTGGTGGTGTTATCATCTATCCAACCGATACCATCTATGGCCTGGGTTGCGACATTACACAGCCAAAAGCGGTGGAACGAATCTGCCGTATTAAAGGCGTTGACCCCCAAAAGGCCAACCTGTCTTTTGTTTGTTATGACCTGAGTGATTTAAGCCAGTATGCCAAGCAGTTAGATACCTCTGTTTATCGAACACTAAAGCAGTACCTGCCCGGCCCTTACACTTTTATTTTAGAAGCAAGCAAGCAGGTGCCCAAAATTCTAAAAACCAAAAAAGATACGGTTGGTATTCGGGTACCCGATAATGTAATTGCCCGTTGCATTGTAAAAGAATTAGGCAACCCCATACTAAGCGCTTCGCTGCCTGGTGAATATGTAGAAGAATACACTGACCCCGATTTGATACATGATAAATTTGAGAAACTGGTTGATGTGGTAATCGACGGCGGCATTGGTGGTATGGTACCAAGTACCATTATCAGTTTTGTAAGCGGCGAAGCGGAAGTAGTTCGTGAAGGTGCCGGGGAAGTGTTGTAGGGTATAAGCGTAAAAGAAAGAGAAGACGTTTCCCTGTTTTTCCCCTTTTAAACGCCTAACTCCACTGCAGGATCCCAGAACAATTTTTCAAAGTCAACCACTTTATCATCTACCACTTTTACGCCTTCCTTCTCTAGTAGTTCCTGCATTTGTGTAGGTGTGGAAAAGTGCATTTTTCCTGTGAGCAGGCCGGCACGGTTTACCACTCTCTGCGCTGGTACTTTAGGTTTGGTAATGTGTGAGGCATTCATGGCCCAGCCCACCATGCGGGCAGAAAGCTTTGTACCCAACGCTGCAGCTACAGCTCCATAAGAAGTAACCCGCCCTTTTGGTATTTGCCTGACCACTTCAAATACCTGCTCAAAAAAAGACTCATCCTTTTTACCGGAGGGCGTTATCTTTCTTAACCTTTCGTCACTGGGCTTTTTTGCAGCCATGTTTATTTGTTTAAGGTGCTGTTTTTTTACCTAAAAGGTGCGACCTTTTTGGCTCTGGCACGGCTTCGTAGTTGAACGGGCAATGTTTACACCCATTGCCACAGCAATAACCCCGCTGCAACAAATAAGCAGCCGTAAAAGTTACCAGCCCTCTTTCGTTTACATAGTAATCTTTACCTTCAATCCAGTTCACCTTCATCTTTTAAAAGTTGTTGTAAGGCAGCATCCAGTTCTTTTGAAGGCAAAGTTGCCGGCAGTGAAAAACAGAGATAGTGAACCCGTTTGCTTTGGGCAATATCCAATGATTCGTAGTGGGTTTTAATATGCAATTCAGGGCCAATACCGGGTTCGGCGTAAATATCAGGAATATCGTGCAACAGCCTGCAGCCATACATGCCTATTACCCTTTTAGTAAAATTATACAAGTCGGGGCTATCAGTTTTTAAATGGAGCTTGCCGCCAGGCTTCAAAATTTGGTAGTAACTGCGCAAAAACCGCGGATGCGTTAACCGCTTCTTAGACTTGGAAACACGCAGTTGGGGATCGGGAAACGTGATCCAGATTTCATCTACTTCTTCAGTTGCAAAATAGTTTTCCACCTGTTCTATTTGTATGCGTAAAAAGGCCACGTTTTTTAGGGACTGCGCTATTGCTTTTTTTGCGCCTACCCAAAGTCGGTTGCCCTTTTTATCAAGGCCGATTATATTTTTATTAGGATACATTTTGGCAAGGCCAATCGTGTATTCGCCTTTGCCGCAAGCCAGTTCCAATACAATAGGATTCCTGTTTTCAAAAAACCCATTCCAGGTGCCCTGTACATTTTCAGGGTACTGCAATACATTGGTAAAGGTTTCCAGCTCAGCAAAGCGTACTAATTTTTTTTGACCCATAACTGTAATTCGCTGCCTTTTATGTCAAAGGCAACCAGCTTACTATTCCCATTAGTTTGTTTATCTGAATTTGTAAGAAATAACCGGTTATCAAAACTTAATGTGTTGCACTGGAACCTTCCCGCCTGGCAGTGCGGGATGGAGTAAACATCAGTTCCTGCACTTTCGTTTTGTCTTCTTTTTCGCGTTTCAGGTCGAACATGGTACCGAAGATATGATCCCATACTGTAGAGCTAACACCAAACCCTTTTTCTTCATCCTTATAATGGTGCAGGTGGTGGTTTCTCCATAAAGGCTTCATCCACTTAAAAGGAGGGTTCCAGGCATGAATGGCATAGTGCATAGAGGCATAGAGCAGGTACCCGAATATAAAACCGGGGAAGAAAACAAAAACATTTTCTTTAAGAATAAGATATTGAATACCGAATAAAATCAACGCTAAAATAAGACTTGGCAAGGGTGGCATAAAAAGGCGCTGGCGGTCGCGGGGGAAGTGGTGGTGATTACCATGCATAATGTAAACAATCTTTTTGGCCCTATCGGTTTTAGGCGAAAGATGAAAAGCCCAGCGGTGCGAAATATATTCAAACAGCGTCCAAAATAGCATAGAGCCGAGGAGCCAGATCGCAATTTTACTCCCGCTAAAGCCTAAACTATTGGCGGCAAAAAGGGGTAAACCAATAATAAACGGCAGGTACATACCCCAAATAAAGAGCGGATGACCTTTAGTCAAAAATTCTAAAACAGGGTTTTCAAAAAGTTTTGCTTGTCCTTTATTATGGATTTTCTCGAACTTCATCTATGGTGGGTTTGACCACAAATTTAGGGCTTGAAGCAACAAGACCCCTCCACCACTCCAGCGTTAATTGTTAAATGCAGCTATTCCATCGGCAAACCTGAAAGCCTTGACGGTGGAGGAAGTATCCTGATCTCTGCCGACATTAATATTAAAGCAGTTGTTAAATCATAATGCCGCCTTGTTTCCAAAAGGGTAGCACTTTATTAGGCCGTACTTTTACCGCTGTGTCAAAGAAGAAGCAAAATATAGTTTTAGAACAGGTTTTAGTAGAGAATTATGCAGCCGAAGGAAAGGCACTGGCAAGGCGTGATGGGAAGGTAGTTTTTATAGAAGGCGTTGTGCCCGGCGATGTAGTAGATGTTCGGCTAGGAAAGAACAAAAAAGACTGGGCCGAAGGCTACCCTTTAAAATTTCATGCGTACTCCAAAGAAAGAGCTACTCCATTTTGCCAGCATTTTGGGGTTTGTGGTGGTTGCCAGTGGCAGATGCTTCCGTATAAAAAACAGTTAGAGTTTAAGCAGCAACAGGTATTGGACAACCTTACAAGAATTGGTAAGGTAGAACTACCCCAAATGCTGCCTATTATGGGTGCAAGTGAAGATAAATTTTACAGGAATAAACTGGAATTTACATTTAGCACCAAGGAATACACCCCCATCCCCCCCAAAGAAGATTTTACTAATACACGGCCCTTTTTAAAACAAGAAGCAAACCATAACACCTTATCACCGCAAAGCTTGGGCTTTGCAGATGATAGCCTTTCTACCGGCAAGGTCGGGACGGGTCGTGGCTCTTTAGGTTTCCACGCTAAAGGATTTTTTGATAAAATAGTGCAGATAGAAAAATGCTGGCTGCAGCCCGAACCGCAGAATGAAATACGTAATGCCCTTCGTGATTTTGCCTCCGGGAAAGGCTATAGCTTCTATAATTTCCGGGAGCATAAAGGATTGCTTCGCAACCTGCAGTTTCGTATTTGCACTACCGGCGAAGTAATGGTGAATGTGGTTTTCGGAGAAGATGATAAAAAGAGCCGGGCTGAAATACTTTCATTTATGGATGCCTTGTTTCCTGCAATCACCACTTTACTTTACACGGTTAATTTAAAATGGAACGATTCGCTGTACGACCAGGAGCCGGTCGTTTACAAAGGCAAGGGCTACGTAGAAGAAAGGCTGGAAGACTTTCGGTTTAAGATTGGCCCCAAGTCATTCTTTCAAACCAATACGGCCCAGGGCGAAAGGCTGTACGGGATTACAAGAAGCTTTGCCGAATTAGATGGTACGCAAACCCTATACGATTTGTATTGCGGTACCGGCAGCATTGGCATTTTTTGCAGCAGGGGCGCAAAAAAAATAATTGGGGTGGAAACAGTGGAAGCTGCTGTTGAAGACGCAAAAGAAAATGCTGCCCTTAATAATATCAGCCATGCCCAGTTTTTTGCCGGTGACGTAATTAACGTTTGCAATAATGATTTTTTTGAAACGCATGGCAAGCCTGATGTTATTATTACCGACCCGCCACGGGCTGGAATGCACCAGAAGCTGGTGGAAAAAATTTTAGAAATAGAAGCACCAACGGTAGTGTACGTGAGCTGTAACCCCGCCACACAGGCGAGGGACCTGGCTTTGTTGGATGCTACCTACAAAGTAACACGAGTTCAACCGGTAGATATGTTTCCGCATACACACCACATAGAAAATGTTGTTCAATTAAAAAGAAGATAAGATGAGTGATTTTAAATTCAGAACGGATAATTTCCCGCCGATTGTAAAAAACCTGATAATTATTAACGTACTTGTTTTTGTAGCGACAAGTTTATTGGATAGGTACATGCTTACGCTGAGGTTAGCCATGTGGCCTGTAGCCTCTCCTCTTTTTCAGCCCTACCAGATTGTTACACATATGTTCACTCACGGCGGTTTTTCTCATATTTTATTTAACATGTTCAGCCTTTGGATGTTTGGTAAAATACTGGAAAATTTATGGGGAGGAAAACGGTTTCTGCTTTTTTATTTAATTAGTGGTATTGGTGCAGCGATAGCTCACCTGGCAGTTCAATACCTTATGGGTGGCAATGGGCCCGCAGTGGGTGCCTCGGGTGCTGTCATGGGAATCTTGGTTGCTTTTGGTTATTTGTTTCCCAATACAGAATTGTTTATCTTGTTTATACCATTTCCGGTAAAAGCAAAATGGGTAGTAATAGGGTATATAGCTATTGATCTATTTAGCGGTGTTGCAAGGTTCAGTGGCGACAATATTGCGCATTTTGCTCACCTGGGAGGAGCGCTAACCGGATTTATTTTAGTGCTGATCTGGAACAAAAACGACCGCCACCGGTTTTATTAATATGGCAGATAAATTGCTGAATTTAAAATTCTATGAGCTACTATCAACAACGTAACCGAACCAGGCTTTCTATAGGCGAGGATGGTAATACCCTGACCTTACTCCTCATTATTAACCTCATCGTATTTGCCGTACTGGCATTTATAAAAGTAATTTACTACTTCAGCTTTAGCGATAAAGGAGTGATGCTGTTTAATGAACAGATTTTTAAATGGTTTACACTGCCAGCCGATTTGGGTACTTTCATTACCCGGCCATGGACCTTGATTACACACATGTTTGTACACGATACTGCCAGCATCTGGCATATTTTGGGCAACATGGTTTGGCTGTGGACTTTTGGCTATATTCTTCAGGGTCTGGCAGGCAATAAAAAACTAATTCCGCTTTATATCTATGGAGGGTTAGCCGGTGCAGTGGCGTATATGTTAGCCTACAATTTTTTAAGCCCCTTAAAAGTAGACCTCGCCCAATCCCAGGCATTTGGCGCCTCCGCTGCTGTTATGTGTATTGCTATTGGCACTACAACCCTGGCGCCGGGCTACCGTATTTTTCCAATGCTTAATGGCGGCATACCCCTTTGGGTAATTACTGTTATCTATTTAATTATTGATTTAGCTACCATTCCTTATAATAATCCGGGGGGGCATATTGCACACATCGCCGGTGCTGGTATGGGTTATTTATTTGTGGTTGCCTTACAGCGTGGCTCAGATTGGGGAGCCTGGATAAATACTTTTTTCGACTGGGTAAATAACCTGTTTAATCCCGATGTACCTAAAAAAGGCAACTCGCCTAAAACCACTTTATACTATAATGCTAAAGTACAGCCTTACAAAAAAGCCAACATTATTACCCAGCAACGCATTGATGAACTACTGGATAAGATTTCGCAGAAAGGTTACCACTCCCTGAATGAAGATGAAAAAGATATGCTCAAGAGGGCCAGCAAAGAGGATCTGTTATAATATATAAACCTGTGTTATATAAATGGAAGCTGCTTTTTAAGGCAGCTTTTTTTGTGAAATATATTTCCGGAGTCAGGCGTTTCAGATAGTTAGAAGAGTTTGCGAATAAATTTACGCTTGTGTATCACCATTCACTTTTAATATCTTGCAGCAATGGCAGCCACCTACCGTCGTATAACAAGAATTGTTTTTATTGTACTCAATTCCATTGCTGCTCTTATTTTTTTATTAGCTTGTTTGGCTCCTATATTAAACCCTGTTAAGTGGTGGTACATCGCCATGCTTGGATTGGGCTTTGGACTTCTTGTTATTACGCTTATTGCATTCATCCTCTTTTGGGCTGTGTTCAAGCCCCGTCTAATTCTTATTTCCCTGCTATCGCTTTTAATAGGCTATAAAAGTATCGCCACCTTTTTTGCGTTTAATACATCGCAAAAATTTAATTACCAAAAAAGCAAAGAAACGCTCCGGGTAGCTCATTGGAACGTAGCCCGCTTTACGGAGTGGCGCAAAAACAACAATAAGGGAAGCCAAACCCGGCTTAAAATGATGGACCAGATTAAAGAGCAAGGCGCTGATGTGCTTTGCATGCAGGAATTCTTTACTGCAACCAATCCCATTTACTACGATAATCTGGCCCACATAATTAAAGAGATGGGTTATCAATACTATTATTATTCCTGGATGAATGATGGGGATCGCCAGTGGTTTGGCAATGCAATTTTTTCAAAGCTTCCGATTGTGGATAGCGGTAAAATATTTTTCCCTCGTGCAAAATTCCCTGAAACGCTGTTGCATGCCGATATCTTGTACGGTAAAGACACGATACGGGTTTATACTACACACCTTCAATCAGTAGAGTTTAAAAAAGAAGACTTCGACAACATCGAAGAAATAAAAGAGGATCAAAAAGATATAGTTCAAAACTCTAAGGGAATTTTTGGAAAGCTACGCCGTGCTTTTGCTTTTCGGAAAGAACAAGCAGACATCATTAAAGAGGTTTTATCTAACGACCCTTACCCAACTATTCTTACCGGCGACTTTAATGATGTGCCTAACTCTTATGCCTATGCCACTATTAAAGGAGATAAACTGGAAGATGTTTTTTTAAAGAAGGGTTTCGGCATTGGCCGAACATTCAACAACATTTCGCCTACGCTGCGTATAGACTATATACTGGCCACTAAAGATTTTAAAGTAACCCAGTTCAACCGGATTGTGAAAAATTTTTCAGACCATTATATGCTGGTAGCAGATGTTCAATTAAAAAAATAAGCACCTATCTTTGACCCCATCATGATCGTTTTCCATCTCCATATCTGTTGTTGCTACTGCTAACATCCCGCCTGTACACTTTATTATTTACGATCAGCAATCAAATCTTTTATGAGCCTTAGAATTTACAACTCCTATACACGAGAAAAAGAAATATTCGAGTCCTTAACACCCGGCCACGTAGGAATGTATGTGTGCGGCCCTACGGTAAGCGGCGAAAGTCACCTGGGGCATGCCCGGCCTTACATAACCTTTGATGTGGTGTTCCGGTACCTGATGCACTTGGGTTATAAAGTGCGCTACGTGCGTAATATTACTGATGCCGGCCATTTTGAAGAAGAAGGCCGCGCAGCAGAGGACAAGATTTCAAAAAAAGCAGTTTTAGAAAAGCTGGAGCCCATGGAGCTGGTGCAGAAATACACTAACCTCTATCACTGGGCCATGAATAAATTTAACTGCCTTGAGCCCAGTATTGAGCCCACTGCTACTGGTCATATTGTAGAACAAATTGGTATGATTGAAGACATCATCAAAGCAGGCTATGCCTATGAAGTGGCCGGCAGCGTTTATTTTGATGTAAAAAAATATGCGGAGGGCTATGAGTATGGGAAGTTAAGCGGCAGGGTAATAGACGATCTATTGGAGACAACAAGAGACCTGGAAGGCCAGAATGAAAAGCATAATAAAACCGATTTTGCATTGTGGAAAGCAGCGCCTCCTGAACATATTATGCGCTGGAAAAGTCCGTGGGGTGAGGGATTTCCCGGATGGCATATTGAGTGCTCAGCAATGGCTACAAAATACCTGGGGGCGCAGTTTGATATTCATGGCGGCGGGATGGACCTGCAGTTTCCACACCACGAAAGTGAAATAGCGCAAAGCACTATCTGCAATCATACCGCTCCTGTACGGTATTGGATGCATAATAATATGATTACTTTAAATGGCCGCAAAATGGGCAAGAGCTATAACAATGTTATTAAGCTCACTGAGTTGTTTAGCGGCAACCATCCCCTGCTGGAAAAAGCGTATTCACCCATGACCATCCGGTTTTTTATTTTACAAACGCATTACCGCAGCACACTGGATTTTAGCAACGATGCCTTGCTGGCAGCAGAAAAAGGATTAAGAAGATTGATGGATGCATATGTATGGTTGAAACAGTGGAGAGATAGCAGGGAACAGATGACAGATAACAGCAGGGAGAAACTGAGCACAACCGATTCCTCGTCCCTCATCCCTCATCCCTCATCTGAATTAGAAGGAAAAGTGCTTCGGCTGCTAAATGAATTTGATGACTTTATCAATGATGATTTTCATACGGCTATGGTGTTAGCTAATATGTTCGAACTGGTACCGGTTATTAATTCTATTAAGGATAAAAAACTTCCTGCTGATGCGTTGTCAAAAGATACCCTATTGTTATTGCAAACCAAAATGAAAACTTATATAGA
>DASQMG010000466.1:0-4756 GCA_035645595.1 Flavisolibacter sp. | reverse complement strand
GGAAGCGATTTGAAAGTGCACGTAAAGCCGGAACCTTTTCTTTTAAGGAGGATGCATTAGCAGGAGATGCATCTGAAGAGGCAATTTGAGCTAACGGATAGAGGGCCCGGCGAAGTGCCGGCGTCCGCCGCCCTGTCGTTTGAATAAAGAAAGGGTGCATCACAATGTTGTACAAGTTGCTTGCATATTCTATTGCCGGCATTTTGGTAAGTCTATGTTAGCAGTTTTATTGTTAGTCAAAACGTAGGTATTGGGCCGGAACAAAATCCGTTAGCCAGACTTCATTTGCTGTTTGAAAGAAAATAAAGTTGTTGTTGCTCATTGTTTGCGTATCTACTACAATAATTATAGGTTTCCCATACCTGCTACCTACGGCAAATGCTGTTTTTTGATCCGTAGATAAATGCACATGGTGGCGCTTGCCTTTTAGTATTCCCTGGGCTTTAACAGAGGCCAGGTTCCTTTCCGCCGTTCCATGATAGAGTACTGGAGGAGGTATCGATGGCTGCAGTTGCAAATCAACCTTTACAGAGTGCCCCTGGTTAGCCCTGATTCGCTTTTGATCAGAAGAGACAGCGAACCGCTGCTTGTCATTTGAAGCGATGATGGCATGCAATTCGTCAAGCGTAATCTCGAAGCCATGCAGTTGAGCTTTGTCGATTAGCTCTTCAATGTCTGCCCAGCCCTTTTCATCTAAAGCGATACCAATAAGCTCCGGCTTATGCCGTAGAATAAGACTTAAAAATTTACTTTTCGATTTTGAAACATCTCGCATAAGTAGCTGCCAACAGTTGTATTTGTGCTAATGTACGAAACACAATGTCGCAAGTACAGCCATTCCTTTTGTATTTGCGAAAGTTAGAAGGCTTCCTGCAAGGGGGATGGCAGCGGATGCCCCGGCGAGGCAATGTGTTGCGGCCCCGTGCCAGAGCAGGTAGCGAACAGCCCGGCGGCGCCCTGGCACTCGCCCAAAAAATCATTCTCTTTTCCCTACCTTGCAAGCCTATCTACCATGGAAAAATTTATTGTTTCAGCACGCAAATACAGGCCACAGGCTTTTGATACAGTGGTGGGCCAACAGCACATTACCACCACGCTAAAAAACGCTATTCAAAACAACCATCTCGCCCATGCTTTTCTGTTTTGCGGCCCCAGGGGTGTAGGTAAAACAACCTGTGCCCGCATACTGGCTAAAACAATCAACTGCGAGAACCTGCAAACTGATGGCGAAGCCTGTAATAGCTGTCCTTCCTGTGTATCGTTTAACAACGGCAGCTCCATGAACATCCATGAACTGGATGCAGCGTCCAACAACTCGGTAGATGATATAAGAAGTTTGGTAGAGCAGGTGCGTTTTGCACCACAGGCCGGCAGGTATAAAGTGTATATTATAGATGAAGTACACATGCTTTCCGCATCGGCCTTTAATGCGTTTTTAAAAACGCTGGAAGAGCCACCCTCCTACGCTATCTTTATTCTAGCTACTACCGAAAAACATAAGATACTTCCTACCATTCTGAGCCGCTGCCAGATTTTTGATTTTAAGCGTATCACCTTGCAGGATACCGTTGATCACCTGGCAGGCATTGCAACCAAAGAAGAAATCAAAGCCTCCGAAGGGGCCCTGCAACTCATCGCCCAGAAAAGCGAAGGCTGCATGAGAGACGCGCTAAGCATCCTGGATAAAATAGTTTCGTTTACCAATGGTGAAGTGACGTACGAAAATACCATTGAACACCTCAATATCTTAGACGCCGACTATTACTTTAAATTGTTTGATTGCATGCAGGGCCAGGACCTTTCCGGCGCCATGCTCCTGTTTGATGACATCAACAAAAAAGGATTTGAAGGCGATGCCGTATTGAATGGTTTTTCGGAGTTTCTTCGCAACCTGCTTATTTGTAAAGATGAGCGGATAGCTGCCTTGCTGGAAGTTGTGGAAAGTTTTAAGGCTCGTTATGCTGAAGCAGCCAAAATGGTTGACGCCGCTTATATCATCAGCGCTTTAAATTTATTAAACGAAGCCGAAATTAATTTCCGCGTAGCCCGCAATAAACGCCTGCATGTGGAGCTGGCCTTAATCAAGCTTTGTTATTTATCGCAGGCGTTGCAATTAACAGCATCAACTGATGCCGTCAATAAAAAAAAACTGGTTGATGGTGTAAAAGCTGTTGCATTCAAAGCCATTGCTCCCATTGCCGTGCCCCTGACTTCAAAAAGCCATGCACCTTTACAAAAGCCAGTTCAGGAAGCTAAACTGGTAATAGAAACACCGTCACCTAAACCGCCGCTTGTTGAAGAAAAAAGTGCCGCGCACCTTGCAATCCCAACAGAGGAAAAGCCAAAGCAAGTGACTGTGACCAAAACAAAACTTTCTTCGTTAGATGTATTGCGGCAAAAAATTGCTACCGAAAATGGTCAGCAAATAATAGCAGACAAGCCCCTTGAAGAAAACAGCTTAAAGGCTGCCTGGAAAAAATTTATCGAGCGGTTAAAAGAACAAAAGCGTCCTGCCTGGCAAAGCTTTGACCTGGCCGAGCTGGTAATAAAAGACGACGCCTGTTTTGAAGCCATCGTAACTAACAGGATCAATGAAAAGTTTATAGAGCTGGAGCGGAAAGATGCCGGCGAATTTTTACAACAGGAGCTATCTAACCGGGCCTTACAATTTACCATTACGTTAGTGGAAGGACCTAAGGATTACATAGTTGCTGATGCGCCGCTAAGCGCCAAAGACCAATACTTAAAAATTATTGAGCAATACCCGCTTATTAAAGAATTAAAAGACCGGTTGGGTCTTCAATTGGATTATTGACGAGTTGGGTATCAGGGTTAACAGCTTACTAAGTTAATAGGCAAAACCAGCTCGGCACACTAACTAACGTAGTAACTTACCAACCTATTAACCCAACCATGCTTCAGCGATCCACCATCCAGCTTTTACGTTTCCATTTTTCGTTTTTTCTTTTACCCGTTTACCTGTTTGCACTCAGCCAGTTACCCGCAATCCATTGGGGCAATGCGGCACTTGTTTTTGTCATTCTTCACCTGCTGGTTTATCCATCCAGCAACGGCTACAACTCTTACATGGACAGAGACGAAACACCCATTGGCGGACTTGCCTCTCCACTTCAGCCCACAAAGCAATTGTTTACTATTTCGGTGGTAATGGATTTCATTGCAGGTTTCCTGTCATCGTTTATTTCTGTTCTCTTTGCCTTAGGAATTGTCCTTTATATCGCAGCATCAAGAGCCTACAGCTATCGTGGCATTCGTTTAAAAAAATACCCGATCATTGGTTTTCTTACTGTATTTATTTTTCAGGGTGCGCTTGTGTTCTTTTTAACGTACCATGCAGCATCACCGGATAAGACGTTGATGGTACCAGTATTGCCGATAATTTTATCGAGTTTATTGATTGGTGCCCTCTACCCCCTTACACAAATCTACCAGCACCAGGAAGACAAAAAGGACGGAGTAACTACCATCAGTTATTTGCTGGGTAAACGGGGAACATTTGCTTTTAGCATGGCGCTATTTTTAGCGGCCGCTTTACTCATGTATCTTCTTTGTAAGGAACACAACAGGGTAAACCATTTCCTTTTGTTTTTGTTATTCCTCTTGCCAGTGGTACTTTTTTTTCTGTATTGGATGGGTAAGGTTTGGAAGGATGGGCGAGCGGCTGATTTTAAAGCCAGTTTACGCATGAATGTTTTATCCACGCTTTGTACTACGGCCTTTTTTATCACCCTTATTATCTTAAACCATTGAGTAAAATTGTTTCGATAGGCACTGCAGTCCCGGGGTATTGTCACCGTCAAATGGATATTCTTACGTTCATGCAAAATGTATATGCGCTGAATGAAGTAGAAGCCCGTAAGCTAAAGTTCCTTTACAGCCAGTCCGGCATCGGCCAGCGCTACTCAACTATTGCAGATTATACAAGGCCAGTACCCGAATGGAAGTTCTACCCTCAAACTGAAAACCTTGAACCTTTTCCCTCTTTGGAAGGCCGCATGGCCGTATATCATAAACAAGCACCCTTGCTGTCTGTTGATGCTGTTCGCGATTGCTTAAATCATGTTCATCAGCCTGAAAACATTACGCACTTAATCACGGTAAGCTGCACCGGCATGAGTGCTCCCGGCCTTGATTTACAGGTTATGGAATTGATGGATCTGGAGAAAACAATTTTTAGAACTTCTATAAACTTTATGGGTTGCTATGCAGCGATACATGCTTTAAAAATTGGTGATGCTATCTGCAAAAGCGACAGGCATGCACAGGTGCTTATTGTTTGCACTGAACTTTGCACCTTACATTTTCAACGCGAAGCCACTGCAGATAATATGACCTCGTCACTGTTGTTTGGCGATGGCGCTGCCGCCGTTTTGCTAATGCACGATGAAGCAAAAAACCAAGGACTTTTTATTGATAGTTTTTACAGCGAAATAAATCGCAAAGGAAAACGTGACATGGCATGGGAGCTTTCTTCTTCTGGCTTTTTAATGACGCTGAGCGGCTATGTTCCTGATTTAATTGAAGAAGATTTTGCTGCTGTTACAGCCAGGGCACTGGCAAAAGATAGCATTGGTGTTGGTGATGTTTCGCATTGGTGTATTCATCCCGGAGGCAAGAGAATATTGCAGGCCATACATAAAAGCTTAGACTTTACCAACGGGCAACTGCAATGCTCTTATGATGTACTCAATGAGTTTGGCAACATTTCCTCTGCCTCCATTTTATTTGTGTTAAA
>DASQMG010000465.1:0-1830 GCA_035645595.1 Flavisolibacter sp. | reverse complement strand
ACTTTAAGTTGGGAACAATAGCACTTGTTGGGGAAGTAAAGCACAGCTGAAACGTTTAAAAGTGTTAAATGTAAACGTTTGCCAGAAGGAGAGAAGGCCATGAAATAAATAAAGCCCCCTGTTTCCAGAGAGCCTTAAAGCATACCGACAACTGGATAGATAGCTAACCTATTTGAGGATTTTCTTGCATTCAATTCGCTTACTGAGGCTTAAAAACAAATAATCTTTACTGGAAGTAAAGCAGTAAGGGAGGCTTCATATGCACCTCAGGACGGTAATTTGACTTTTAACCCTCTCCACATCTTTGTAGTAAGTGATTTACGATGAGCTCTGAATTTAATTTAAGTTGCTTGGTTGCTAAATATATTAGTAAATTTATATTGGTCAGGCGCACTTTAATGACTTTGAAAAGTTATTTTGGTGATACTGTAGCGGGTGTCTTATGTTATTGCGAGAATGCCATCTTATGAAGGGCCTCTAATTAAATTTTACTTGTATATGCCAGTAACACAACTCATTCTTCAGCCGCTTTATCATTGTGGGCAAGAATGCATATGTCTTCGCTTTTCTGATCAGTCACTCCATCAAAAAGTAAAGACAATCAAAGGCATACGGTGGTCTGAGACCCATCGCTGCTGGTACCTGCCACTTTCCAGGGAAGGATATGAAAACATCATAGCTACACTCCAGGATTTGGTAGAATTTGATACTGTTGCATTAAAGGATTACCTAGAAGAGCGAAAATCGTTTCTACCTGCTGGCCTCGAGGAGAGGGGATTATCTAAACAACGGGCTGACATCATCCTACACGCTCCCTTGAGTAAAGAAAACAGAAAGGCTTTCCAAAAGTTTCAGCAGCTCATTCAACTTAAGGGTTATAGCCCAAGTACACTAAAAAGTTACAGCAATGAATTTCATTTTTTGCTACGCTTGCTAAAAGATCGTATCGTGACTACTCTCACAAAAAGCCACATTCAGTCTTATCTTCTTTGGCTGGTTAAGACGAAGGGCTGTAGTGAAGTACATGTACACATGGCTGTCAACGCTATTAAATTCTATTTTGAAGGGGTGGAAGGAAGAGGACGGGAGTTTTATGATCTTCCCAGGCCAAGAAAACCATCAAAACTTCCTGATATCCTGGCCGAAGAAGAAGTGGTAGCCCTCATAAAAACCACCCAGAACCTAAAGCATCGAGCACTGCTGATGACCGCCTACAGTGCAGGACTGAGGGTGAGCGAACTGGTGAATCTAAAAATCTATGACGTTGATTCAAAGCGAATGACTATCCACGTTCGGGAGGGAAAAGGAAAAAAGGACCGCATGGTACCGCTCTCTAAGCTGCTGCTTGAAGTGCTCAGAGAGTATTATAAAGTGTACCGGCCAAAAGACTATCTTTTTGAAGGGGAAAGGGGAGGGCCATACAGCACCCGAAGTGCCCAAATCGTTCTTCACCAGGCGAAAAATAAAGTGGGCATCCATAAAAAGGGCAGCATTCACTCCCTAAGACACAGTTATGCTACCCATCTTTTGGAAGGTGGAACAGACATACGTTATATCCAGTGTTTTTTAGGACATAACAACCTAAAGACTACAATGCGCTATACCCATGTAAGCCGAGTGAAAGTAGAAACAATTGGCAGCCCCTTGGATAAACTACCTTGGTAATGGGGTAGGGAATCTTGCGTTTTTTTAATAGCTGAATTTCACATGAGCGTTGCGTTTCTTAATAGCCAGTTTTGCAATGTGCCACAGGGATGCGCAATCTGGCTACAAAAAAACGCGACTGCAAGTGGTTGACTTTGAGAAAGAAAGCTGCTTTCTTGCTTCCAG
>DASQMG010000464.1:0-2995 GCA_035645595.1 Flavisolibacter sp. | reverse complement strand
CTTTACTTTTGCTCTGATATAAATTTTCAGTGTTACCGGGGTGCTGATTTTCGCCATCAAGGCGGGAGGATGCTGAGATCAAACCCGTAAAACCTGATCAGGGTAATGCCTGCGCAGGGAGTAAAATTAAGTTCGCAGTTTGAAGTTGGCAGTTGGCAATAGCTGGCGCCGGATTTCAAACTAACAACCTTTCTCCTTCACAGCTTTCCCTTTCATTTTTAAAGCATTTCAAAATGAAAAGGATTCTTTTTTGTATGGCGATCATTTCTGCTCTTTTTGGGAGGGCACAAACAGACACAGCAGAATTGTCACCGGTTGAAGTAAAGACCGTTCGTGCAGGTGGTAGCGCACCGTTTGCAAAAACCAATATTAGCAAAGCACAAATTCAGGCACAAAATCTGGGGCAAGACCTGCCTTTCATCCTGGCACAAACGCCGTCAGTTGTGGTAAGCTCAGACGCAGGTAATGGTATTGGATACACGGGGATCCGCATACGCGGTACGGATGCAACAAGGATTAATGTTACCGTAAATGGTATACCGTTTAACGACCCTGAAAGTGGGGGGGCTTTCTTTGTAAACCTGCCTGATATTCTTTCCTCTGCAGGAAGTATACAGGTTCAAAGGGGCGTGGGCACATCAACCAACGGTGGGGGTGCTTTTGGGGGTAGCATCAACCTTAGCACCAATGAATCCAATGGCATAGCTTATTTTGAAAGCAATAACAGTTACGGGTCGTTCAATAGTTTAAAAAACAATGTGAGGCTTGGCAGCGGCCTGGTTGGAGGACATTTTACTACTGACGTCCGCTTTTCAAAAATCAGCAGCGACGGTTATATTGAAAGGGCAAAAACAGACCTGCGATCTTACTACTTATCAACAGCGTACTTAAATAAGAAAACAACTATCCGCTTCACCAATTTTTCCGGCAAGGAAAAAACGTACCAGGCATGGTACGGTGTGGCAGAACGAGATTTAAAGGCAAATCGCCGGGCGAACTACGCAGGAACTGAAAAGCCGGGGGAGCCTTACACCAATGAATCGGACAACTACCAGCAAGATCATTACCAAGCCCTGTTTACCCAAAAGCTTTCCTCCAAATTGGACATTACAACAAGCTTATTTTATATAAAAGGCAGGGGATATTATGAGCAATATAAAGCCGATGAAAGCTATGCTGCCTATGGTCTTCCACCGGTAAATAATGGCGTTACAGGGGTAACGAACTCCGATTTGATTCGCCAGCTTTGGTTGGATAACGATTTTTATGGGGCCGTTTTTTCATCCCAATATGTGAGTGATAAAAGCACCGTAAGCCTTGGCGGTTCATTATCAAATTACCTGGGAAATCATTTTGGAAAAGTAATTTGGGCCGGGGGGGGATTAGCAAACCCAAACCATATTTGGTATTCGAACAATGCTACCAAGAATGATTGGAATGTTTACGCCAAATGGCAATACGAGCTTTTTAAAAATTTGCAGGCTTTTACCGATTTTCAACTGCGAGGTGTGAATTATAACATCAATGGATTTAGAAACAATCCAGCTTTGGAAATAAACAAGCAATTCCAGTTCTTCAACCCTAAGGCGGGGATTACTTATACGGTAAAGAGTTGGAGCTTATTTGCATCATACAGCATAGGCAACAGGGAACCGGTTCGTGACGATTTTGAAGCCGCTGCCAGCGAATCGCCAAGACCAGAGAGGTTGCACGACTGGGAATTTGGAGTTGAACGAAAATGGAAAGGGGCAACTGTCAGTGCCACATTTTATTATATGAAGTACCACGACCAGTTAGTGCTAACCGGGAAAATTAACGATGTGGGCGCTTACACAAGAACCAATATTGATGATAGTTATCGTGCAGGAATAGAATTACAGGGAGCAGCCGTTTTTTCTAAACGGCTGAAAGCTACGGGTAACCTTACTTTCAGCCGAAATAAGGTTAAAAATTTTACCGAGTTTGTTGATGACTATGACAACGGCGGGCAACAAGCAACATCATATAAAGAGCCAGATATTTCATTTTCACCAAATGTGGTAGGAGCTGCAACCATTACAATTAGTCCGCTTCAAAAGCTAGCGATTGATTGGCTAAGTAAATACGTAGGTAAGCAATACCTGGATAATACTGGCAATGATTCCCGTCGGCTAGGTAGTTACTATACCCAGGATGTAAGGGTCTCCGTTTCTTTTAGTAAGCGTCGGCTTAAAAATACCAGTTTGATTTTCCAGGTAAATAATTTATTTGGCAAAAAGTATGAGCCAAATGGCTACACGTTCAGTTATTACAGCAACAACAAGCTGGCAACGGAGAATTATTATTTTCCAATGGCAGGAATTAACTGGATGGCAGGGCTGAATGTGCGGTTGTAAATCATCGTGACCTTAGACTCTAAACCCGAAACTTCCCTACCTTCGCTCCGCATTTTTAAACTTAAAACCTTTTTCAGTATGTCAGTAAAAGTTGCCATTAACGGTTTTGGACGCATCGGCCGCCTGGTGTTTCGCCAAATTCACGATATGGAAGGAATTGATGTAGTAGCCATCAACGATTTAACTTCTCCGGCTGTATTAGCCCATTTATTAAAATATGATTCCGCTCAAGGCCGATTTAACCAGGACGTTACTTCTACAGACAATTCAATTGTAGTAAACGGCGATGAGATAAAGATTTACGCACAAAAAGACCCCGCACAAATCCCATGGGGAGAGCATGGTGTGGATGTAGTAATTGAAAGCACCGGCTTTTTTACCGATAAGGCAAAAGCTGAAGCACATATTACTGCCGGGGCTAAAAGAGTGGTGATTTCTGCACCTGCAACTGGCGACTTAAAGACAGTTGTATTTAATGTGAACCACGATATTTTAGATGGCAGTGAAACGATCATTTCCTGCGCTTCGTGCACTACTAACTGTTTAGCTCCGATGGCTAAGGTGCTTAACGATAAGTTTGGAATTGTTAATGGGTTGATGACTACCATTCATGCTTATAC
>DASQMG010000463.1:0-5767 GCA_035645595.1 Flavisolibacter sp. | reverse complement strand
GCCAATCTTGTGCACATTAGTTCGTTTTTTATTTTACTGGAAAAGCAGATGCACCTATTCCCAAAGAACGAATTTTAAAAAATAAAAATCCGGGGAAACTTTGGGAGACAGTAAAGCAAAACCGTGTGTAAACCTTACCTGATTATGAAAGTTTAAAAGATCCCTCCGGCGCCAACACGTACAGTCGGGCAATTGAAGGAACCTTATACAATTTCGAAGAACTGGCTAACAACAAGCGCAGAGTTTATTAGTATCATTGCCCTAAAGTTGCTTACAAACAATTTCCTTAGGTAAAGGAGCCTGGAGTGGTGGCTACTCTTATTGAAGAAATCTTGAAATACTATAAGCTATCCCGTCGCTTTCGCTGTTAAAATAAAGCCTGGCGACTTAAAGGCAGGGGCACGTGTTAACTTATAATTTTATTTTTTGGCAGGTACGTGATACTGCTTATCCACCACTTTTTTCAACGCTAGATAAGCGTCTGCTTTCTGCTCTCCCAGTAAATTTTTTACAAAAAAGATGCAGGTGTACCCTCTGCTGAAATCAACTACCGGCCATGTACCAAACAAGCCCGGACAGGATAAGGCGGTAGCGCTTGCACCGGTTGTAGCCGGTCCTTCCTGCACCCATGTTCCCAATGCATACGTAAAACCTTCCGTTGCCTTTGGCGCAAACTTGATTTGCTCTTTTGCAACCTGCACTTTTCGCATTTCAGCAACAGATGCCTCGCTCAAAATTTGCTTCCCCGCAAAATTTCCATTTCTTAAAATCATCTGTAGAAACTTACTATAATCGGCTGCAGTTGACTTTGCCCCACCCGATGGATTAGGCGACGTTCCATCCAATGTACTAAACGTTGTGTTGCGCATGCCCAATGGTGTAAATAACCGCTGCTTAATCAGGGCATCAAACTTTTTCTTTGTCACTACCTCGGCTATTCTTCCGGCAATGTTTACCCCCATATTATTATAGCGAAAGTCGATTCCCGGGTTATTTTGAATTTCTTTTTTTGCAAACTCCGTTACTTCCTCATCGAGTGTAGTAAATTTTTTTCTATCAAACATCCGCTCAAGAATATTAGCGGGCCCTTGTATGCCTGTTTGGTGAGAAAGGCAATGACGGATGGTAATATAATTTTTGCCATAGCTTTCAAACACGGGCAGGTACTTGCTTACCTTATCATCCAGCGATAGCTTGCCTTCATCAACCAGTTGCATGACTAAAGCTGCAGTTAGCCATTTGCTGGAAGAGGCAATAGGTACCTGGGTTTTATTATTAAAACTGCCATACTCTTTTTGGTACATCACGGTATCAGCCGAGGCAATTATCACCACCAGGTCATTACCTAATATAGCTTTACGTGCTTCAATGGCTTGTTCTAGTTCCGCATGACTTTTTTGAGTAAAGGCTGCCTGAACAAATAGCATGAAAACCGCAACCAGACTGAATTTGAGACAGGTTGTTTTAATTTTATATGACATAGTTACAAGATTGATGGTGTGGTGTTCTATTTGCTTGGTATGCGTTAACCGGTAAATCGGGGTAACTAAAATAATCATTAACATAACAAACTCTTCGTTAACTGGCGGAGATGAAAGTAAATAATATGAACCTTAACAATTTCACTATCAAAGCTGCGGAAATCATCCAGGCTTCACAGCAGATAGCCTTTAATCATTCGCATAGCAGTATAGAAACTGAGCACTTTTTAAAGGCTGCGCTTGACCAGCAGGATTCCCCTGTTGAATTTTTACTAAAGAAGAATGGCGTAAAGGTTCAGCAACTGGAGGCAAAGTTGGATGCACAATTAGCCCGTCTGCCAAGAGTATCAAGCGGCGAGCCGGCGCAAAACCTTGGTCGTGATGCGAACAATGCTATACTGAAAGCCAATGCCTCTTTAAAAACGTTTGGGGATGAATTTGTAACACCTGAAAACCTTTTGTTAGCCCTGGTACAAGGAAATGACAGCACGGCAAACCTGCTGAAAGATGCCGGCCTTACTGAAAAGGGTTTGATTGCTGCCATACAGGATTTGCGCAAGGGTGCAACTGTTAACTCTCAAACACAGGAAACGCAGTTTAATGCACTGAATAAGTACGCCAAGAACCTGATTGAGGCGGCACGAAGTGGTAAACTTGACCCGGTTATTGGCCGCGACGAAGAGATCAGGAGAACCCTGCATATCTTATCCCGCCGCAGTAAAAACAACCCCATCTTAGTGGGTGAACCCGGTGTTGGTAAAACGGCAATAGCAGAGGGTTTAGCCATCCGTATCGTGAATGGCGATGTACCCGAAAATCTAAAATCGAAAACTATTTTCGCGTTGGATTTAGGGCAGTTGATTGCCGGTGCAAAATATAAAGGCGAATTTGAAGAGCGGCTGAAAAGTGTCATAAAAGAGGTGTCAACATCAGAAGGGGAGATCATCTTGTTCATTGATGAAATTCATACACTGGTTGGCGCAGGCGGCGGCGAAGGAGCCATGGATGCCGCTAATATCTTAAAGCCTGCCTTAGCCCGCGGCGAGCTTAGAGCCATTGGTGCAACTACCTTAAATGAGTACCAAAAATATTTTGAAAAAGACAAAGCCTTAGAGCGTCGCTTCCAAAAAGTATTAATTGATGAACCGTCGGTAGAAGATGCTATTTCCATTTTGCGTGGATTGAAAGACCGTTATGAAACACACCATCATGTTCGTATAAAAGACGAGGCAATTATTGCCGCGGTGGAATTATCTACCCGCTATGTCACTGATCGTTTCCTGCCAGATAAGGCTATTGATCTTATTGATGAAAGTGCTGCCAAGCTGAGGCTGGAAATGAATTCTATGCCCGAGGAATTGGATAAGTTGGAACGCAGCATTCGCCAACTGGAGATTGAAAGGGAAGCCATTAAACGGGAGAACGATGAAGGCAAGCTAAGGGAGTTAAATACGCAGCTGGCTAACCTTACGGTTGAACGTGATACGCTGAAAGCAAAATGGCAGGAAGAAAAGGAGTTAGTTGACAAAATACAAACAGCTAAGGCTGATATTGAAGGTTTGAAGCAGCACGCAGAGCAAGCGGAACGTGAGGGCAACTATGGTAAGGTTGCTGAAATACGGTACGGAAAAATTAAAGAGCAGGAAGCAAAGATCGTGGAGTTGCAGAGCGATCTTAATGAGATGAGTAACCACAGCAAGCGTTTGATGAAGGAAGAAGTAGATGCGGAGGATATTGCGGAAAGCGTTGCAAAAGCTACTGGCATTCCGGTATCCAAAATGTTGCAAAGCGAAAGGGAAAAATTGTTGAAGCTTGAAGATGAATTACATAACAGGGTAGTGGGTCAGGATGAGGCTATAACTGCTGTTGCTGACGCCATACGCAGAAGCCGCGCCGGTTTACAGGATCCTAAACGGCCTATTGGTTCTTTCATTTTTTTGGGTACTACTGGTGTGGGTAAAACAGAGCTGGCAAAAGCGTTGGCCGATTATCTTTTTGATGATGAGCACATGATGACCCGTATTGACATGAGCGAGTACCAGGAGAAACATTCAGTTTCCCGGCTAGTAGGTGCGCCTCCGGGATATGTTGGTTATGATGAGGGAGGCCAGTTGACAGAATCCGTTCGTCGTAAGCCTTACCAGGTAGTGTTATTAGATGAAATTGAAAAAGCGCATGCCGATGTATGGAACATTATGTTGCAGGTGTTGGATGATGGTCGCTTAACCGATAATAAAGGCCGTGTGGTAAACTTTAAAAACACCATTATTATTATGACGTCTAACATGGGCAGTGATATTATACAAGAGAACTTTGCCGATGTTACAGAACGCAATAAAGATGTAATTGTAGAGCGGACAAAAGTTGAGGTGATGACGCGGTTGAGGGAAACCATTCGTCCGGAGTTTTTAAACCGGGTAGATGAGATCATTCTATTTCAGCCACTGATGCGCAGTGAAATAAAAGGTATTATTAAGATACAATTGGAAGGCCTAAAGCAATTGGTGGCTCAAACAGGTATTCAATCGCAATTCTCGGATTACTTAATCGATTATCTGGGCGAAAATGGTTTTGATCCACAATACGGCGCAAGACCCCTGAAGCGACTAATTCAGAAGGAAATTGTGAACGGATTGAGTAAGCGGATACTGGCCGGGGATATTGACAAATTGCACCCTGTGCTGGTAGATGTATTTGACGGTGTAGTGGTGTTTAGAAATGAAGTAGAACAGGTACAGGTAGTATAACGCAGCTGCTTGCATTATAGAAAGGACAGGTTGAGGAACCTGTCCTTTTTTGTTTGTCGCTTTTTCTATACTACTGCCGTCACCAGCCTATACTTTCTTCATTAGTATCATGGAGCAATGAGTAAAAAGGCCTTCCTGGAAATCAAAAATTTATTTCTAATTGTTATTGGCATCCTGGCCGCAGGCATGGGAATAAAAGGCTACCTGCTTTCCAGTCATTTTATCGATGGCGGGGTAACCGGAGTTTCTATGTTACTCAACAATATTTTCGGATGGCCCTTGTATCTTCTTATCCCTGTAATAAATCTTCCTTTTATTTTTCTCGGTACTATCAAATGGGGCTCAAGTTTGCCATAAAAAGCAGTGGTGCTATTTTAGGTTTGGCGCTTTGCTTTGCTTTTATTCCTTACCCCGACGTTACACCGGATAAATTATTAACGGCTTTATTTGGCGGCTTTTTTATTGGCCTTGGTATTGGCCTTGCCATACGTGGCGGTGCTGTGCTTGATGGTACAGAGATAGCAGCGCTGCTGGTAAGTGAAAGTAGTGGTGCTTTAAAAGTGGCCGATGTTATTTTGATTTTCACTATTGTCATTTTCTGTACTGCTATCTTTTTTCTTGGCGTAGAGCCAGCCTCGTATTCAATAGTCACTTATTTTGCCGCTGCAAAAACAATTGACTTCCTGTTACATGGGCTGGAGGAATATACAGGGGTTACAATCGTCTCCGAAAAAAGTGGTGCAATTAAAGCCGCTATTGCTGATGTATTGCACCGAAGCGTAACGGTGTACAGCGGAAAAGGAGTTCATGGAAAACGGGGTGAAATGAAGAGGGAAAATGAAATCATTTTTACCGTAATTACCAGGCTGGAGATTGGCCGGTTGCTGACCTTAATAAAAAGGCTTTTGTTATTCAGCACAGTATTAACGATATCCAGGGAGGCATGGTAAAAGAAGATGCCGATGCATTGAAAAAGGTGAAGATATAGGTGCTTGTAGGAATTTTGTTTCATGCATAAGAATGGCTGTTAAGCTTTTACAGGGTTTTACCTTGCCGAACGAGGGATACTTATTCTTATTTGCTTTACATTCCGGTCAGGAATGCGTAATTATTATCATTAGTAAGAAGACTACTGAGTAAACTTAACTAATTGCGGCAGGCTTACCTGTGTGGCCAACAATAAAACCAGTGGTAGTATTTATTGGGATCGTGAGTTTGCCACAGAATTCATGATCGGCAGATTGCTCCGGCCAATATTGTTACAGGAACGAAAGGCTCGCGTAAAAGCTGGTTATTATATTTATTAGTTGATGCCCGCCACATCTCGTTCAATGCCGATAAGAAGGTACAAGAGTGCGACGCAACTAAGCCACATATTTGTCCCGTCCGCCCATTGCCGACAAAGATTTATATATTAATCTTCTTATGAAGCGCAAAAACACATCCGCACTGCCCCGTAGAAACAGTTTATAAATGAATGGCGGCGCAGTAATCTTTGTTGCCAAAGTTCTAACTTACTCCCCGGTAACATAAACGCAT
>DASQMG010000462.1:0-6497 GCA_035645595.1 Flavisolibacter sp. | reverse complement strand
TGTATTAATTGTCACCGCGAAAGCAAAGTGAACTTTGATTACAACGACAGCACAGGCAATAAATTCTATAGCATTTACGAGAAATTCCACAACGATATCAGGGCTGGTAAAATGGACAGCATCCGGGTTAAGGATATCGGGGGATTAGAATGTCAAAAATGTCACTATTAATGCCAACCCCCCTAAAAGGGCTCTTGGAGACAGTTTATACAATATTTTAATAACCGACTCAGCTTAAAAGTTCCAAAAAAAGAATTTTAAAAGTTAGGAGTCAAAAAGTCCCCTTTGGGATTTAGGGTATTATGAGCGATAAAAAGTACTGGCAGAGTTTCGCTGAGTTAAATCACAAGGAAGAAGTTCAGAAAAGAAGCAAGGATGAATTTGGTGAGGAATTGCCTTTTGAGGATTTGGATGAAAGCGTATTGAGCGCTAAAACACCACGTCGCGATTTTTTAAAATACCTCGGTTTTAGTACCGCTGCGGCCACTGTTGCCGCCTCTTGCGAAATGCCCGTACGTAAGGCCATGCCTTATGTAAACCGGCCCGAAAACTTAACTCCGGGTGTTCCTAAATATTTTGCTTCCACGTATGTGCAGGATGGTGATGTTGTTCCGGTAGTGGTAAAAGTGCGTGATGGCCGTCCTATCAAAATTGAAGGAAACAGCCTATATCCATTTACATCCGGTGGCACTTCTCCACGTACGCAGGCATCTGTGCTTGATTTGTACGACATGTACCGCACGCCGCACCCCAAACGTAAAAGTAGCAACGGCTTTCAGGAGCTTCCCACCTTTGAACAGGCCGATACACAGATTGCCGCTGCGCTGGCAGGCGCAACCGCCCCTATTGTTTTATTAACAAGTACTATAGTTTCTCCTTCTACCAAACAAGTTATTGCCGGCTTTTTGGGACGTTATCCCGGAAGCCGTCATGTGCAGTATGATGCCGTTTCTTATTCGGGTTTAATAAAAGCGCATGGTGGGAAAATACCCGCACACAATTTTGGTAAAGCTGACCTGATAGTAAGTCTGGGAGCAGATTTTCTGGGAACCTGGCTGGCACCGGTAGAAGCTGCCCGTAGCTGGTCAATGAAAAGAAAGATCAACGAAAAGGCACTTGCTATGAGCAAGCACTACCAGTTTGAATCTTTTTTAAGTTTAACAGGTGCCAATGCCGACGAACGCTTTACACACCGCCCATCGGAAACAGGCGCTGTGGCGGTAGCTTTATTGGCAGCGTTAGGCGGAGGCACTGCTGCGCCGGCATTGGAGGCAAATCTTACAAAGGCCATTACTAAAGTAGCCAATGATGTAAAAGCACATAACGGCAGGTCTCTTATTATTTGCGGAAGCAATGATCCTAATGTGCAGGCGGTAGTAAGAGAAATCAACCGTTTGGCAGGTTCTTTCGGAACAACAATTGACGCTGGTACGACGCTAAATTTTCGCCAGGGCGATGATGCTGCCATGGCAACTTTGGTGGATGATATGAATGGAGGCCGTGTAGGCGCTTTGCTGGTCTACGGCGCCAACCCGGTATATGATTATTTTGATGCGGATAAGTTCAAAGCCGGTCTGGCAAAAGTCAGGCTGACAATTTCCTTCAATGAAAAGATGGATGAAACAACCGAGATGTGTCAATATGCTTTGCCAACACATCATTACCTGGAAAGCTGGGGTGATGCTGAGCCAAGGAGCGGGTATATTTCTTTTCTTCAGCCAACCATTTACCCGTTATTCAAAACACGTCCGTTTCAAACATCGTTATTAAAATGGAGCGGCAACAATACCGATTACGACACCTTTTTCCGCACTTACTGGGCCGGAAGGTTAGGCAGCCAGGCAGCTTTGGACAAGGCTTTGCAAGATGGTGTTTTAGCCAATGGCCAGGCTGTGGCTCCAACTGTTCTAAATTCAGTAGTTGATACGGTAAGAACGATGGTTGCACCGACAGCTGCTGCCAATACACAGGTAACAACCGCCGTAAATACTGCTACTTCAACCGATTTGGCTACGGCTATTGCCGCTATTGCAGCAACACCGAAATCAACCGGGGCTGAAGTAGTGCTGTACCAACAGGTTAGCTTGCTTACCGGCAAACAGGCAGGTAACCCCTGGCTGTTAGAATTGCCTGACCCTATTACAAAAGCTACCTGGGATAACTATGCTATGATCTCTACTGCCAAAGCAAAAGCATTGGGTATAGAATATGATGGAATGGAGTATGAGTATTACATGGATAAGCCTGTAATTGAGTTAACGGCAAATGGTAAAAAAATTACTCTTCCGGTACTTGTTATTCCAGGGATGAACGCCGATACAATAGCAGTAGCTGTTGGCTACGGACGTAGTGCAGCCTTTGCAAAAGCAACAGCAGGAACAGGCAAAAATGTGTTTCCATTTGCCAGATTCAATGCAACTACAAGAACAATAGAGTACCATAATAACGTAACTACGTCAGCTAAGCCTATAGACGAGTCTTACAAAGTAGCCCGTATTCAAACGCATAATTCTTATGAAGGCCGTACAGAAGTAGTAAAAGAAACCACACTGGCAACTTTCAAGGCAAAGCCTAATGCCTTTAAAGAGTTCAGGGAGGAATTGAGAGCAGACTATGCCTCAAAAACGGGCAATTATGCTGCGGAAGCAACTTTATACCCCGATCCCGCCCTGAGAAGAAACGAGATCAAGTGGGGAATGTCGATTGACCTTAATAGCTGCATTGGTTGCGGAGCCTGCGTTGTTGCTTGTCATTTAGAAAATAACGTTCCGGTGGTGGGCAAAAATGAAGTGCTTCGTGCCCATGAAATGCACTGGTTGCGCATCGACCGTTATTTTGTTACCGACGATAAAGCTCCTGATAATGTAAAGGCAGTTGTGTTCCAGCCCATGCTTTGCCAGCACTGCGACAATGCACCTTGTGAAAATGTATGCCCGGTTGCTGCTACCATGCACAACTCTGAAGGTGTAAACCAGATGGCCTATAACCGTTGCATTGGTACAAGATATTGTGCCAACAACTGCCCGTACAAAGTGCGCCGTTTTAACTGGAGCGATTATACCGGTTCCAGTACCCATGGAAGATTGGGTCCCGACAGTGGTGTGGGTAAATTGAACGAAGTGGTGTTCCAGATGAATGATGAATTGACAAGAATGGTATTGAACCCCGATGTAACTACCCGCAGCCGTGGTGTGATGGAGAAATGTACCTTCTGTGTTCAGCGTACGCAGCTGGGAAAGCTTCAGGCTAAAATGGAGAACCGTAGTATAACCGGCGATGAAGTACAATCGGCTTGTGCGCAGGCTTGTCCAACAAGTGCTATTGTATTTGGCAACGCACACGATAAAACGAGCACTATTTCAAAAACCCGGACTGATAATGAAGGCCGCCTGTTTTATGTCATTGAATCAATTCACACGTTGCCTAATGTAAACTACCTGGCCAAAATCAGGAATACAGATGAAATAATTGTTGGAGAGAACAATGCGAACGAACATGCACGCCAGCAGGAAGGTGAACCGGTAACACCGCAACATGAACCGGCAACAGAAAAGGCACATTAAGTAACCAGCATTTAGGTATAGTTTACCGGGTGCAGATTTGAAATAAAGAAGAGATATCAAATAATAAAAAAGCTGAAAGCTGAAAGCTGAAGGCCCATAGCTAATTTATATGGCAGTACTTAAATACGAATCGCAGGTAAGACCGGCACTGGTAGAAGGAAATAAGGATTACCACCAGGTAACCGAAGATATCTGCCGTCCCGTAGAAGCAAGACCTTCTCTACTTTGGTGGATCGGGTTTATTATCTCGGTATTATGCCTTGCCTTTGGTATTTTTTCTGTATCCAGGGAGGTAATGTATGGTACCGGCCAATGGAACCTGAACAAAACTGTGGGATGGGGATGGGATATCACCAACTTCGTATGGTGGGTGGGTATTGGTCACGCCGGAACCCTGATCTCTGCTATATTATTATTATTCCGCCAGGGATGGAGAACAGGCGTAAACCGTGCGGCGGAAGCTATGACCATCTTTGCGGTAATGTGTGCCGGCCAGTTTCCCATCTTTCATATGGGACGTGTATGGAATGCCTTTTTTACCTTACCCTACCCAAATACAAGAGGGCCGCTGTGGGTGAATTTTAACTCCCCGCTTCTTTGGGACGTATTTGCCATCTCCACTTATTTTACCGTGTCGCTTTTGTTCTGGTATTCAGGTTTATTGCCTGACCTGGCAACTTTGCGTGACCGTGCAAAAGAAAAATGGCGCAAACGTTTCTACGGTACGGCCGCTTTTGGCTGGACAGGCTCTACCAAGCACTGGCAACGGCACGAAGCGTTATCATTGGTGTTGGCAGGTTTATCCACACCACTGGTACTATCCGTGCACACAATTGTATCCTTTGACTTTGCCACCTCTGTTATTCCAGGCTGGCACACAACCATCTTTCCTCCGTACTTCGTTGCCGGGGCTATCTTTTCAGGGTTTGCGATGGTACAAACGTTATTACTGGTAACCAGAAAAGTACTGCATCTGGAAGAATATATCACCATGGAGCACATCGAGGTGATGAATAAAGTAATTGTGTTAACAGGGTCGATCGTTGGTATCGCATACCTAACAGAATTATTTATGGCCTGGTACTCTCATGTTGAGTACGAATGGTTTGCTTTCAGATATAACCGGTTAGATCTATCAAGTCCTTACGGCTGGAGCTATTATCTTATGATGGGATGTAACGTGTTGTCGCCACAGATCTTCTGGTTCCGCAAAATGCGCAGAAGTATCTTGGTTACCTTCTTCATGTCTATTTTGGTCAATATCGGGATGTGGTTCGAACGTTTTGTAATTATCGTTACCTCCATCTATCGCGATTACCTGCCATCATCATGGAGTCCATACTACTCACCAACTATTTGGGAAGTAGGGTTCTATATCGGAACGTTTGGTCTATTCTTTACCTGTTTCTTCCTCTTTGCTAAATTCTTCCCCGTAATTGCCATTGCGGAGATTAAGCATATTTTAAAGAAGAGCGGTGAAAATTACAAGGAGAAGATGGACGTAGTGGAAAAACAACCAATAGAACATTTTGTGGGGGCACATGCACATTAACGATGCTCCAACAGACAGGTATAAACTGTAAGCGGAATTCTAAGTAAAAGAAAGTAAAACATAGAGTTAGCAGGCCGGCAAACTGCAGCTCAAAGCTAAAAGCTCAATTATGGCGGTACAAAAATTTGTGGTAGCGTGTTTCGATGATGAAAAAACGCTGTTCCCGGCGGTGAAACAAGTGCGAAAAACGGGTTATAAAATTCATGACGTTTTCACGCCAATGCCTATCCACGGTCTGGATGCAGCTATGGGCCTGCGTGATACCAGTTTGCACACAGCAGGGTTTATTTATGCCATTGCAGGAACCACTACTGCGTTTAGTTTTATAACCTGGGCGTTAACTTACGACTGGCCTATGGATATAGGTGGCAAACCTTTCTTTTCCTTGCCAGCCTGGATCCCCATCATGTTTGAATTAACTGTTTTATTTTCAGCAGTGGGTATGGTTTTGACATTTTGCTATCTCTGTCAAATGGCCCCCTTTGTAAAAAAAGACCATTTTCACCTTCGGGCAACAGACGATATGTTTGTCATGGCTATTGAGTGTACTGAGAAGACGAATGAAGACGAAGTATCCGATTTCCTAAGAGCCATAGGAGCAGTAGAAGTAACCACGCAGTACAAAGAAACAGGTTGGTGGATAGGCCGCTATGACAAGGAAACAAGGATTTTTGGTAAACCGGTTGAACAAGTCGTTGCATAACCTTAATAAGAATTTGATGAAAAATATAGTAATTGTTTTGTTTTCAGTGATGCTCGGCTTGAGCCTTATAAGCTGCGGCGGTGCTGTAGGTGAAGACCCGGGAAGGGCTTACATGCCCGATATGTATTATGCCCGTGCTTATGAAGCCTATGGCTATAATATGGTGGAAGGTGAATACGACAGTCTTAAGCAAAGAGGAATTCAGTACAATGGTTTATTGGTTCCGGGTTCGGTTGCCCGTGGCGACATGTTACCTTATCACTTAACGGGTGACACCACAGGTTTAAAGGCTGCCGATGCTTTGATAAATCCTTTAGACACTTTATCGCAGGATGTTAAACTGTTACAAGAAGGCGAGCGGCTTTACCTGGTTAATTGCGGCATCTGTCATGGAACTGCATTAGACGGTAATGGTCCCCTATGGGACGGAGGCGAAGGCCCTTACCCTGCCAAGCCGCAGGTATTGAACGATGCACAGGCAAAAAGCTGGACGGACGGCCACTATTATCATGTAATTACATTTGGTAAAGGGGCAATGGGTTCCTATGCCTCGCAATTAAGGCCTGAGCAACGCTGGGTGGTAACTCAATATATCCGGAGTAAACAAGGTGGCCTTGTACAGGATTCTACCGGAGGTGGCGCACCAACCATTATGAATCAAACCAATACCGCAGACGGC
>DASQMG010000461.1:0-3005 GCA_035645595.1 Flavisolibacter sp. | reverse complement strand
TGAATAATATCTTCCTTCATGGTTTTGGCACTTAAAAAGAATAGTGGTACATCAGGGTTTATATCACGTATCTCCTCAGCCAGTGTAAAGCCGTCCATATTCGGCATCATTACATCCAGCATGCATAAATCAAAATTCTCCCTCTGAAAAGCAGCAAGCCCAAGACGGCCATCCCGCTCCAGGGTAACATCGTAATCGTTCAATTCCAGGTAATTCTTTAGTACACTTCCTAGGTTAGGATCATCCTCACATAATAATACTTTCGCTTTTTTGTCGGCCATGATAATGGGTTTTTAGTTCACTATAAAATTAAAGGCTTTTCGCACACTATCTTTTCCTTTGGTACCATTCCTGCAAAAATTGGCCCATGCCTATTTTTGTGCACTTATTTATACTTTACAAAAGCAATGCGTATTACAACTGATAACCGCTTAAAGAAACTAATTATTATCGGCGACCGGGTGTTGGTGCGCCCAACAAGGCCAAACGAGCGAACCCAAACCGGGCTATTTCTGCCACCCGGTGTACAGGAAAAAGAAAGGGTACAGCAAGGGTATATCATCAAAGCAGGTCCAGGCTATGTACTACCGATGCCTACTGATGATGAACCGTGGAAAACCCAGGACGAGCAAATAAAATATATTCCACTACAGGCTAAAGAGGGCGACCTGGCTATCTTTTTAGTAGCGGGCGCAACAGAGATTATGTATGAAGGGGAGAAATATTTTATTGTTCCGCAAAGCGCCATATTAATGCTGGAGCGGGACGAAGAATTGTAAGACAATAAACACACATTGCAGAAAAGCTATACCAGTTTAGAACCCGGTATCCCTTATACAAAAGGTCCATTCACGCAACCTGAATGAACCTTTTGTATTACCCACCATAATGATGGTTATCTAATGCCATGCATAATACATCACCTGTGGAAACTCAAGGTGGGAAAAGAGTATACCTTAACCTATTGCTATGTAGTCGGCGATTCGCCTTTTGTAGGGAATGGCGTAGGGCCTGCACTTCTATCACCTAAATCGCCACCTTCCCCTTTTTTCTTTGCGGCTCCAATAAAAAAACGCACCACAAAAAACAGGATTACAATTAATGCTATTGCGGGAACTACCATAATGTGTATTTTCTGTAGTGAATCCCAAAACGGTGCCATTCATTACTCATCAATTTATGTTGCCTTGCCTTTTCTTTCCCAATGATCTTTAATGGGCACTCCCTCCCTATCGTATTTCAAGGTTCTTGCATAACGGTCGCCTTTAATAATACCCTGCTCATTTTGCTTACCCATAAATAACTGAATAGCATTACCTTCTTTATCAGTTATCAGCAACAGGTCATATTTACCATAACGCAGGGAAACATTTGCAGAAGGCTCAAACTTTTTATTGATCATTTTTAAGACGTCGGTACCTAACGGCATAATGTTTTTGTTTTGGTATGCACTGCATATTTTCTGCCAGATGCGTGGCCTATTTTATCGTAATAAAAAGCCCCATCTCCAGGACTATGGAGATGGGGCTTAAAATAAGATACCGCTTTTAAAAAGCCTGCTTACCAGCGAGGTTGCCATCGGCATCCAATTCTACAATATCGTAGCCCAGCTTTTTTACACCATCCAATATTTTTTGCTTGTCGCCTACTATTAATATGTTCAGCTTTTGGGGATCCATATGTTTGGCCGCAAGGTTTTTCATTTCTGCAGCCGTCATGGATTGCAGAATCTTATTTTGCTGTGCCGTGAAGTTGGGTGGCAGGTTATAATCTAGAATACGGCGCATAAATGCTGCTTTTTGCCCGATTGATTCATAAGCCAGGGCTTCACTTTGACCTACTGCTTTTTTCATGAACGACATTTCTTCTTCCGTTGGCCCGCTGGCTACATAATCAGTAATCTCCCGCATAATTTCCGACAAAGCGCTATCGGTAACATTGGCTCTGATACCGGAGTTAAAGGAAAACTCCCCGCCATATTTTGTGCCCGAAAACCGGCTGCCGGCACCGTAAGTCCAGCCTTTGGTTTCCCGGAGATTTTGGTTTAACCGTGAAGTAAAGCCCTGGCCGATGGGGTAATTCATTAGGGTACTTTTATAATACTCCCCTGTTGCATCATACTTCATCCCGGTAGCATATCCAACTCTGAATTCGGTTTGTGCCGCTTTGGGAACATCTACTAAAAAAACTTTTGTTTTATCTACTACCGGCTGTCCTTCAATTTTTGGTACTACAACTTTTTTATTAGGCAATTTATTTAGAAAAGAAAGTTTGGATAGTACCTCTGCTTCTTTGATATCGCCTGCTACCACCAGCTTTGCATCCTGCGATGTTGTATAGTTTTTATAGTAGGCTTTAATATCATCCAACGTAATGTTCTTCACTGTTTGTTCTGTTCCGTTCGGGCTGATCCCCAAAATATGATCTGCCCCATAATTTAGTTTGGCAAATACTGCTGAAGCCACAGTAGCCGGTCTTGCTTTTGCCAATTTAAAACCTTCTAAAGCCTGTGTTTTCAAGCGATTGAAATCTTCTGTTTTAAAAGCGGGATTGAATAAACGTTCCTGTAAAAGCACCAGTGTTTTATCTACATTTTTCTTTAACGATTGAATAGAATAGGTAACACCGTCCAATCCACTGGAAATGAAAATAGTGCTTCCCAGCTTTTGTAACTCTACGGCCATTTGTTCAGCCGTATAATGCTTTGTGTCTTCGTTCATCATCTGTGCAAATAAGTTAGCCAGGCCTGCTTTGGTTAGATCATTGGCGGACGCCAGGTGCCCACCGGGAATAGTTAAGCTGATAGACACCAGGGGAATTTCCGTGTTTTCTGTTCCGATGATCTTTGTTCCAATTGGTAAATCTCTGCGCCAGAATTTAGGAACAGTTACCACGGGTGAAGCACCAACGGGTGGAATCTTTTTCCTGTCTAATGTTTCCTTTGTTTTTACATATTTCAAGCCTGTATATCCATAATCAGGCGCTGTGTAGGAAGACGAGTCGAT
>DASQMG010000460.1:0-4754 GCA_035645595.1 Flavisolibacter sp. | reverse complement strand
AATAGCGCTTCGTTTACTATCTAATGGAACATATTCGGACCGACTTTACTTTTCACGCAACAACAACTGAGGAAGCTGCAAAATTCCTGAGTAGCCATACTGAACAGGGCTTGACCATTGATGACGCCAAATTAAGGCTTGAGCATTTTGGGTTGAATACTATAGATGAAGCCGAAGCAATCAGCCCCTTTAAAATTTTAGTTAACCAGTTCAAAAGCCCTATTGTTTTTCTGCTATTATTTGCAGCAGGTATGTCTTTTTGGTTTAAGGAATGGCTGGATGGCATTGCCATTTTGCTCGTCCTTGTTGTCAATGCTGCGATAGGTTTTTACATGGAGTTTAAGGCACATATGTCTGTAAAGGCTTTGAAAATGCTTTCCTCTATACCAGCCAAGGTTCTTCGGAGTGGCAGGCTCAACGAAATTAATTCCGAGGAAATAGTTCCTGGTGACATTGTGTTTGCCGAAGCCGGTGACATGATACCCGCCGATGGCCTGATAGTTCGCTCTACGCAATTACTGATTGACGAATCAGCGCTGACGGGGGAGTCCGTCCCGGTAGAGAAAAAGAATGCTGTTCTTCCTGAAGAAACAATAATTGGCGACCGTACTAATATGGCATTTAAAGCAACGCATGTTTCTAAAGGCAATGCTCATATATTGGTGGGAGTAACAGGAATGAAAACGGAATTGGGGAAAATTGCCAACCTCGTTCATTCATCTAAACAGGCTGCAACCCCGTTAGAAAAGAAGCTAGAGGAGTTCAGCAAAAGATTAATCTATATAACCATCGGCATTGTCGTACTTATTTTTATTATAGGATTAATTAACGGTGCGCCAATTCTTGGAATGCTCCAAACTTCCATTGCACTTGCCGTAGCTGCCATTCCCGAGGGACTACCAATTGTAGCAACAATGACCCTGGCCCGCGGGATGCTGAAAATGTCGCGGTATCATGTGATAGTGAAAAAGCTTTCAGCCGTTGAGACCTTAGGTGGCACCAACGTAATCTGCACCGATAAAACCGGTACACTTACGCAAAATAAAATGGAGGTCGTATTTATTGAAACCCCTTCGGGCACATGGAAAAAGGAGGGTCATTTTTTAGGAAGTAAGGAGCAGTTGGAATTGATCTCTATAGGTGCTGTGTTGTGCAATACAGCCGATATTCAGGCATCAGGACAAGAAATAAAGGAAATCGGTGATCCGTTGGAAATAGCCTTGCTAAAATTTTCAAAAGATAAGGGCGATGACATTGATAGGGTGCGCAAGCAGTTCTCAAAGAAAGACGAGGAGCCTTTCTCCAGCGAAACAAAAATAATGGCCACCCTGCACGAACAGGATGGAAGGTTTTTTCTATTTGCAAAAGGTGCACCTGAAGAACTCTTACTAAAGTGTACGCAGGTTTTGGAAGGTAGCATTGTGGATATGGATGGGGCAAAAAGAGATCAATGGAAGGCTACTGCGGAAAAATTTTCTGCCACGGGCCATCGCATGATTGGTATGGCCTGCCGGCTAACGGCACACACACCTTCATCCTTAACAGAAGAACTGGTTTTCCTTGGATTGGTGGGTATGATCGATCCGCCGCGGGCAGAAGTTCAAGCCGCTATCACTGACTGCAAAACCGCAGGTATAAAAGTGGTCATGATAACCGGCGATCACCCTGCCACTGCACATTTTATAGGCACCCAATTGGGCATTTCAACAAAGGATGAAACGCCGGTAATTGGAAAGGATATGAAAGAATTTGAAAAGCTGACGGAAGACGAAAAACAACAGTGGATAAACACTTCTGTTTTTGCCCGGGTCAATCCAAAGCACAAGCTTGACCTCGTAAAAGTGTTCCAGGAAAAAGGGTATGTGGTAGGTATGACCGGGGACGGAGTGAATGATGCTCCGGCCATCAAAAAATCTGACATAGGCATTGCCATGGGGTTACGGGGAACGCAGGTGGCACAGGAAGTTTCGGATATGGTGCTGAAAGATGATTCCTTTTCTTCTATCGTAGTTGCCATCAAACAGGGGCGTATCATTTTTGAGAACATTAAAAAATTTGTAACCTTCCTTCTGTCGTGTAATCTTAGCGAGTTGGCAGTAATAGCCGTTGCTGCGCTGATGAACTTCCACTTTCAAATGCTGCCCTTGCAGATACTTTTCATTAATCTTATCACCGATCTGTTGCCTGCACTGGCATTGGGTGTCACTAAAGGTGGTGCCCATATTATGAAGCTGCCTCCCCGCAATTCTTCCGAACCTATTATTGATAAAAGCCGTTGGATGCTCATTTTCTTTTATTCAATAGTCATTGCTTCCGTTAGCACAATGGGAGTGCTGATCAATCACTTTTATCTCCATAGCGGAGCAGTTTCAGACGACGCTGTGTGTAATAATATCCTGTTCTTTACTCTTATATTTTCGCAGTTGTTTCATGTATTCAATATGGGCGGCGGACCATTTTTTAATAACGAGGTGGTTAAGAACAAATATGTATGGTATGCAGTATTGGCAAGCGTCCTTATTTTAGTCGGTTTGATACAGATTTCCTATGTCCGTCAGGCGTTGAATATTGTTCCAATGGGGGTGCAGGAGTGGGTTATTATCCTTTCAGCAAGTATGCTCTCCGTAATTATAATACAGGCAGCAAAGACATTAAAAATTTTTAAACCTAATTAAGGCTAACAATGAAAACAATCATATACAGTACACACAAATTTGAAAAAGAATTTCTTATCGAAGCCAATGCAGGCAAACATGACCTGGTGTTCCTGGATCTTCCTTTAAAACTGGAAACTGCGCATTTGGCTGAAGGCGCATCGGCTGTGTCCATTTTTGTAAATGATGATGCTTCTGAAAAGGTGTTGGTAAAACTTCATGCGGCCGGAGTTAGATTTATTGCGTTACGATCGGCAGGGTATAACCATGTCAGTTTGGACAAGGCAAAGACTTTAAAAATTAAACTGGCCAGGGTGCCGGCCTATTCCCCGTTTGCAGTTGCGGAACATGCTGTTGCCTTGATGCTCGGTTTGAACCGAAAGCTGATTAAGGCAAACAGCAGAGTACATGAGCTTAATTTTTCGCTGGATGGTTTGACGGGATTTGACATGAACGGAAAGACTGCCGGCATAATTGGAACAGGACAGATAGGTGGAGTGGTAGCCAGGATTCTACATGGCTTTGGCTGTAAAATTTTAGCGGTCGATCAAACCGAAAACCCTGAACTACAAGAAAAGTATGGCGTTGTTTATACCGATTACAACACGTTATACCGTGAGGCAGACATCATTTCCCTGCATGTTCCTTTAGTACCGGAGACACATTATATGATTGATGAGGCCAGCCTTAGTAAAATGAAGCCTTCAGTTATGCTGATCAACACAAGCAGGGGTGCATTGATCAATACAAAGGCGGTAATTGCCGCATTAAAAGCCGGGCAAATTGGTTATTTGGGTCTGGATGTTTACGAGGAAGAAAGCGGGCTGTTTTTTGAAGATCACTCAGAAGATATTTTGCAGGATGACATGATATCCCGGTTACTGACATTCCAAAATGTATTAATCACCAGTCACCAGGCTTTTTTAACGGATACGGCATTAAGGAACATTGCAGAAACTACAAGTTATAATCTTGATTGCTTTGAACAACAAATCCAATCTAAATACGAGATATGATGATAAGATAGTTGCAAGACAGCTTGGGGTAAACCAGTTAACTGGCTGATCGCCAACTATTTTTTTGAAACATTTTTTGGAGAGAAAAAATAACTCTGCCACTCCTTTCCTAAACCGGGAGGGCGAAATTAAGCCTGCTAATTAATAATGTAAGTAACAAAAAGCCGGCGCTTGATAGCGTAGTTACCCTGCCTTTCTCATGTGCCATTTGTTGTTAGCCTATAAATAAGCAGGCAAATGATAAGGACGAAAATAGTAGAGTAGATAAGTTTATTATGTTTAGCCAACCAGTTAGGCAGGAAAATATCAAAATTGTCTTTGGTTGAATGGGAATACCGGCGGGCCATTATTGTAAGTGGACATTGCATTTTAAACAGCAGCAACACTAATCCTTCCAGTAAAATCAAAGCAATACCTATCCAGACATACCTGTCAATTTTATTTATGATAACCGCATAGGCCATATAACCTAACAGTACATTGAAAAAAAGCCAGATGATTGTATGAATAATTTTTATGCTAATTAGTTTGGACATGGCAATTGAATGTGACCACTGATTTGTTAGAAAGGGTTTAAAATAAATCTTTTCATTATATCTTTTGATAAACCATAACGGATTGGTTTAAACAACCTCTTTGCCGGCGGAATGACAAAGTAGGTTCTTATTTGAAAACGCAGGTAGTTGTTTTAACGGTAAGAGTAAATTTTTGGTTGCTGGCCTTTTAAGTTATTGGACGTTCCTTATATAATCAGGTGATACACATTCCTGCCAATATTCTATCATTTTTCTAATTGTATTCTTTAGTCATTCCAAGCTATTGGGTTTAACAAAAAACCATTGTCCTGATTTACAGTAGGCGTTAATCACATATCCTTGTTCAGCACCCGTAGAAAAGAAAAGATAGGGAATGGACTTTAATCTGGAGTCTTCATTTTTATGAGCTTGTTCCCTCAGTGCCATCCTATTTAGCCCTGGCAAGTTAATGTCGGAAAGAATCAAAAAGGGGTTCTATTTCAGTGTTGGTCAGCGATGGCGGTGCATTTTCACCGTCACTAAAAAAATAATTTCGTGGTTGTATTCAG
>DASQMG010000459.1:0-4032 GCA_035645595.1 Flavisolibacter sp. | reverse complement strand
TGTGTTTCTTCAAAACAATGAGCATCCATCTCTGTATCGGGCAAGGACCTTTCAAAATAATACGGTTCTTAAATAATAGCCTGACTTATGCATGATTGCCTAATGATGATCTTGCCAGGGTAAATAAACCGGGTAAACTTTAGCAGACGCCGGGGCATTATTGTAAGCGTGGACGGCGGACAGCCAACGCGGATAGTAAGTTGGAGCAGAGGGTTGTTGAAAAAATATTTTAAAGGTTAATGTCGGGCCTGCAAGGTGTCTGGCACCCTTTAAATACATAGCGGTTCTAGCGTTTCGTTACGCCGCAATATAATTGGTATATGAGCAATACTTCACGTCGTAATTTTATAAGCTTCAGTGCAATTGCAGCCACCACTGCTGTATTAAAACCGTGGGATGTTCTGGCTGGTAGCAATTCTCCCGATAGATCATTGATTAATAACAATTTGGTATTTCTGTTTCAGGGCGATTCTATAACAGACGGAAATCGTGGTAGAAATACAGACCCCAACCATATTATGGGTCATGGCTATGCCTTCGCAGTGTCAAGCCATATTGCAGCAGATTTCGCTGAAAACAACTTTACTTTCTATAATCGCGGAATAAGCGGAAACAAATTACCCGATCTTCAAAAGCGATGGGAGGCCGATGCTCTTGCTCTGAAACCTGATGTGTTGAGTATTTTAATAGGTATCAATGATGTTCATGTACTTGTGAATAAAACAGAAACAGCTCAAAGCGCTGAAGAATTTGAAAGTGGATATCGTGGCATACTTCAGCGAAGCAAAACAGCCAAACCAAATATTCTTTTTGTGCTTGGTTTACCTTTTGTTTATCCCGTAGCAAACGTAAAGGATAAGTGGGAGATGTGGTTTGGTGAAGTGGAAAAACGAAAAGCAATAATTAAAAAACTTGCTAAAGAATTTGATGCCGTACTGGTTGATTATCCTTCTGTTTTTAATGAGGCTATTAAACGAAGGTCTGTAGACTATTGGATCTGGGACGGAATACATCCTACAATTGGAGGACATGAATTAATGGCTCGTGAATGGATAAAACAGGTATCGGCACGCATGAGGTTTTTGCGAAGAATAAAATAGCCGGATTCATTATTGATGAAACAGTACATGCGAAACGGAAGGATTATTTCATATTTTTCATAATAATGAGCATCCAGTTTTATAAAACTCAAACACGTTACAAAATAATACGGTTCTTAAATAAAGCAATGATGATAAACAGGCAAATCTTATTGATTCTTTCGAAAGCAATGGTAAATTTTCATTTCACTGCCACTGACCAATCTGGTACTAAGCGTTATATGATGGTAAGAAAAGAGATATTCCCTGTGCTGTTAAAGCGGGCGAAAATAGCCTTGCAACCGCTCCTTCTGACCGCTTTACTTTTTATTGTGTTCAACCCACTGGCCGCACAGGAAACAAAGGGGGCGCCGGCGGAGAATGTGCAGTTAAAAAAAATCAACATTAGTAACCCCAACAAAACTGGAGATTATAACATCCTGATGGTTTTTGGCAACAGTACCGCCCAGCCAAGTACCATTCATGCAGAGCTGGTGATCGTTGACGAACGGGATCCTTCGCGTGTGCTCTTTCGGGAAAAAAGAACAAAACGCCTTGTGCCAGGCGACAGTTTGCAAAATGGTGTTCGTATTAACTTCCATCCCAAAAACACCGGATATTTTAAATCAATTGTCAAATGGATACAAAGCAATAACAAGGATACGTCGGTGAGCAATGCTTACTTCAGCCATTTAGCGAAAAACGAAAAAAAAGTAACGGAATGCACGCCGTGGCGGGAGAATGGAGGTGATAAAGCACGAACAAAATATTCCAGCCTGGACCAGGTAAACACAAAAAATATAAAGGAGCTTAAACTTGCGTGGACTTACCACACCGGTGACAGCGAAGACAATACTTCCCTCCAATGCACCCCTATTATCATAGATGGAATCATGTATATTACCACGGCCAAAGCAAAGGTTGCTGCATTAGATGCTGCTTCAGGAAGGGAATTATGGAAATACGATGCCTTTGTAAATGGCCCCGTTCATCCGAGGTCTGCTTCCCATGGCCACTGGGGCCAAAGCAGGGGGGTTGCCTACTGGTCAGATCCTGCGGGCAAAAAAAAGCGCATCATCCAGGCAACAAAAGACAGTCGCCTGATTTCTATCGATGCTATTTCCGGCAAGCCTGATCCGGCATTTGGCAGCGGTGGTATAGTAAATCTAAGAGACAACGCGGCATGGGACTTTTCTACGGGTTTTTATGGTGTTACGTCGGCTCCGGCTATTTTCGAAAACTTAATCATTTTAGGTTTTGCCAATGATGAAAGTGCTAAAGGCGCACCTGGAGATATTAGGGCATTCAACGCACAAACAGGAAAAGAAGAATGGCGCTTCCGAACAGTGCCCCACCCGGGTGAATTTGGTAACGATACATGGGAGGGAGCGTCGTGGAAGGAACGCAGTGGTGTAAACGCATGGGGAGGCATTACCATCGATGCCAAAAGAGGTGTTGCCTACGCGGCGCTTGGTACTGCAGGCTTTGACTTTTATGGTGGAGACCGCAAGGGAAATAACCTTTTTGCTAATTGCGTGCTGGCACTCGACGCCCGAACGGGAAAACGCATCTGGCACTATCAACTGGTGCACCATGATTTATGGGACCTGGATCTTGCAGCTCCACCGGCGCTTGTTGTGGTCAATCATAACGGTGTACAAAAAGAGGCTGTAGCCCAGACCTCTAAAATGGGGTTTATCTATGTACTCGACAGAACTACGGGTGAATCCCTCTTTGAAATAAAGGAAAAACCGGTTCCTCCATCTGATGTTCCCGGTGAAAAAACAGCAGAGACGCAGCCCTTCCCTGTAGCTCCGCCGCCCCTGGTGCCCCAAAGCATGAGCGAAGAAAACATCACCAATATTTCTAAAGAGGCCCGCCAGTATATCCTTGATACCCTGCGCAAAATGCGCTATGGATCTATGTACACGCCTCCAAGCTTGCAGGGAACTGTTTATGCCCCGGGCTTGCACGGTGGTATTCCGTGGACAGGAGGAAGTGTTGATATTCAAACCGGGATCATGTACGTTGCCGCTAATAATGTTCCTTATATTATGAAACTGGTAAAGGCAAACCCACCGTACACACCCGATTATCGCGTAGCGGCATGGGGGCTGCTAACGGATAAGGAGGGCTATCCAGGAGTAAAACCGCCCTGGGGCACCTTAAGCGCCGTGGATTTAAACAAGGGAATCATACTGTGGCAATCAGTGCTGGGCGCCTTCCCGGAACTTGTTGCAAGGGGCGTTCCGCCCACCGGTACGCCAAACTTCGGCGGCAGTATTGTCACCGGCGGGGGGCTTGTTTTCGTAGGGGGCACCATGGACGCGAAGTTCAGAGCATTCGACAAAACAAATGGCAAAGTACTCTGGGAATACCAACTGGACGCAGCCGCTTATACGACGCCATCAACTTATTCTATCAACAATAAACAATATATAGTCGTTGCTGCAGGTGGCGGTGGGCAACGATATACAAAAACGGGAGATGCCTTTGTTGCATTCGCTCTCGATGATAAAAACTAATTGGTGGATTTGCACAGTGCCTTTTCACCGTACACACGTATGGCATCGACTAAGCGGGTATGCTTTGTTCTCATTAACCACACCACCGTAATTCGGATAGCTAACTTCAGAGTTAACACATTTAAGGACTTTCTGGGCAAGAAGAATGGGCGCAAATACATAAGTGACAATAGAATTCAATGAAGCCTGGAATTAATTTTTATTTATGAAACATAGGGGCATCAAAATATTAATGATTTTTATTTACTGTCAAACATGTTTGGAATTGACGGCACAAAGTTCTACATCCCACGGCAAAAGTGCTATTTCCATTCATTTCGTACCACAAAAAATAGCATCGGAAAGTTTTGAATCCGTTGGTGTATTTGATGTGAATGGTGATGGCAAGCCAGACCTTGTGTCGGGTAGCTTTTGGTATGAGGGCCCCT
>DASQMG010000458.1:0-7820 GCA_035645595.1 Flavisolibacter sp. | reverse complement strand
TGATTAAGTAGTCATTAGGGCCGCCGCATAGGTTTGTCTGTCACCAGTGCCGCCGCCGACTCAAAACAATTACAGGCTGCTGCAACCGAAGGCTGTGACGGTTGCTTAAGAACATACAGCTACGAAGATGATTGGTTAGGTTCTTTCCTGCCATCTTTCGACAAGCAATAAGAACATAAGCATGTAGAAAGCTTTTGAATATCATGTTTGGACACGGGTTCGACTCCCGTCGCCTCCACCTGATGGGACAACTCTAAATTTTTGAAGAGTTGTCCCTTTTTATTTCCGCTAGAGCCCTTATCTGTGGCAGTTATCAGCAAAACAGCTTCGTTGATTTTCAGAGTTCGACTTTTATTTTCACTCATTGTGAGCTTTTCTGGAAAAATGAAACTCACTACATCCCCTTTCGTTTGAAGACTGCTTTGCTCATAATCCTTAGTCAGTTCGCCAAAATCGTCTTTGCGACCTCCGCTTTTTCGCTAGGTAAGATGATGGGCTCATTGCGGTCATAACTGCCGTTTTAATAACAGTAAGTTGCCCATCCCGGCCACCGACCGCTTTTAACGGCTGCGCTGACCCCTTCTGTAATCTTAATATATCTTCTATTATTATCAATATCCGGCAATACGAGATAAGCCGATAGAATCATCAGGCTTTCAGGAACAGGTAGGTCAAGCGCCTGACCGATGACCTGAACTTCAACCCGAGGTTTTGGGGCTGCCCGGTCATCGAAAAGGATTTAGTAAGATTGCAGGAGAACCTGTCCCGGGTAGTGACCAGCAGCAGGAAAACGACATACACTTTATCACTGAAAAATAGTAATGGATATTAGGTGATTAAAGGAAACCTTCCTAAACTGGCAGTGGGTGCACGTTCATGTTAGCAAGGCATTTTGTCGATAAAGGCTGACTTTATTCTACAGTGAATGCTCTATATTAGCAATGAATATGGAATTGAACCCAACTGATATTAAAAGCCTTCAATTAAAAGTAGGGCATGAGCGACATGAGCCTTCGTATAAACTTTTGTTTCTTCATTATTATAAAGAACTATCCCGTTTTGCGTACACTTTTGTAAAAAGCCACGAAGCTGCAGAGGATGTGGTATCAGATGTAATGATGAATGTGTGGGGTATGGGTAAAGCCGTGGCGGATATTGACAACCTCAGGGTCTATCTTTTTACTGCCGTTCGCAATAAAGGCTTAAATTATCTTTCGAAAAATAGCCGGTATGCGCACTGGGATATTGATAGTATAGACGTTGAACTGGACCTTGAGCTTTATAATCCTGAAGAATTAATGCTCCGGGATGAATTAAGACAAAAGATTGCACAGGCAATACGTGAACTGCCCCCCAAATGCCAGATAGTGTACAAACTTGTAAGGGAAGATGGGTTTAAATACAAAGAGGTAGCTGCTATTATAAACATCAGTGAGAACACAGTTGATCGTCATTTGAACAATGCCTTACATAAACTAAAGCAGGCGATCGGGGTTTATTTCCGCTAAAACATTTTTGAAAAAAATTTTTTTGGGAGTGGGGAGTTTCATTTGGCTGCTTGTCTTATATATGTCCCATATGGCAGGCCATGCAAGAAAAGTTTGATTATTTAATAAAAAGACATTTAACTAACGAGATAAGCCCACAGGAACGGGAACAATTACTTCAGTTGATAAATGAGCATGAGGACTTAAAACAATTGTATCAAACCCTTTATGCGCAGCGGGTTTTTAGCAGCAATGAAGATAAAGTACAGGCACAGCAGGCATATGCCTCGCATTTTGCGCAAATGCAAATTAATAACGCTTTTAAAGAAGGCACCACTTTACAAGAACCACAACCTGCCAGGATTGTAACGATGAAGCGCCGCCAGAGTTTTAAATGGGTTGCGGCGGGCATTGTACTCATAACATTTCTTTCGTTTTTATATTGGCAAAACGAAAGTCAGTCTGGTGAGCGTTCCCTGGGGAATGTAATTGCCACTAAAAAGGGGTCAAAGTCTCAGGTGACCCTGCCAGATGGAACACGTGTATGGTTAAATGCAGATAGCCGTCTTGCCTACGCTGGCGATTTTCAGGGCACTATCAGAGAAATATCACTGACTGGCGAAGCTTTTTTTGATGTAGCAAAGGATCCGAACAGGCCCTTTGTAATTCATGCTAACTCTATTGATATAAAAGTGCTCGGTACTTCTTTTAACCTGCGGTCATATGCCGGCGAATCTACAACGGAGACAGCCTTATTGCACGGTAAGATTGAAGTAACCTTACACAACCAGCCTGATAATAAAATTGTATTGAAGCCTAACGAAAAACTTGTTGTCTCTAATACAATCAGCAGTGGCATTGAAGATATTGCAGACGATAAAAAGCGTGTAGGGCAGACAGAGACTCCTATGCTGACGTTAAGTAAGATACGGTATGTAAATAAAGACAGCTTACCAACAGAGGCTTACTGGGTGCAAAACAAACTTGCTTTCGATAATGAAATTTTTGAGAAAGTTGTTTCTAAAATTGAGCGTTGGTATAACGTAAGAGTGATTATCAAAAATGAACACTTGAAAGAAAAACACTTTACTGGTTATTTTGAGGACAATTCCCTTGAAGATGTAATGGAAGCGCTACATATCTCGGGAGGGTTAAATTATCAGATTATGCCAGGTAAGGTAATAATTGACTAGGGTTGATAGGATGATTGCACCTAAGAAATAATTGTTTAATCTTTAATACATCTGCTATGTGAAAAAAGAAACCTAAACTTTCTAAAGAAAAACGGAGAATGTTGGCGCATCCCCCGTTTTAGTAAAATGTCGAATCTGAATAGTTTAAAATCAATCTTCCACATCTATTAAATCAAATTTATGAATAAAAACGGACGTAGAAAGCCGCTTGTGCTTTCTGCATCAGTCATCAAATGCTTGCTGATGATGAAATTAACTGTTATACTCATTTGCGCCCTCTCCCTTCAGGCTGTAGCTTTTGACGGCTTTGGTCAAAGCAAGGTGACGCTCAACATGGAAAATGCTTCGTTGAAAAAAGTATTTAAGGCTATTGAAAAACAAACGACTTTCCGCTTTATTTACAACGATGAATCTCTACCTTCTGAGCAAAAAGTAACGATAGCTGTTACCGATGAGTCAGTGAACGAAGTGGTGAATAAGGTGCTTAAAAGCACAACACTTGGGTTTAGGTTTGTAGGCAACAACCTTATTGTCATTGCCTCGCAGCAGGCTAACGACGGGCAGGCGGACAGGCTGCTTATTGATATAACGGGTAAAGTGCTTGGCAGTTCAGGTGAACCATTAAGCGGAGTAAGTATTTTAGAGAAAGGCACAACCAACGGCACCAGCACGAGGCCAGACGGCACGTTTTCCTTATCTGTATCTGATAAAAATGCGCTGTTGGTTTTTAGCTATGTGGGTTACGAAACAATGGAGATAGCGGCAGGAAATCAAAAGAATATTAACGTTAGCCTGAACCCCAAAAATAATTCCCAGGAAGCAGTTGTTGTTGTTGGTTATGGTAGTCAAAGAAAGAAGGATGCTACAGGTGCTATTTCTTCTATAAGGGCCCGGGATTTAAATACAGTGAATGCGGTAAGTATCGACAACCTGATGCAAGGAAAGGCTGCAGGTGTTTCCGTCCTACAACGCTCTGCCCAGCCCGGTTCGGGCCTGAGAATTGTAGTGCGTGGTGCGCTTTCTCCACGGGGAAGCAATGAACCATTATACGTTATTGATGGTGTTCCATTAACGACTGTTGGTGCGGCTACTTCAGCCAAAATAGGCCCTGGCCTGGAAAATACCATAGAAGGTGTAGACAGAAGCCCACTCGCAAGTATCAATCCAAACGACATCCAGTCGATCGACATTCTAAAAGATGCAAGTGCCGCTGCTATTTATGGGTCGGCTGCTGCAAACGGTGTTATTCTAATTACAACCAAACGAGGTGTTAGTGGCAAACCCACCGTATCATTATCAAGTTCATACTCTATTCAAACAAACGCAAAAAAAATCGAAGTGTTGAATTCGCAAGAATTCATGAAGCTATCAAATATAGCTACCAAAGAACGCTACCTGTTCGACCAGCGTATGGTACCATACGGTATTAAACCTGTTCCGGCCTCGGGTTGGGGTGTCAACTACACCGATGCTGAAATCGCAGCAGGCACAACAACTTATGACCATAGCGATGCCATTTTTAGGCAGGGTGCGATAGTGGACAATAATGTGTCCATATCGGGCGGTAACGAGTCTACAAAATATTTTTCTTCTTTTAATTTTCTTGATCAGAAATCTTTGCTGAGAACCACAGATTTTTCCCGCTTTAGTGGAAGAATTAATTTGGATCAAACATTTAATAGCTGGCTTAAGCTATCCATCAGCACTTTATATTCCCAAACAAGCTCAGGTAATCCAAGTGTTGGTGGCTCAAGGATCAATATTAATGCATCCAGACAAACGCAGGCGGCAATATTCTTTTCACCAAGACTTCCACTGCTGCAACCCGACGGCTCTTTAACAATAAACGACCTTCCTAAAACGCCAAATCCAGCCGCCTGGCTCTATATCAAGGATCAGTCGGTTAATAAAAGATTGTTTGTGGCACCAAACCTTCAGATAAAAATTAATTCAGACCTTACTGCAAACGTAGTTGCCGGCTACGACAACACCACATCGGGCAGAGAAAGCTTTTCTCCTTCAAAGGCAAAATTTCCGGAGCAAACGCAAAATAACTATGGAGGGTTTTCGAATAATGAAAACAACAATACTAGTGTAGAGGGCTATTTAACCTATAACAAGCAAATAGGCACCGATCACCGCATTACAGTGGTAGGTGGTGCCGGGTACTATAATGCCAATGGTACACAATATGGTTTAACGGTTTACAACATACCAACTGATGCGGTACAGAACTACAACCTGTCGCTGGCTGCGCAAAGTGACCTGAATTCGTTTTTTTCTGATAAGTATGCCCGCACAAAAACCTCCCAGTTCGGCAGGCTCAATTATGTACTTAAAGATAAATACTTTGTAGGCCTTACAGTCAGAAACGATGGTTCAAGTGCGTTTCCTCCATCAAAAAAATGGGGTTTCTTTCCTGCCGTGTCGGCAGCGTGGAATGTATCGGATGAGAACTTTCTCAAAAATGTTTCCTGGGTCAACAATTTAAAAATACGGGCAAGCTATGGCGCTACAGGTAATGAAAGTTTCCTGACTAACAGAATCTATTATGTAGATCAATACGAAGCCATATACGGAAGTAGCTACTACATTGGAGGACAGCAAAATACCGGAGTAATACAAACACAGCTTGCTAATCCTAATCTTACGTGGGAAACTGATATTACAGCCAACGCTGGATTAGATTTTGGATTTTTTAACGGGAAACTTACGGGCTCATTTGATGTATTCCAGCGCACAGCAAAAGATTTATTGGATTTTGGCCAATTACCATTCAATTCATCCATAACCACTATTGCACAAAATGTGGGTTCTACCAGGAGCAGGGGTTTTGATTTAAGTTTAAACGGCACCTTGCTGGAAACAAAAAATCTAAGCTGGATTGTTAACGCAAATGTGGGCCGCAGCTACGTATCGTGGGTTGAGAGAAATCCAAACGTAGCGTTAAGCCCCTGGATCGGTGCCAACGACGGGTTGTTTGATATTTACGGATGGGAAGCAAACGGCTTCTTCAGGTCTTTAGAAGAAATACAGGCCTATAAGTCAAAGGACGGAACCGTTATACAGCCGCGATCTTTCCCGGGTAATGTGCGATATGTCGACCAAAATGCTGACGGAGTGCTGAATCAACTTGATGTGGTTAAGCTCGGAAATTCAGAGCCCAGCCTGACTTTTGGTTTAGGTACCTCATTTCGCTACAAATCTTTCGATCTGAGTCTTCAGAGTTATGGTTTTTCAGGTCGCTCTATGTTCGATGGATGGAATCCTTTAAGCAATTTGTTTAACGTGGGAAACAAAACAAATCAGCACATCCGGGTTAGAGAAGCATGGTCAACTGCAAACCCTACGGGCACTCGTCCTGGTGTAGGCGGCGGGCCAACTGAATCAAACAATCCTACGTCTAACCAGAATAACCAGGGGGGAATAAGCAGCTATTTTTTAACCAAGGTTAACTTTCTGCGATTGAAGAATTTGACTGTTGGTTATACTGTTCCCATTTCCTTTTTACGAAAAAATCGTTTAGCTAGCAGTGTAAGGGTTTTTGTTGATATTCAAAACCTGGCAGTGCTTACAAACTATGTAGGTCTGGATCCTGAAATGGAACAAAATGCATCTCCTTTTCCGATTCCACGTACTACAGCATTTGGATTAAATATTACTTTTTAACGAGCTTAAACAAACATTATGAAAAAGATTTTATACAGTGCAGTGGTTTTGCTTTGCTTAAGCATAAGCTTTACTGCCTGTAAAAAGCAACTGGAACCGGAGTTTTTTTCTCAACTAACAGCCAACAATTTTCCCGCTTCTCAAAAGGACGTGAATTCTATTCTAACGGGTTTTTATGCCAACTTCCGGCACGATTGGAATGGTCTTTATTGTGCGATCACACGCACCAGCTGGCGTTATATGAGTATCATTGTTACCGATGAGGTGAAGGATAACTGGAATGGTGATGGTATGGGAAGCCAGTTCAATTGGGGCGCTAACGGATATGGTGGATTGTTTTCCCTGGCTCCTGTAGTGGCAAGAACCACGGGGTTTCTTGAATCACTGAAAACGGCACCATTGTCAGAAGATCTTAAAAAATCAGCCGTTGCGGAAACAAAATGCCTGAGAGCCTGGATGATGTTTTTAATGTATGATTTTTATGGCCCTGTTAACGTTCGCCTTGATGCTTCTAAATTAGCTGATACTTCCTATACAGCCCGCCCTACAAAGCAGGAGTATTTGGGCTGGATGATAAAAGACCTGACAGAAGCAATGCCCGATTTATTGACCCGCACCAACGGTACACCCAGCTGGGGTAAGGTTAGTAAAGGTTTGGCAAGCATGCTGTTAATGAAGATTTATATGAATGAAAAGCAATGGGCTCAGGCCAAAACGGTGGCAGAGTCTATTATGGGCATGGGATATACTTTACTGCCTGTTTACAAAAATGTATTTATACAGGAAGGAAATAATGAAGTAGTATGGGCATCTCCCAGTGGCGTAAATGTGCCTAGCAGGCATATCCCCTGCAGCACACCATGGGACATTGCTGCGATGCTTGGCCAAAAAGTAGATCAGGGTTGGGGCGGTCAATTTATACCGTGGGATTTTTATGATAAGTATCCTGCACAGGATACAAGATTAGAAACAATTGCCAGTGAGTATTTATCAGTAGATGGTACTGTAAAAAAGCGGAATTCTGCGAACATCGGGGAACTACGCCACGGTGCTATTGCATTTAAAAATGTGGTCCCCTATGAAAAAAACAGGGTGGGAGATTTTCAGACCGTGGGTTTTAGATATGCTGACGTTTTATTATCATTAGCTGAGATCGAAAATGAAATAAGTGGTCCTACACCTGCAGCGGTTGCCTATGCAAAACAGGTTACAGACCGTGCCGGTATTGACATTCCAAATAGTGCTAGGGTTTCCAAAGACGCATTCCGGCTTTACCTCAGCGATGAAAGGGGCCGTGAATTGTATTGGGAAGGATGGCGCAGGCAAGACATGATCAGAATGGGAACATGGATTCCATGGGGTCTTTCCAAGGGCTTCTCTGCCCAGCCAAAGCATGTGCTTTTCCCCATACCTCCAAGTATTATAAATGAGTCGCGCGGAAAAATTGCTCAGAACCCTGGCTACTAAATCT
>DASQMG010000457.1:0-2562 GCA_035645595.1 Flavisolibacter sp. | reverse complement strand
CCTGGTTGGCGCCGGAAGCAGTTACTGCGCTTCCAATCTGTACATCTGTTTTATCAAAAATAGTATTGGTAGAATAATATAAGCGGTAGGTTATACCAGCAGCCGAGCCTGCAGTTTTAAGAGTGATACCTGTAAAGTCAGCATCAGCAACAGCAGTCTGCATACTAAGTTGATAGACCATTACATTCTTTGTACCTGCAGCAATGTTTTCAGCCGGTAATGCTGTTGCATTCAGCGTTATCTGAGGAGGACCTGAAATGGTGTGGGTGGTTGTAGATGTAGTAAATGTTTTCACCCCTTCCGTAAAACTGAAGTTAGCGGCACCTGGTGCATTCACTACAATCGTATTACCAAGGGTAGCTGCTGCATTGGTATTAGCTACCAGGTAAAAAAATACTTCCTGTCCCGCGGCAAAATTAATTGGTGCAGCAGGTGTGAAAGTCAAGGTTTGCGTACTCGCCGAAGCAGCTACAGTTGCTCCGACCTGTGTAGCTGTAGCCGGGTTAAAATTGGAAGCAGAACTGGAGTACAATTTGTAACCGTCTGTGATATCATTAAAGTCAGTTGCATTTACACTTAGCGAGATGGCGCTTAAAGAAGCAGTAGTATTACTGACAGCAGTTTTGAATTTGTAAAGAACCTGGTTAGAAGCACCTCTTGGAAGATTAAGGGCCTGATTAATCAGGCTGGTAGTTCTTATCTGTGCATATACGGCAATAGGGCGGTTTGCACCTGTTGCATTAACCACCGTTCTGACACCTGGTATAACGGTGTTGGTTGCATCTGAAGCAGTAGCATTGAAACCCATTCCAAATTGATTGCCCACTGTTGCGTTAGGCGCCACATCTACCGTGAAATGATAGTACGCAGTTGTTCCTGAGGTAAAAACCGGATAATGTTTCGCAGTCGGGGTAATTGCCTGTATTGGACTCAAGCCGGGGAAATTAAAACCAAAAAGGGCACCGTTGAAAGCACCCGACGTCCAGGTGTTTAGGCGAACTGCACTGGCAGAATCGAAGGTGCTGGAATTCGAAAACCATAGCTTGAAAGCCGTATAATCGGTTCCTAAAAAGGAACCAGAAGTCTGCACGGTTAATCTGCTCATCTGCGTAGTTGCATCCGTTACCGCAACCTGTACGTAACCTAATGGGTTATTCACCGTTCCCTGAAGCAAGGGATCGGCCGCAACTTTAACCCCGGTTAAAGCTACTTTGGCAACATTGGTACCGAGCGTTTGTAAACCACCTACGGGTATTGAACCCCTAACAACTGTGGTACCGGAAGGAGCATTTAGGGTAACATCGGTTACCTGTACAGTAGCACCAACGGTACCTGCGGCCTGTGGATTGGTAGTAAGGTATATACTGCGGGTTACTCCTTCAGGCAGGCCCAGGGGAAGATTGGGTACTGACATCGTTTTATTAATGGCATCTGTACCCCCGCTTATTACCTGGTCGGTGGCATCAATAATCTGATCTTTCGAATAAACAGCCCGAAATCTATTGAAGTCAGTAGTACTGGTGGTACCAGATGGAGCTATCGCCGAACCATCCAGGGTGAACGCCAATTGTGCTGATCCGTTTCCGTCGCCTATTTGTGTAGCCGCGCCGGTAGTAGTGATATCGACCCGGTATAAAGGAATGTGACCCGTTCCTCTTTCTACGATGGCTGCTGCAGGTGCTACACCAGTCACCGTCAGTGTAGCGTTTTTAAAAGTTTGCAATCCGGATGCTGGAAAGGCAACAGAATTCACAGTTGGCGTTCCGCTGAAAACAAAGGCCGACTGATTGAATGAATTGATTCCTACCGTTCTGCCGATAGTAGCTGTTGTAGCAATATCAACGGTTAAATAGAAAAAGTGTGTACCCACCGCTAAGGATACCGGAGCGGCAAACGTTCCGGAAATAGTCTGGCCGCTGCCTGTGCTGCTCCCATTTACTGTAAGCCGAAGTGCACCGCCGTAAGTATTCTCTAAATTGTTAACGAATTGATTGGTAGCGGGAAGATTCGGGTCACCGTTAACCGTTCCGATAGTATTGACATGATACAGCTTGAAGCCCCTGTCGGGTGTTGCACCTGTGCTTGCTGTGATGTCGGATGTTAAATAGTTACCGCTGGTAGTAATGCCATTAACACCCGTAAGAGTGGCAGCACTTCCTGCAACCTGTACTTTAAATATGGAAAGCACCCGGTCCCGAAAGCCCGGAGAAACATTGGCCGTTACCTGCGGAGTACCTGTTATAGTAACCGTTTGCGATGTCGCGGAAAAAGTGGCTGCCGTCAGTAGTAAAATCAGCGATGCAGCCTTTACTACTTTGCCTGATAATGCCGAAGAAAAAAATGATATAAGACCTGAAATTAAATTGGGAGTGAGGTAATAACGGTTGTAATTACCTCTTGATAAGGATGTAAAAATTTTCATACGCAAGTTGATTTTTGCATTGGTTAAATCTTTTACAAATTAGACCGCTATACCATTTGGGTAGTGAACTAAAACATCTTTATATTATACAATTCTATCATTCTGCTATGGATAAACTTTGCTGACAGTTGCTGTGTAAA
>DASQMG010000456.1:0-2238 GCA_035645595.1 Flavisolibacter sp. | reverse complement strand
ATTGCCAGCGGAAGAACTATAGTTGAACACCTGTTGTGTCACTCCCTTGTGCGTTCAGACCTCTGTTCAGCGAGGACCAGACAAACTTTATTACTATGCAGGATACTACATTACAAAAAAATAAAGACAACATCACTACTGGCTTAACGCCGGCCCGCATTTACCTTGATAATGCCGCTACAACCGCATTGGACAAGGAAGTATTGGAAGCGATGATGCCTTACCTGTCGGAGCATTTTGGCAACCCGTCTTCCATTTATTCTTTTGGACGTGAAACAAGGTTGGCAATTGAGAATGCCCGCAAGACCGTAGCAAGATTACTTGGCGTGAAGCCCGGAAATATATTTTTTACCAGTGGCGGCACGGAAAGTAATAACACAGCTATTGCGGCTTCCATTCGTGACTTGGGCTGCAATCATATTATAACTTCACCTATCGAGCATCATGCCGTGTTGCATACAGTAGAACATTATTGCAGTTGTAATAAAGTTTCTACTTCATTTGTGGCCCTTACAGACCAGGGCTCGATTGATTATAGTGACCTGGAAACACAACTAAGGAAACAACAAGCTGCCAGTGAAAAGACGTTGGTCTCACTAATGCATGCCAACAACGAAATAGGGGTGCTGCTTGATATAAAACGGGTTGGAGAGCTATGCAAACAAAATGGCGCCATCTTTCATTCCGATTGTGTTCAAACTGTTGGACACTACCCGTTAAATCTTTCAGATATCGGTGTACATTTTATTTCAGGTGCCGCCCACAAGTTTCATGGGCCTAAAGGTGTCGGCGTTTTATATGTAAGCGATGACGTAGACATAAAGCCATTCATCTTCGGAGGCGGGCAGGAGCGCAACATGCGCGCCGGAACAGAGAATGTTTATGGTATAGTGGGCTTCGCAAGGGCTTTGGAAATTGCCATGCGTGATTATGAAAAAGAAAGCAGCTTTATCAAAAATTTGAAAACGTACATGAAAGAAAGCCTGGTGCAAAATATTCCCGGCGTTGGCTTTAACGACAGCACAGATTCATTGTACACCGTACTTAGTGTTTGCTTTCCCAAAACAGAAAAAAGTGATTTTCTGCTAATGAGCCTCGACATGGCAAACATTTGTGTGTCTGGCGGCAGTGCTTGCAGCAGCGGCGCCGATGCGGGCTCGCATGTAATCAGAGCTTTGCAGCGGATCAATGACTGTACTACTATACGTTTTTCCTTTAGCAGATTTAACACAAAGGAAGAAATAGACAAGGTAGTTCAAACACTGAAGAAGTTAATTTAAAACGGGGCATACACTTCCTGCCGTATCAGCGCTTTATAAGGTTACTCTTTCTCCAGCAGTCCGTTCACTAACCCTTTCCACTGCAACTTTGCCAAACCACTAACGGCACCCGTGCCTACAATCGCATTTCGGGCCTTATCAAGCAGGGTGTCTGCTTTAACATTCGGCTTTTCGTTTCTGCCGTAAACGCCGGCGGTGATTTTTGCTCCCAATCTCTTTACAATAAAATTTGAGGTAGCTTCGTCCGTTAAAAAGTGGGCCACATCCTCTTTTTCATTGACCGGGCTCGATGCAGGCCGTACACGCATTGCGATTGACTCACTTTCCCCGTCGCCCTCTTCCTTTACTTCTTCTATTTGGACCCAATCGTATCCCTCACCGGTTATAATTCCGGGTGCCGGAATGTTGATCTTAAAATAATTCCCTTTCCGCGGGTAGCTGTCAATCTCCTGGCCCTGTTCATCAGTCAACGCAAACTCGGCACTCAAGGCACCGGCAAGCTTGCCCCAGCCATTGATATTTACCAGCCGCTCCTTTACTACCCTGAAAAAAGATGCTGCCTCTGTTTCGCTTTGTAGCACCACACTATCTTCCACATTAACTTCTGCTCCTTCTTCCTGATTGGGTATAATCTCTTCGGGATGTGTCATGTTATAACTTTAAAGTTCCTTCTGCGCTCTCTGCAATCTTGGGGTTACCTGCCACAGCGGCAACTATCATTTTTGCGAACTGCACCATTTTCCCGGTTTCCGAATCCCAGTAGTAACATTCTTTTGGTATCACCTTCAACAATGATAAGTTGGGATCATCCACGCCATCAGGAAACCATGCTTTTATTATCGGTGACCATTTGTCTTGGATTTGCTTCCTATCGGTCACTACCGTAGCGGTTCCCCAAACGTCCATGTAGCTTTCTTTACCGGGGTGTGCATATGTTAAATGAACATCTTTTTCGTTA
>DASQMG010000455.1:0-4146 GCA_035645595.1 Flavisolibacter sp. | reverse complement strand
CCGCTTTTGTTGTTAGGCAGGTTCGTTGCTTTTGATATACGAATATGAGAAGGAAAGAGCAGGGAGATCAACGTGATAATTCCGAATATAATTACAAAACTGATAAGACCTAGTTTAATGATGCGCATGAAAAATTTATATGGTTATTGAATTTTATTTTGTGTACTAGGCTGAGGTGCTACCATTAAACTTTTGTTGCGTCGCACTCTTCAGGGTTCCTATCTCTATACACCATCTTTCAACTATTCAACCCGGTTGCAATCACAGACCCTTTTTGTCATCCTGATATTTCCGCTGTTAGCACAGGCTGTGGGGCATGTGGGCTAAACTTCATAAGTGGCTATTGCCATGGTTTTACCTTTAAAGGCAGGCCCTCATAATTCAGTTCAACCATCCTCTCTCGTTCCCCGGATGATAAAGACACAAACGGCTTACTAGTAGTTTTTATGATGAATGGAGCGTTGCTACTATTGCTTAATTGCAGTTCAAAAGCCGGTTTCCAGTAAGAACTGCCTGCATATCCTCGCTCACCTTACTCTACTTATTATAACGCAAAACCACTTCCTTACACATTTACTCCTTTCCGTTCCCTGGCCCACTTCATTGCCCTTTGAAACTGTTCTTTTTCTGTAATGTCTGTGTTATCTAAAACAAGAGCATCATCCGCTTTACGTAACGGGCTTATTTCCCGGTGCGAATCAATATAATCCCTCATCTCAAGGTTGGCTTTTATCTCTTCCAACGTAACATTCGGGTTTTTTTCGTAAAGTTCCTTGAACCGGCGCTCTACCCGTACGGTATTATCAGCGGTCATAAAGATTTTCAGTTCAGCATCTGGAAAAACCACAGTGCCGATGTCCCTGCCATCCATTACAATTCCCCTGCTCTTCCCCATTTCCTTTTGTATGGCAACCGCTGCTTCCCGCACTTCTTTAATTGCAGCAACATCGCTTACTTTTTCAGCAACAACCAGGTCACGGATCACATACTCCACATTCTCGCCATTGAGGTAAATCTCCGATTGCTGGCTTTTTTCATTAAACACAAACTCAAGTGAGATATCCTTTAACGCCCTGGTCACTTCTTTATTATCTGTCCAGTCTACATGGTTGCGGAGGAAGTACAAGGTAATGGCGCGATACATGGCCCCGCTGTCAACATACACATAGTTAAGGGCTTTTGCCAATCTCTTTGCGAGGGTGCTTTTTCCGCATGATGACCAGCCGTCTATCGTTATGATTATTTTTTTCATGAGCTTGTATCCCTGCAAAAATGGAGAGTATAAGTTGATCGGCAAAAAAGAATCTCGGCAGTGGATTCAAACGGGTTTCACAACCTTACCGCTGGTATACAACAGGTGTATGCAGGCCCGCTCTGTACGGCAGTTGTTTGCCCTAAACACAAAAAAGGCGGCATAGAAATGCCGCCTTTTTTCGATTGCCTGCCATATGAACTGATGTCATGGATGGATTCGAACCAACGTAAAAGATAGTGCAGATCTCCGCCTGTTCTCTCGGTCACATGACTAAAAAAGTTGTGGTAATTACGATACTAACGGGCCGGTACGTTAATGCTACTGTTTTGTCCTCCAATCAATGTTATGAAAATAAAATACCCTTGCCGTATGTGTAGAGCGATAATTACTAACTCCTGCCAACTGTTGCCAGAGATTCATGTAGCCAAACTGCAGGTTATCATGATTATTCACGTGATAGGCAAAGCCGATGAATGCCCGGTTCTGATCGAACGTATTATTTAAGATTTGTTTCCCAAAGTTGAGGTGCACTTCATCATTCAAGATGAATGAAAAATCACCCGCCTTGATCTTGCCTTTCGTTAGGGGCACCTGCAGTAAAAAATTATAACGGGCACGAAAATTAAAACTGCTTCCATCAGCCAATGTTGAATCATTTAAGATCTTTCTTCGAAACCTTTCTTCCAGCCGTACCCATTGCATGGTTCTTACTTTTGGATATACCGTATGCCATTGTAACTGTTGCCACGGGCGGTGTTCAGGCTGGGTCACTTTTTTGTGATTATCGGAGGGGAAGTGGCTGATATAAGCATCACCAATTGTTAGCTTCGTGGCATCATTTAAATAGTAAGTAATTCCGCCTCTATAAATTGCCTGCGAAAAATTAGTGAAGAAATCTTCTTTTGTTCTCAGATGCACATCTACCCATAACCCCCATTTATTGCTAAACCGGCTTTGATTAAAATAGCCCAGCCAAACCTGTTGCTGCGATGTTTTTGTTTTGGTTTGGGCAAAAACATCTATTGCTAGCCCCAGTAATAACAATAGGCTTAACGTTACTTTCTTTTTCATGAGATGCGTTATTTATTTAATAGTCCTTCAACGGTTATTGCAGCATAATATAAAGCACTGATTGTTGGCCCTCCTGCATACTGTATATAACGATGATTAAAAATATCGGCGCCGCCAACCTTCAACGTGGAGTTTAACTTTGGAAATTTGAAGCTTACCTGCGCATCAACCGTACTATACGCATTTACACCGCCGGTTACCAAAGGGCTTTCCCATAAAAAAGCATCCTGCCAGCGCCAAACAACGTTAAAGCCGATGTTCTTTACGATTTCCCGGTTACCAAAAGAAAGATTGGTAGTCCACTGGGGAGTATTAAACCCGGTAACAAAAATATCATCAGCCACTGCGGCTTTTATTTTATTAAAGTTGATGTTGCCGGCAATCGTAAACTTTTTATAGAAGTTATAAGTCAACCCTAATGCCGAACCATAATTACGATATTGGTTTTTGGCATTGGTATACACCCGGTAACGGTCCTGTCCTTTGCTGGCCGCATTACCACCTGCTGCAGTTGTTGCATCACGATTTCGATCCAACATGGCCAACACAGCCGCATCGGTACCTACGGTTTCGCCCTTAGGAACAAACACCTGCACCTGCCCTAAAAAGCCATCATAAGTATTGCTGTAGGCATCAATGTCTACCACTAATTTATTATCAAACAAAACCGATTTATAACCTGCTTCAATAGAGTTAATGCGTTCCGGTCTCGCTTTTGGAAGGTTGGCGACCTGTAGTAAATTACGGGCCGTCAAAGCCGCAGCATCTGTATTGCCCTGTGCACTCACGGCCGCGTTAAAATTAATAACGGAGGCTTGAGTATAGCTGTTCTCTAAATAACCCAAGCCTTCATTAATATAAGACAGGCTTCCTACCCTTTTTACACGGCCATTGTTTACATACGATAAGGCTTCAAATAAGGCCGGGAAGCGGTAACCGAGTTGATAGGTTATCCGGAAATTATGTTTCTGTTTGAAGGTATAAACAGCAGCAATGCGGGGAGTGAACTTAGGATCAAACTCCGGGTTATAATCCAGTCGCACTGAGCCGAATACTTTTAGCTTATCACCAAGAAAAGTTCGGGTGACTTGTGTAAAGGCGCCGTACTTCTTATACAATACATCTTCACCAAATGTTCCATCTTTCAAAGGTTGATTCCGTTCAGCGATGGGCCGTGCAAAGTCAACAAAATTATTGCCATCCGGTACTACCTGGTAAATGCGTACATCGCCACCAACCAACAGGTCAAAAATCTTTACCTGCTTTGATAGATCCCATTGTGCTTCTGTATGATACAACCTGCTTTTTTGGATAAGCGCAGCACCGCCTGTCGCCGGCGCATCGGGGATTGAAGCTGATTTGATATCCCAGTTATTTATTTTGATAATAGTGTTCTTCAGCGCTTCAAATTCCGGGGTTCCCGGCTTTACCCTACTGGCGTCGGCCTGCAACCGTGCATATTGCGTTGCGGCGGCAAGGTTGGCCGTATTAAGTCCTCCACCATTAGCGGCTGCATACGCCTGTAAAGCATTCCTGTATTTTGTACCCCAACTGGTTGGTGTTCTCGTATCGGTAGCACCCCCGCTGTATAGATCAAGGTTATCGGCTAACGGCTTTACGTTGTACGAGTCGCCGGTATTTTCCAACGAAACATAACTCCGCACCACATAGTTAGTGCCCCTTAATTCCAGCTTATGATTTTGCACGATGACATTATCCAACTGGATTTTATTACCGCGTTGAAACACCCCATCCAACTTTCCTATGCGATAGGAATACGACAGTTCTGCTTTCTCCGAAACCCTGTAGTGCAGGCCCAG
>DASQMG010000454.1:0-8411 GCA_035645595.1 Flavisolibacter sp. | reverse complement strand
AGAACCGGTAAGCATAAAGCGCAATTGTTTTGCAGTCGGCTTTGTCGGTTTTGCCTCTTACTACACCCATGCTGCGCCTAATTTGCAGGGCGTTCTCCAGACATTGCCAGATGCTTTTTTCATGCAGGAAGCAGTTAAGTTCCAGGCTGTAGATGCCGGTGTTTTCCATGCAAACTTTCCAATTTTCTATAGGTACTGATTCGCTGTGTTTTTTAATCCATTTGAAAAGTTGTACAAACCCTTTTTTTTGGTTTGCAAACTGAGAGTAGTGGAGGCAGCTTGCAGTGGAGGAAGAGACAATGCTTACATCCAGTGTAGCTTTAGAAATGTCAATTCCAATGAAAAGTTCTGTTTTCATACTTTCATGTTTTAAGTTAGTGACTAATACCCTTAACAGGCCTTTTGAATGCATACAATTCTATCTGGTTCTGTAACTCTTAAAAAGCAGAAAAGGACCTAATTCATGAAATAGGTCTTAAAAACCTTGCAATGGTGATAGGTCTCCTTCTCAGCCTTCAGAAATTTAAGAAGAATATCGTGGAGTAAACCTAAGGGCAGTGGTGGCTTACGAGCAAGTTTTGACCTTCATTAATTCTATTCTACATTAGACCAAACGTTGAGCTGAAGTGCAGAAAACGCCACCACTAACAGCAACACGTTCTGCGTTGTGCGTCATTAAAAGGAGTTCGAGCCCTTTTGTAACTAATACGCCTTTAACTCGTTTTATAAAGAAACAAACTTCTATGGGAGAAAACGTTACTTCTCTTAAAAGGCTGGCGAGACTTGCCGGCTTATTGTATTTAATTCTTGGAGTATCAGCTGCCTATGGCATCATGTATGTTTCCTCACAAATACTGATACCTGAAGACAGCGCAGCGACTATTAATAATATCCGTAGTAAAGAAACCTTGTTTCGTACGGGTATTGTTAGTCACTTAATCAGCACTATAACGCTACTTTTCTTAGCTCTTGTGTTATACCGAATACTAAAAGCTGTTGATACAAATAAAGCAAAATTAATGGTAGCCCTGGTAGTTGTTCAGGTGCCTGTAGTTTTTGTTATTGAAATATTGAGAATAAGTGCACTTATGATTTCAAAGGGTGAAACACTAAAGCCACTTGGCTCAGAGCAACTGCATAATTTGAGTATTGGATTTATCAAAACGCACAGCTATGGCATTATGATTTTGGAAATATTTTGGGGGCTTTGGCTGATACCTTTTGGTCAATTGATACAAAAGTCCAGTATCATACCTCGTTTATTAGGCACTCTACTAATTATTGCAGGGTTGGGTTACATCATAGATAGTCTCACATTCATTCTATTTCCATCATTTCGTGTGTTTACTAAGTTCCCGGCACTTGCCTTTTCAGCAATCGGAGAAGTGACTACTATTCTATGGCTCTTAATTAAAGGAGTGAAGGAAGTTAATATTTTACCCACTGATAAAAATAACGAACGCACAACATGAGCTCCTATGAAAAGGGAATAGCTGCATGGAAGTAATACTATTTTTTTTTATTTCATAAAAGAGTTTTCCTTTTCATTCATTAGCAGTGAAGCAGGCTCCTATTAGCAGTCATTCCTCTTTGATGGATGCTGCATGTTTATATTAGTTTTTGATTGACAGAAGCTATGGCTGCAGACTTTAAGTAGCATCTGTGAATGCAGCTGATGCTCAGAACAGTCCATAGCTGGTTATTTTTAGTACTTAACTGCCATATGAAAAGAACACTGGCGATTGTATTTATTTAATCCCAGAGCCCTTTTGATTACTAAAAATCATTACGCACTTACTTCATTGGCCTTGTTGATTTCCTCTTTGAGCCTTCCTTTGTAGTACAGACGCCTTGATCTCACTGGCCATAAGTGCCCCATCTATCCCTCTAACATACATTCTCTGTGACAGCATGATCGCTCTTATTCGTCTGAGCAGTTTTCGAGCGATGCGAATGATGGCGTCTTGACCTTTCATTCGTTTAGTAAGCAGCTTATAGTGGTCGAGCATAGCTGGATCTCTTCTTACAAGCTGCCAGGCTGCTTCCACAAGCATGCTTCGGAGTTGGTTGTGTCTTCGCATCGACAGCCCTGTGTGTCTGTCTTTTTCTCCGCTGCTATGCGAGTCAGGGCAGAAACCCACAAACTTATTCAGTGCATCAAAGCTTTTAAAGCGTCTTACATCACCTACTTCTGTTAGAAAGAGCATAGAAGTTAGTGGCCCTATGCCATCAATGGAGCGAAGTAGTTCACTTTGTTCTTTAAAGGCCCTGGAACCTCAATTCACTTTTAAGCCTGTTCTTCGCCCTGCATAAATCTCCCCAGTGTTTCTTTCGAAAGCGAATCAGGCTTCTTTGCTTTTGTAGTTTCTCTGTAGGCACATGCACCGGATGCAGTAACCTGGCTGCCAGGTGCGTCGCTAGTTTCCTTGCATCTACTTTATCGGTCTTGCTTCTTCTTTCCTTATCTGTACCTGGTATATCAGCCGGATTGACCACCATACACTCCATGCCTGCAGCCCACAGACTTCTACAAAGCGAAAAGCCAAAAGGACCGCCCTCATAGACACATGTAAAATGGCATCACCATAATATTTTCGAAGATGTGTCACCAGAGCCTCACTACTGCCTTCAATACTGACATTGCTTAAGATCAGCCCTTCGTAGTATACGGCCACCTGCCAGCGCATCTTATGAACATCAATACTAACAGAGAGTTTTCGGCAGGTAAAATCAGCTTTGTTTTGTACCTTTTCTGAAGGGTTCCGCTTTAGAGCAGAAGTGTGTTGTGCTTTCATTATTGAAATATTTTAGTTACAACAATTTACTTCCTTGAAGCGCCTCTTAAAAGCAGATGACTGCCGTCTCTAGACGGATCCTCCTTTTACATATAGACTTTTTGCAATAGTGGCTTTTGAATATTGGCTGAACTAAATATCTGTGCAATTATGTAAAAGAGATTAGGAGCAATTAGGCATCAACAATGAACAACACGTAGTAACAGCAATGGAATTGAGAGTGACGATAAAGTGGAGCTGATTGATAGGGTGCAGGTAAACGCCTGCCAGCTTAGAGAAGAAAACTACATTGTAAGTTTAAAGGAAGATCTCAGCCATAAACATCAAAGCCTGATTGTAAAGTGTCAAAAAAAGCCCCTGCTTCTGTATCGTGGTTCCTACCAATGATAGTCTAAGTAGCTTCAACTATGGCGTCTAACTAACCTATGAGAACTTTATATTAGGTGTTTTATTCCATGAAGCCCGACTTGAAAAAGGTCTTACCTGAGAAGAACTTGCTCAAAAAGTGGACATCACTAAATATTACATCTCAAAATTGAGATCGACATAAAAGAAGTTCGCATTCCGTCTCTTCGAAAATCGTTGCAGTAGGATTGGGTGGACGGGCACAGCTATCTCACAAACGGTTAAGAAGATAAAAACCTCTGGTAGACAGATTTTCTGCAATATCGGCTGAGTTACATCGTAAGGGTTAAAAGCAATTCATTCCTTTTTCTTTACATCAAAAAATAATTCCTGGTATCCTATTTCTCCATTTTCTGAAATAGCTTCCACAACCACCTGAAAAGCTCCTGTATTATCTGAATTATAAAACGATATGAATGACTGGCCAGTACTATCGGTTTTCAGGTTGGAAGCCCAGTACACAAGGTTTCGCCGATCCGGCCTTAACCAATCCTCCGGTTTCAGTGCATCATATTTAGGGGCGTAAAACTCGCGGGTGCTGGAAAAAACCGGGACAGTCATTTGCTTTAAACCCACTGTTGGCTTCACCCCATCTAACCCCTTGCCAGCATAAGTATATATAGCAATAACATTTCCCACTGTTGGCACACTAGCACCGCATGCTTCTGGAAGAGCTTCGCAAAAAAGACTACTGAAATTTTTTGCATAGTCAATTAGTTCAAAGCTTTTCACTTCGCTGGGTGGTATCCCTGGTATGAGGGCATAATCGTACGCTTTTACAGGAATTCCGTCAATTACCACAAGTGTCATTTCACTATTATGTAGCCTTGCATATAAGTTTCCATCAGCCCTTCTGATAATCTTCACCTGGTCTGGAAAACTAAATAGCAATACACTGTACAATCCATAAGACCACTTCTCTTCCTTATTGCGTATCGCTTTACCATCAATGATTACATCAGCTCTTCCATATTTTTCTTCTACAAGTTTTTGTTGTGCAGACAAGATCCGGCTCTTTATGACCACCTCTTGCAGAGTGATTCCTTCAGTAGCTGCCTTATAAGCGTCTTCAGCTTTCTTATGTATTAGCCTTTGTGTTATATAGGCCTGCAAAATACTGTCTGGTTTTTGTACAGACTTTAAATGATCAAATGATACAGGTGGAATTTCTTTTTTGTCAAGTGTAATCAGATAATTTCTTTGCTTGCCGGCTTTGCTTGCACTCTGAATCAGAATACTTACATCCTGTCCATATTGATCATTGAGCCAAAAGGTGAACCTTCCCATACTATCCGTTTTTTGATTTGCAAAAGATGGCCGCTCGCCAAACGTCATCATTGTAAGGTCTGCACCTCTGATAATTTTTTTGTCGGATAAACCTCCCTTTACATGCCCTTTTACGGCGAGATATGGTTCCGGCTGAAACCGAAATGATATGGTATCTCTTGCATAGTTATATTTCCTCCAGCCTTGTGTTAATAGTAATGCATCAAGATCATTAAACTTTTCGTTTTCATTTGAAAAGTAGAATCCGGGGTTCTCTATTTCTCCTTTTAAGTCTGAACTGAGTAAAAAATGGGAAAGGATATTTTGACGAAGATTAAGAGTGGATCCTTGCTGAGATTTATTGAAGGCGAGTATGGATACATTAGCAGGAACTGACTGGCCCATTCCATCTTTTGTTTCGATCAACAATTGAACCTTTTCTCTTTGTGTATAAGTCTTCTTGTCCGATGCAGCCACAACACTAAGTCTCGTTTGCGGCTGTTCATTGAAATAAAGTCTTTCTGCAAGCGGCGTCTGTCCATCAGCCATTAATGTAAAACTGATAATACCTTCGGGCAACTCATGAGCAGGCAACCAGTAGTCGAAATGGCCATTTTTCAACCGGCCTTTGAAATCAAAATTGATAATGCCCCTACACGAGGCTCGTATCATTATACTATCATTTACAAGGGAGCTGGAACTGACTGCAAACCGGATATTTTCCCTATCTTTTCTTACCGATAAAATAGTTCCTTTAGGGGCGATCGGTGGCAAAGGAAAAATTTGCATTAAAGTATTACCAGTTGGTAATAAAATTCTTGCCGTGTATTGTTCATTGCTATCTACTGTGTTTAGCCATACCGATCCCATTCCCAATTGGTTCGTTTTAAAAGAAGTGATTACGAATCCTTTACTGTTTACAACTTCGCCTCTTACCTGCCTCCCTTTGCCATCAAATCCCAGTACTTTGCAGCCCAGTAAACAAGTTAAACCCTGAACCAATTCACCACTTTCCGGCAAGAACTGAACATCGAGACGACTGGTATCCAGAACAATCGTTTTTGAATGATTTACATGATGGTTGCCCTCCATTTGTATTGTAACCGTGCGGCAAGTAGAAGGAACAATATAATCAAGCACATAATGACTGCTCTTGTTTTTTTTTATGGGAATTGTGTTCTTATCTTTGTCGAGCAATAAGCTTATAGCGATTGCTTTCCCGCCAAGGCTATCTATAGCAGCCGGGTCAAGGGTTACTTGTAACCGCCGTTCGTTTGGTTGTCCTTCTATGAGTTTTACATACCGAATAGGATTCGGTTCTTGCTTTCCTTCAGGTCCTGATACCAAGACATACTCTTTGTAGACGAAGCCTTGACCAAAATTTTTGTTCCACTCGGTATATGCTCTTATCTGGTACACACCATGCGTATAAGTAGGAGCGAGCTGAAAAAATCCGTGACCCACCCCTTGATCAATTTTTATCCGTTTCTTCTCTGCTATGTTCTCATGAGGATCTATTAGCTCTACATACAATACTCCGCTTATTTTAGTTGGAGTGTGGTAAGCAGCATTCGTAAGTATAGCCTTAAACCAAATGGTTTGATCTGTAGTATAGACCAGGTTGTCCGGCTGCACATAAATTTTCTCTGCTAATGAAGCTTGTGACGATAGAACAACAGTCTGTGAACGTAAGGCAGGCGATAGTAGCAGAAAACAGCAGAACAGGAGACCATTGATCCATAACAAATTAAGAAAGTTATTGAGTGGGCTGTTACTTAGAAATGGCAGCATGGATATTCTTCGGTTTGACATAAATGAACTTCTACTTATGGGTGGCCTGTGTTTATGATCAAATCAGGGGTCGAAAGATTGATTGTAGTTGAATACAAGTTAGAAAAATTTTGCAAGTTAAGGACCTCAGTTTTGCATACTCGCCACAAGAGAATTATTTTATTTGTATTGCTCATAGACGCTTCAGATTACATTTATAACTGCTGTATCTGGCGTTGGACTGGCAGTTACGTTTAGGAACAAAACGAAAAACTTGATACCTGCTATTTAAATGCGTCTAACACTTGCTTACCAAAATAGCGGCTGAAGGGTCGCAATGAAACTGAAAAACAATTTGTTTACATTACAACATAAATCAACATCAGTACTGCCAATACCGCTACTTCGGTAAGCAGTTCGACGTTAGCCGACATATTGACTCCTTAAACTCAATCAAATAACTAATGCTAAACAAAATATTGATTTTTAGCTTTTTAATATTTACTAATATAAGTCAGGCACAACAAGGGGAAGCACCAGGCAATGCTATGAAAGAATACATAGCTGAACAAAGTGAAGTTAACAAAAGGTTCATCAGTTACTTCTATTCGGACTACCGCAAGATAAACTCACTGCCGGAGCCAATTTTTGTGCGAAAGATAGATTCGCTAAAGCAATCATTCAACGCTAAAGTTGACCAATACCGTAGCAAACTTGATAGGAATTTTTTAGACGCTGAGAAAGCAGAACTAAATTTTTTCTTTGATAAACTGTTACTTGATTATACAAATAATTATAATTCCTTCACCGGAAAAAGACTAGTGCTACCCGAGCAGACGCAAAATAGGCTAAATAAAAACTTATTAGACTTCAATAAGCCACAGTTCTTATCCAACCCTCAATTTATAAAATATGTTAGGGCTTACTTTGAAGCTACAGTGGGCAAAGTGCTCAAAATGAAATTCAATAGTAAACTAGATAATAGAAAGTTATTGGCAACCCATTATTTGGTTGATTCGCTATTCACTGATTCAAGATGCAATGAGTATTGGAAATACACTTTCCTGCGTGATCATATTGAAAACTTTGGCATTAAGAATATAGAAGATATTTATAAGGACTATGTTACCAGTAGTGTCGACACTTCTCATGCCAATCAAATTGTAGGATTGTACCAAGGTGCAGAGATAGCAAGAAAAGACCACCCTATTGCAGTTTACAAAAAAGTAAAAGGCATTGATCTGGATATGCATCTTTTCCTTCCAGATTCTTCCTATATCGGCAAAAGACCTGTAATTATTTTTTTTCACGGAGGCAGTTGGACCGAAGGTAAACCCGACTGGGCGTTTGGTGCTTGTAAGGAATATGCAGCAAAAGGTTGGGTTGCATGTGCAGCGGAATACCGTATTCAAGCAAGGCATGGCACGCTACCATTCGCATCGGTAATGGATGCAAAGTCCGCCATACGTTGGATGAGGAAGAATTCAGATACATATAATGTGGATACTAATAAGATTATAGCAACAGGTAATTCTTCGGGCGGTCATCTTGTCTTAACTGCTGCATTATCGAAGAGTGTAAATGAACAAACAGATGATATACACATTAATGCGTCTCCCGATTATCTTCTCGTAAATGCGGGTGTATACGATTTGATGGACGAAAATACTGCTTGGATTAGAAAAAGTGCAAAAAGCATTAAGCAAGTAAAAGCCATTTCACCACTCCATTTAATTCAAAAAGGATTTCCGAAAGCACTACTGATTCATGGAACAAATGATAGAAATTGCCCGTATCGTTCTGCAAAGGAATTTGCTGCAAGAATGAAAGAGGCTGGAAACCAAGACATAGAACTAGTGTCTCTTGAAGGCGCCTCACATTTTATTTGGTTTGATCCTAGATATTCCCAAGAAGTATCAAAGTATACACAGGAGTTCCTAAAAAAGCAAGGTCTATAAAATCAATCATACGCCGGCTAACATGAACTGTGCAAAAAACCAAATAAATTTTCAGGGTTTTGGTGAGCAATAGTTGGGTTGATAGAGCGTGTTGTTTTTGACGACTGCGAAGGCTTGTTTTAAGAGCTTATTGCATACGGCGATCAGTCCTTGTTTTCCTGTTTTCCCTTTTGTTTTCAGTCGCTGATAAAGGGCTTTGCAGGCGGTGTTGGTTTTG
>DASQMG010000453.1:0-4035 GCA_035645595.1 Flavisolibacter sp. | reverse complement strand
TCCAGAACGCTGGCTATTGTATGGATTTTATTGATCTCCCTACTTTGCTTTCTACCGGGCTCTGCCTTCCCAAAACAAGGGTGGTTGGAAGAAATATCATTTGACAAATATGTACATTTTGGTCTGTTCGCTATACTGGTTTTTTTATGGAGGTTTGAATTTCCGGTTATAAAAACCTACCATTTTATTATTTTAGGTGCTGCTACAGTTTACGGCTTTGGCATAGAAGTAATTCAACATTATTTTATATCAAACAGGTCTTTTGATTTATATGATGTAGTAGCTGATATAGCCGGAAGTATGGCAGGACTGTGGTTTTGGGCTTGGTTATATAAAAAAAATAGACCCCTGTAGAAACAGGGGTCGCAACCAAAACTAACTGCTTATGAGAAAATTGACTGCTTTATGTGAGAAGAACTATTCTTAATAACGCAAATATGTTGCCAATAGTTTTTCGTAAAATGTTAAGCAAATTAAAAACCATATTTAAGAAAAACTATTGTAAAGATCTTATTCTTGCTTTTGTAACAATAGAAAAGATTGTGCCAAACGCTATTGATACAGAAGCTTTAACCAGATAAAATGCGGCGCATCAATCGCACATAAAACAAAACATCCAGAATTGAATAATGTTTACTGCGTTGCATAAATTTAAATCACGAATAAAGAGAAAACGTTCTACAACTTCAGCGCCTGTAGAATTAATTCTGCTTTGCCATTTTCTCAGAATTCTCTGCGAACTGTAACGTATCAATTAACTCTTCAATGCCTCCGTCTAATACTTCCTGTAAGTTATAGAGGGTTAGCCCAATGCGATGATCGGTAACTCTTCCCTGTGGGTAATTGTAGGTCCTTATCTTGGCACTTCTGTCTCCAGTGCTTACAAGGCTTTTTCGATGCCGGGAAATTTCATCTTCCTGTTTCCGTACCTGTTCTTCGTACAACCTTGTGCGTAACATATTCATCGCTTTTTCCCGGTTCCCCAATTGTGACCGCTCCGTTTGGCACATCACCACAGTGCCAGTGGGTAAGTGCGTTAAAAGAACTTTGGTTTCTACCTTGTTTACATTTTGACCACCGGCACCACCACTTCGGGCAGTTTCCATTTTTACATCACTCTCTTTTAATTCAAAATCCACTTCCTCGGCCTCCGGCATTACTGCCACAGTTGCAGCACTTGTATGAACCCGCCCACTTGCCTCTGTATCGGGTACACGCTGCACGCGATGCACGCCGCTTTCAAACTTTAATGTGCCATACACATCTTCACCTATCACTTCAATCTGCACTTCTTTATAACCTCCGGCAGAACCTTCTGTTTCTGAAAGAATTGATGTTTTCCACCCCTTGCGTTCGCAGTAGCGTATATACATGCGGGCAAGGTTGCCGGCAAATAAGCTGGCTTCGTCGCCACCCGTTCCTGCCCTTATTTCAAATATGGCATTTTTCTCATCCTGAGGGTCTTTAGGTATCAACATCTGGCGGATGCGGCTTTCAATTGTTGTAAGCCTGCTCTCCGTTTCTGGCAGTTCGGTTTTTGCCATCTCCCGCATTTCTTCATCCGAACCATTAAGGGCTTCTTTGTAAAACTCAACATCATCTAAAATCTTTCTGTACTCAATGTAAACCGTTACGATCTTTTCAAGGCTCCGGTATTCTTTTGACAGCTCACTGAATTTTTTATTGTCAGCAATAATTTCCGGGTTGGTCAGGGCCACTCCCAAATCATCAAATCTCGCTTTTATCGCTTCCAGTCTATCCAGCATAGTAAAAATTAGAAGCGCAAATTTAGGGTGCGGTGAGTTAAGAACGATGTATTTTAGAAGCGCTATGCACTACCGGAAAATCAAGGCTGATACCATTTTTGACGGCTATCAATTTTTAAAAGAAACGGCGTTGATAGTTAACCATGATGGAACGATAGAGGCCCTGGCGTCAATAGAAGAAGCTGGTGACGGCATAGAGTGCTATGAGGGGTTGCTGACGCCCGGTTTTGTTAATTGCCATTGCCATTTGGAACTTAGCCACCTGGGGGGAAAGATACCGGAGCGGACCGGCCTGGTGGATTTTGTTTTTAAAGTAGTGACAGGGAGAAGTGCAAGCGAGGAAGAAATATTAGAAGCTGTTGTATCGGCAGAAATGCAGATGAAAGCCAACGGAGTTGTTGCCGTTGGTGATATTTGTAATAACACCATAACACTTTCGCAAAAAGAAAAGGGAAACCTTCTTTATTACAATTTTATAGAGGCCAGCGGCTGGCTGCCTTCTGTTTCATCACAAAGGATTGTAAGAGCGAAATGGATTTACGAGGAATATAAAAGGAGCCAGGAGAAGTCTCTTGCCGCCAACTATCAACTGTCAACTGCCAACTGTTCCATTGTTCCTCATGCACCTTATTCTGTTTCTCATAATTTATGGAAAGAACTTCAGCCTTATTTTCAAAACAAAATCGTATCTATTCATAACCAGGAAACCAGGTTTGAAGACGAGTTTTTTTTAAAGGGTACCGGTGATTTTGTCCGGATGTATGGCTTAATGAACCTCGACAACAGCCATCACCTGCCAACAAAGCAAAGCAGCCTGCAATCTTATTTTGATAAATTGATGGGCGCAGAAAAAATTATCCTGGTGCATAATACTTTTACAAAACAGGAGGATATTAAATTTGTAAAAGAGAAATCAGTAAGCAGCAAGCAGCAAGCACAAACGAACCAAACCCCAAACTCCAAACACCAAACTTTTTTTTGCCTTTGCCCGAATGCTAATTTGTATATTGAAGATGCTTTGCCACCTATTGATTTGTTACGCAAAAATCGATGCCAGATTGTATTAGGTACAGATAGTTTAGCCAGTAATTGGAGCCTGAGTATTTTGGATGAGATAAAAACAATTCAAAAAAAATTTCCGCAAATTTTACTGGAAGAATTGCTTGGTTGGGCAACCATTAACGGAGCAACAGCTTTAGGGTTTGAAAATTCATTAGGAAGTTTTGAAAAAGGTAAAAAGCCAGGTGTTGTGCTGGTTTCAGAAGATAGTCTTGAAGTGAAAAAAGTTCTATTTTAAAACCACGTTTTTAATTTCCTCGGGTCCTCATTGCCGATCAGCTCTTCTACAGTAGCCTGCGGTTGCCATGTTGTGATATAAGAATTCTGGCCGTCCATTTTTCCTAAAGGAGTTAATAAGGTTAGCGGGTCATGTAAATCCCTTGGCGGGATTATTTGGATCATGTATGGAAATATTTCACCAATCTGAACTATCTTTTTTGGGTCGGCCCTGGAATAAACAAGGCAAAACTACTGTCATTTTATCCTCAGTCATCACTTTAAAGGAAAGATCTTTAACTACACCTCTGATGTTACCTTGCCCGAATCTTGCATCTATTATTTGAATAGTACCGAAGGGCTACAGACTTTTTTCTTTTAAAGCGTATTCATCTAGCTCAAGAACAAATGTTTCATCTTTTCGCGCAAAAGAGAAAATAAACTTTAGCATGAGAATGAGTACGAAAAAAGAAGCTTTCCTGCCATAAGGATAATATTTCAACTCATAATCTCTCTGAGCACCGGCAAAGTTTTCAGCGTGCCAAATTCAGGTACATGCAGCGCATAAAATTGCTCTAAGGCATGCATGATTCTACGGCGCATTTCCTGGCTTAAATACACCTGCTCCAACTCTTGCGGCTGCATAATTTTTAAAATTTGCGACACGGCAGCGGCTTCCAGATCTATTAAATAATACTGGTGCACCGGCTGGTCCTCCACAAAGCGGCCTTCCTCCAAATCCAGGAAATGTTTTTCTTCAGAAAATTCATCATTAATGCGAAAGCCAAAAAATACGGCAAGGTGTATCGCAAAAAATAAGGGAAAGTTGCCGGTAACAGATTCCGTTGCGTCATCCAAACGATGCAGTGCATCTTCAACAAAATAAAAAAGCTCCGCATTAGGTTCGGGTTGCTTCAGGCATTTTGTAACCAGTTCTATCATAAAAAGTGCAACGGCATTTTTACGAACGTTCGATAAAACATGCTGGTACAAA
>DASQMG010000452.1:0-3812 GCA_035645595.1 Flavisolibacter sp. | reverse complement strand
CTGGAAAACGTTTGAGCTTGACTGTGACGGTCGGGTAGTGTCCGTTACTCTTAAGCCAAAAATATGGAAGAAGCTTGAGGATGCTGCTACCAACTATCCCCAGTGGGTGGCTGCGATCGCTGGCAAGATGGGTGAATCAACATCTAACGGCTTTGTGCTATCAGAGCCAAATATCCAAGTTTTTGAGAGAAAACCGAAGGAACCCAAACCTGAAGCAGGACAGTGAGAGCAGTTACAAGTTTTGGTCAGCCAAGAATTATTACCAGACCAGGCTCTGCCTCAGCTTATGGAATTATCCCAATGAAGCTGTAGCAGTTGGGGGTGTTAGGTATTTAGTATTTATAAAGTGACATTAGAAATATCTAACCTCGCCCTGTAACCCGTACCCCCCTACCCTGCCTACTGAGGTGATCGCCTTACTGAACTCATACGCCTTAGAAGGATCTGAGTTCAACGTCTTTAGAAATTGCAATACTAGAACTATGAGAAAGAAACCCAGAACCCCAATCAGTAGAGCAACCAACAAAGGGGACGCGACAACAGAAGCAGCCTTTGCCCTTGTTGAACACGCCATAGCAGTGAAACGTCAAAAGGGAGAGGAATATCCTCCGGAATGGGAAGACCCAGAGTTTGTACGCGAAAAGATTGCTCCTGCCTTGCTTAACAAAATGTTGGCAATACTCCCCTCAATGCTGAATTAGAGAACGTATTCAGTATCGTGAGAGCAGAGTTGCAAGTTATAAGCTAAATATCTATATCTGCCTGGTTTGCAAACAATCATTACCAGACCTGGCTCTTATCCCACGGACGATCGCAAACACTCCAGGCTCTGGCTTAGGGGGTGGCAATTTGTTGTGCGGAGTTGGGGTTGTTTACCTATACCCTACTCTCTAGAATCCAACCCATTGCCGAGATTGTCTGTCCCGCCTAGTCGTAGCACTTTTAAACCCAGGCTCAGCAAATAAATCTATTCTGACGAAGCTGTAGCAGTTGCAAGCCGTAAATAAGCAAATATGCTTATTTTTACCTAACATTTGACGGTGCTGTTAATACGAACGCCACGACATTTGCAATTAAATGATTGTGGCTAACCTTTTCTATGGCTATTTGAGCGTGGAAAGTCCATGGCTATGGATACTGCTAGGAAGATAAACCTTTAAGATCAAGCTGTCTCATCAAAAAAAAAGGTAATTATGTTAAGAAATATGTCTTACCAAATCCAACATGGTAAAATATGAATTTATTAATAAATAATATTAGTATATAATATTTCGAGGTCTTGCTATGGCGATCGAACTTTCAACTATAACGTTTACTGAGCAGGATGATATTGTCCCCGCGTCTGGGGTGGAAGAAATATTCAATACTGGCATTACTAATACTCTTGGTGGCAATGACATAATTACTGGGGAAAACACTTATTTTATTCCGGAAGGTAGCATCCCCGTCAACTCTGGCATTCGCACCTATGGAGGCATCCTTGATACCGGTAATGGTAATGACACAATTACAGGCATCTACGGCGAGTTAAAAGGAGACTCCGGGGCTGGTTTTGGCATTTATATTCGAGAATCCACTGTTGATACTGGCGACGGTGACGATATAATCACTGGGACTTCTATCAGCTTTGGTCAGGGCATTCAGTCTTACATAAGCATTATTAAAACCGGTGATGGTAACGACATAATCACTGGTATTGTCCAGGGCGGAGATGGTGACGGAATTAGAAGCGCCGATACCACCATTGATACTGGAAAGGGCAACGATATAATTAATGGAACTGCTCGTTGGGGGATAAGCTTTGAGTTTGACTCCATTGTTACTACTGGTGATGGTAACGATACAATAACTGGCACTAGCATCGGAAACATGGTCAATCCTGGCGTTGGCTTGTCAAACCTCGAATTTATGGATACTGGTGATGATGATGACATAATAACTGGTACCAGCGCTTACGGTTACGGCATCTCAAACCAGGGTAACATGGCTACTGGTAATGGTAACGATACAATAACTGGTATTGGTGACCTTAATTATAGTGGTCTGCACAACTCCATTTTTGGTAGCATTGATACCCAGGATGGTAACGACTCCATCATTTCTAAAGGAAAGTTTTATAACTATGGCAATGTTTTTTTAGGAGATGGTAACGACTCGATCGCTACTGATACAGGCTTTCCAAACCTTGCTCTTGAGAACTTCAGATTTATTGGGACTGGTGATGGTAACGACATAATCACTAGTACGGGCTTCATTTACAACGAGGGTGTTATTGAGACTGGTAAAGGTGATGATTCTATCATTGTTGACGGAGGCACTGAGGACATTACTGGTACCACATATGGCATTAAAAACAAGGGCGGTGCAATTAATATGGGTGATGGTAACGACTCTATCATTGCTAATGAAGGCTTTGAGTCAGCCCCGAACAGCAGTGGAGCCTGGTTTTTAGGAGAGGGTGAAGACTATATCAAAGGTTATGGCAGCGGTGATTTTTATGGCGGGAGCGGTAATGACACACTAGAATTAACGCCAGGAACTTATACCGTTGGGATATGGGACAGGGTAGTTTTGGCTAAGGGTAACAGTAACAGTCTTATGCTAGCTTCCGAGTTTGAACAACTAATAGCTGGTGGCCAAACGTATGACTTCAGCAGTTTAACGGCTGGTCAGATAATTGTTGTCGCCTAGCAGTCCATTTGGAAGTAAGCTGTTTCGCATTTAACTGTGTATTTCAGAGGCTGAAATCCTTTACGGGCTTAAATAGCCTTTGAGATTTAAAGGGTAAACAGTTTAGGGGGCAACTAGCTATGAGAAAGTTTTACTGCCCCAAAAACCCTAGATTTTTTAGCGATAACTCTTTTATTTTATTTTTTGATCTAGCTGTTGTGTTTCCAAGTCATAGATGGGAATTTTTGAGTATGCCTGCCTAGCATTTGACATCCGTTTATAGACATGGGTAGGTAAAAATATTAACCATTTATGGAAGCAGTATAAAGCTGTAGTGGTGATAGGGTCTAAAGGTGAATATACCCGTGTATCCGCCTGACCCTATACTGGAACCCTGCTTACGCAGCAGCACACTCAAACCTATCAGCAACAAGTCTTAAACCTGTAAACAAGTTTAGAAGGGGCAACCAATCGGACGGGAAATAGCGTGGCGAGTTCAAATGACACCAAGCCTATTCAGACCAACAACTGAGCCCTCACGCCGCAACCGATGACCGCTGCGCTAATTTTTCGGCGTCAACTTGTCCGACCCAGAGCCTTAAACTTACAGCAAACTCTACAGTGGACAAGCTGCCACTCGAAAAATTTCATCGGCTGCTTGACCTAGTTTTTTAGGATAAGTTTTTGAAATTGCATACTATATCATTGTTTGTGTTTTTGTGGGATGTTTACCGGGTATCACTCGACCCGGTGGTTTTGACATTGCGGGCCTGCGGCGCACCCACAACGCGGCCGGGGGGACGTGCCACGCTTAGCTGTCCCCCCGGCCCACGATTAGCGATCGCTAAATTCTGTACTGTCTACAAATGTCTACAGCGTCTTACGACGTCTTACAATATCTTACACTGATATCCCCACCTAGCTCACCCTGGCATAGCAGCAACCATAAAAAATAGATAAGTATGTTACCTCCTAAAAGTATGTTATCCTAGTATTGTACTTGAGAGGTAACATACTATGGCTACAGATAAGAAACATATCGCAGTCTATCTTGACCCCGCTGTAGAGCAAGCGCTAATTGCTTTTTGTGAGCAAAAAGGGCTGATATCTAAAAAGGGTTTTATGTATTCGGCTGGGGTAAA
>DASQMG010000451.1:0-7645 GCA_035645595.1 Flavisolibacter sp. | reverse complement strand
CTACATTCAAACAGCGTACAAACGGGTAGAGGAATTAACAGGAATAAAATTTGGCGAAGATTTTTTATGGCATGTGTTCCATCCCGAAGAAACGGACTGGTACCCATCATCCGAAATGCCGGCTATTGCCTTATGTATCTTCAAAGAATATCATCCGGACAAAGTAGTGACCATTGCTGCTGACCTGCAGTATGCTTTAAATTTTGAGGGCCGGGACTTGACTGATAAGGAAACGTACCGGCATTTATTACCGGAATACAGTATCCCGGAAGAAGAGTTTTATACAAAACTTAAAAGCACAGAATACAAAGAGAAAGCTTACTATGAATTTGCTCTTGTTAAACAGCTGCAAGTTACCGGCTACCCAACTGTATTACTGCAGGCAAGTGAAACAAAATTCTATTTGCTGGCGCAAGGTTATACTGAGTATGAAACGTTGAAAAAAACGATGGAAAAGGTTTTGTCTGATTTGCAGTTTTGACATACAAATAAAAAATAAATGAGCCGTTCTTAAATGGCTCTTTTATTTAAATAAATGTTGTACTTACGGGATTTGCTTGTTAGGATAGACCATTAAAACCTTGGTGGCCCACCACCAGGATTTCCTCTGCCTTCCCGATTTTGCTGGCGGGCTGCGGCTGTTCCAAAGTTTCGGAGGTTGTAGGAAAATGTGAGCATAAAATATTGCTGCAGTACCTGGTTTTGCACATCTTCTATTGCTCTTTCCGTGACCGTACGGTTGATGCTCCGGTTTTGTTTCAGCAGGTCAAACACACTGGCCCGGAGTTCGCCTTTTTGCCCTTTTAAAAACTTACGTCCCAAACTCATGTTCCAAAGAAAATAGCTTTGGTTAAAACTTGCCGACGTGCTGTTGTCGTTGTAGTACTGGTTGTTCAAATCGTTCTGAAAAAACCATCCTTGTTTAGATAGAAGGTTTAATTGCAGGCCGGCCACATGCTGAAAATAATTTGTGTTGGCCGTTTCTTCTCCGGGCACTGCACTTTTTGCCTTACTAAAATTAGCAGAATACGAAGCGGTGAAATCAACGTACTGGCTCACATTACTTCCAATGACTGCTCCCAGGGTATAGGTTGTATTTTTTGTTTCCGTTGTGGTATAATTAATCATTCCAGGGAGCGTAGATAAACTTACACCGCCATTTAGATTAAGATTGGATTTGATAAATTTTAATGGAACAGCAAGTGTAAGAAACGAGCGAAAGTTGTTATAACCATCCAGGTTGACATATTTTGTTAACCTGTAACCGGTGTCTAATCTTACACCATTAACCACTGTGTCATTGCCGGCAATAGAATTGAAAGTAGCGTTTGAAATAAAATTACCAGCCGTTTGGTAAAATATATTGCCTACTAACACGATACCTTTTCCCGTATTGGTATAAGTGTATTGTGTGCTGACGAACTGCGTATACTGTTGTTTGAGATTAGGGTTACCAATACTATAGGAAGGTTCATTAGTAGGGTCAAGCACATCCTGTAGTTGTGTTACCGAGGGCTGATTAACATTAGTGCGGTAAAATAACCGGATGCTGCTACGGGTAGAAATTTTATAGCGGATTTGCGCATTCGGCAAAACGTTTGAAAAGCTTTGATCAACCTTGGCTTTAATTGGAAAAATGCGTTCACTATTCAAATTTGTTTGCTGATAATTTACACCAAATGAAACCTGCCTGTCGCGGTTGCCCCAACGGTATGAAAGGCCGGCATTGTTTGCATTCGTACGGTTTTCAAATACATTGGAAAAATCAGTTAAAAAAACAGAATATTTTTTATCAGCCAGGTTTTGGCCATACGCTTCCTGCCTTGACTTATTGATAGAAACACTGGGGTTATAGTTGAACTGCAATTGCGAATTTTCGCTCAACGGCTCTGAGTACGAAAGGTTGGCGGATAGGTTAAGGCCATTGTTATATTGGTCGGTAAAACGGTTGGAACTCGTATCATCAGCTTCGCTTATAAAAAGAGTTCGTGTAAAGCTATTTACATACGATTCACCATCCCTCTTGTTGTAAGAAGTGTTTAAGTTAACTGAAAAACTACGGCCTCTTTTGGAAAATGCGTGGCGATAAAAAATACTATTGTTTAAATTATTACCCGAACGCTGGCTGTTGCTAATGTTTTCATTGAGCTGTTGCCTGATCTTTGAAGTGCTTGAATAGATTGTATTAGTTCCCGTACGGCGGTAGGAGTTGTTTTCCTGTAAGCTCACGTTAGGTGTAATTGTCAACTGGTTATTGGAGTCAATCCGCCACTCAAACCGCAGGTTAAAACGATGGTTTGTGTTTGTACTCGTTGACATAGTAGTATCTGCACTGCGATCAATTCCAAATCTTGCCGGGTTCAGGTATTGCACATTGCCAATCTGACTTGTCGTATTCTTCGTGTCGTTAAAAAAGTAGCTTCCTGTCACCGTAATATTCTTATTCCACACATCAGAGAAGTTGATGCCGAAAGCATTAGTTCTGTTGATGCCGTTCTGCTGCCCCACTAAAAAATTACCGGTATTACCAAAGTTGCCGCCGCCAAAATTACCACCACCGCCCCCACCTTGTGGCCTTCCTCCACCACCTTGTGGCCTTCCTCCACCGCCGCCACCGCCGCGATTGTTGGTGTTAGATGTTACCCCCAACAGATCCTGCTGCGAGAAGTTTTGCTGGTTGGTGTTATTAAAATTGCCAACAATAGAAATACGGCGGTTATCTTTTAAGAGGGTTGTATTACCGCCGGCTGCATAGCGGTCATCTGTTCCATAGCCGGCAAACACACGACCAAATTGCCCGTTGCGCATATTGGCTTTTGTAACAATGTTGATGCCTTTGGTGGTATTGCCATCATCAACACCGGAAAACTGTGCCTGGTCACTTAAGCGATCAAACACCTGGATTTTATCTACCACCTCTGCAGGCAGGTTTCGTAAAGCTGCCGTTGCATCATCGCCAAACAATTCCCTGCCGTCAATGGTCACCTTTTGTACGTTCTCGCCTTGCGCTTTTACTACCCCGTTCTCTATGGTAATGCCGGGCATCTTTCTCACCAGGTCTTCGGTACTGGCATCGGGGTTAACCTTATACTGGCTGGCATTAATTTGCAATGTGTCGGCTTTTTGACTAGCCGGGGCTATAGAAGAAGTGATAACAACGGTAGCTAAATCCTGAGACGAGCCTGGAACTAAAGCTACATCAATATAGATGTTCCGGGTGGCTGTGAGTGAATCTAAAGTAACCGTTGAATCCAGGCGTATGGTTTTGCCAATTTCCTTAAACCCTATAAATGAAACAGAAAGTAAAAAACTATCGGCTGGCAGGTTTTGAAAAGTAAATTTCCCTGCTGCATCGCTAAGAACACTTTTGGCAAGGGTAGAATCGGTGATGCTGAATAAACGTACTGTGGCGCCTGATAAAGCTGTTTTTGCCTGCTGGTCCTTAACTGTTCCATTAATACTAAACTGGGCTAATAAAATTTGTGCTGATAATAAAGCCACTGCAAGAGCCACACTTCTCCGGTGCATAAGGGTGATTTTGATTTCTGTGCAAAGGTGTATAAAAATGGTACCCTGACTTTGCTGCTAAGGTTAATTAAGGCTAATAAAAGCCCTGTTCTTTTGATCGAAGATTTCGCTCATTGTACTTTATTATTCGCATATAACCTGGTAGAAAAATGTTTTAATAGTACACTATGCTCAACAGAATTACAATGGGTACAAGAGTGCGACGCAAGTAAAGTTTAACCGGCATGTCTTCGCTGGGTTCCTAATAAAGATTTAAATAAAATAAAAGTCGAAATAAAAAAGTCAGTTGGGGCCAGGGCTCTCCTTTAAGCAGACAGGGGGATTTACTTATCTTGCACCCCCAAATATTTTATCTATGGAGTATAGCAGAATTGTTGCCGTAACCGGGATGCCGGGTTTATACGAGATTTTAAGCAGTAAGACCGATGGTGCTATTGTGCGTTCGTTAGAAGATGAAAGCACAAAATTTGTTTCCAGCCGTGTACATAACTTATCGCACCTGGAAAGCATTGAAATTTATACCACAGGTGAAAACGTTTCGTTAGCGGATGTGTTTAATGCCATGAAGAATAATAGCGAAGCGCAACCTGATGTAAAAGATGCTAAAGCTTTGAAAGCATATTTTGAAAAAATTTATCCTGAAATAGATACCGACCGTGTGTATGCAAGCGATATGAAAAAAATGATCAACTGGTTTGCTGTATTGCAAAAGCATGAAGTTGATTATACTCCTAAAGAAGAAGCGCAGGAAGAGGAAACGGCAGAAGAAGCACAGCCGGCTAATGTTGCTGAAACGTTGGCGGCCGCTGACGAAAAGGTAGTGATGGAAGTAACAGCTGATGCTGTACCCGAAGTAGCCGCCACAAAAACAAAAAGCAGGAAGAAGAAAACAGAAGAGTGAGGATGATAGATGGCGGATGATGAATGATGCTATTAATGGCATTGCTTACCATTCAATAGCATAACTAACTTCTCTGCCTGTTGTCTGTCAACACACATCCGTCATTTTAAAACATTTATCCATGACCCCTACCGCTAATATTTCCAGCATTCCCCGCAGTTATTTACCCCGTGATTTTAAAGTCACCGATTGGGCAGCCATTGAGCCATTCTTTATAGAATTAACAGACAGGCCAGTTGCTACAAAAGCAGATCTGGAGGCCTGGCTGAAAGACCTAAGTGAGGTAGAAGCTGTAATTGGCGAAGATGCTGCCTGGCGCCAGATACGTATGACCTGCGATACGGAGAACAAAGAGCTGGAAAATGCTTTTACATTCTTTGTTACAGAGATTCAGCCAAAGATTCAGCCCTATGCTGATAAGTTAAACCGCAAATTGGTTAATAATGGCTTTACCAACACACTTGAAGGTGATGCCTATAAAGTTTACTTGCGCAGTGTAAAAAAAAGTATAGAGCTTTTCAGGGAAGAGAACATTCCATTGCAATCGCAGATAGCAGTACTGGCACAACAGTACGGTGTTATATCCGGTAAGATGAGCATTGAAGTAGAAGGAAGGGAGTACACTTTACAACAGGCTGCCAAGTTTTTAGAAAGTCCAAAACGGGAGTTGCGGGAAGAGGTTTATCGTAAGATTGGCGACCGCCGCCTGCAGGACAAAGCACAAATGAACGACCTGTTTTCCAACCTCGTTCAGCTACGCGATACAGTTGCAAAAAATGCGGGCTTCGCCAATTACCGTGATTACAAGTTTGTTGACCTTGGTCGCTTCGATTATACCAAGGAAGATTGCTTCCAGTTTCATGAAGCGGTAAAAACCCATGTGCGCCCCCTGGTTGATTTTATTTACGACCGTAAGCGCCAGAAGCTTGGTCTGCCTACCCTTCGTCCGTGGGATACGGAAGCAGAACCGGAAGGCGTAAAGCCGTTAACGCCTTTTGCAACCGGGGAAGAGCTGGTAGCAAAAACCATTGAATGTTTTACAAAGATGAACCCCTTCTTTGGTGAGTGTTTAACCAGGATGAAGGAGATGGGCCGCTTTGATTTGGATAGCCGTAAAGGCAAGGCCCCGGGTGGTTACAATTGCCCGTTACCGGAAACCGGTGCGCCTTTTATTTTTATGAATGCCGCTGGACAAATGGGCGATGTGACCACGATGGTTCATGAAGGTGGTCATGCCATTCATTCTTTTTTGGCACATGAATTACCATTAACTGCTTTCAAGGAATACCCAATGGAAATCGCCGAAGTCGCCTCTATGGCCATGGAACTTTTCAGCATGGATTACTGGGATGTTTTCTTTAAGAACAATGAAGATCTCCAAAGAGCAAAACAGCATCAGTTAGAGCGGGTATTAACGATATTTCCCTGGATTGCCACAATAGATAAATTTCAACATTGGATATATGAGAACCCCGCTCATACATTAGAGGAAAGAGAAGAAAACTGGCGCAGTATTTTAAATGATTACACATCTATAACTATGGATGTTTCCGGCTTGGAGGAATACCGTAAGTATAGCTGGCAGCGACAACTGCATTTATACGAAGTGCCTTTTTACTATATTGAATATGGAATTGCACAGTTAGGTGCTATTGGTTTATGGATGCAGTTTAAAAATAATAAGGAGCAGGCTATCAGCAATTACATCAATGCTTTGCAGTTAGGTGGTACTAAAACACTTCCGCAATTATATGAAGCTGCGGGGCTGAAGTTTAGTTTTTCACCGGATTATATCAGTGAACTGATGTTGTTTGTGCAGGGAGAAATGGAAAAGGTGACGCAGCCACATAAGAACTGACAACAATAAATTTTTTATAAAAAAAGGGGCGCTCTGGTGGGTGCCTCTTTTTTATAAAATCTAACGGTCCAATTAAATCTACGTACATACAGATTAACTTTATATTCCCCCAAACAATCTTAACCATGAAGAATCTATTCTTTACACTTCTTTTTATTTCCTGGCAATTCACCCATGCTCAAACCGGTGATGGTTATAAAATGCCACCGAAAGATGTTGCAGATTTATTGCTGGCTAAGCCAACACCATCCGTTAGTATTGATAGCAAAGCAGAATGGATGCTCCTTAGCGAACGCAATCCCTACCCTACAGTGGAAGAACTAGGCCAACCCGAACTTCGTATTGCTGGTTTGCGCTTAAACCCGGCTAATTTTTCGCCCAGCCGGCAGGTATTTATCAACAACTTCAAACTAAAAAATATCAAAAGCGGCAAAGAAGTTTCCATAACCGGTTTGCCAAAAGATTTATTAGCAACAAATATTAGCTGGAGCCCATCCGAAAACAGGATTGCCTTTTTGAACACAACGGCAACAAAAGTTGATTTATATGTAGTGGATGTAGCCACCTTAAAAGTTTCGAAGCTTAATAAACAGGCTGTAAATAATAGCCTGGGTGCAGCTTATACCTGGGTAGATGATAACAGTATTCTTTACAAGGCTACAACGGCAATGCCCGGCGCAGCCCCTAAAAAAAGTATCACGCCAAAAGGGCCTTCTATCCAGGAGAACCTTGGGAAAGCAGCACCCAGCGCTACCTTCCAGGACCTGATTAAAACTCCCTACGATGAAGAACTCTTTCAATTTTATGGCACATCGCAACTGGTAAAGAATGCGAATGGCATTGAAACAAAAGTTGGCGTCCCTGCTATTTACCTTACTACCTCTTTATCGCCCGATAAAAAATACATGATGGTGAGAACCATCCGCAAACCATTTTCTTACCTGGTGACTGCCGGTGGTTTTCCCTCAACAGTAAGCATTACCGATATGAGTGGCAAGGTGGTAAAACAAATAGCCGAATTGCCATCAAGCGAAGGCACGCCAAGCGGCTATGATAATACGCAAAACGTTGCCCGTGGATTTGAATGGAGGGATGATGAAGCAGCAACTATTGTTTGGGCACAGCCCCTGGATAGTGGCCTGATAAAAACAAAAGTTGACTTTCATGATGCGGTTTATGCTTTGGCAGCACCTTTTACCGGCGAAGCAAAAGAATTGTTTAAAACCACCATGCGCTATCGCGGCACCACCTGGGGTGATGCTTCGCTGGCCCTGGTGAGTGAAGGACTGCGGTCAAAACAAACAAGCAGGGTTAACCGCTATAACACAACAACAGGCAGTTTGGAAAAATTGTACGAT
>DASQMG010000450.1:0-13995 GCA_035645595.1 Flavisolibacter sp. | reverse complement strand
GTGTTCAGAAATAACCGCTTCCGCGATACCCCGGAGATGATACTCTTTCAAAATGTCGTTTGCCTGCGACGGGGTATGCGCAAAGCTCACGTCTTCTTTATGGATCGCATGAAAGTCGCCCCGTTTTATCCAAAAGTTTTTACCCCCTAAGCGGTCAAAAGCTTCGCAAGCCCTTTTTGCCGTAGGTACAATAAAACTTTTAGGATAAGGAATGTCGTTTTCCGTAAGTACGGCGGTCATGTTTGCCCTGAAACACTGCTCAATGGCAAAAGCAGAATTGATCACCATTTTGCCTTCATTTTCGAGCTCCTGCAGTTTTTGCACTGATGACTTGCTGCGCGACATGGTGAATATATACTGTTCGTTCACACTGTCGGTTAACAGTAACTCATCCTCGGAATAAAGCACGGTTCCGCAACCCATTTTTTTTAACTCGTCAACAGTTAAGGTAAAAATGGCGTTGTCGTTCCCGCGGTGGTTAGGGGAAAATTCAAGGCTTCTTTTTATTCCGGCAAAATCAAACATATATTGTAAATAAACGTAGCAGGCTATAAAGAGTTCAGTCCGGGCCAACCTTGGCAAAGCTTCCCGCCGTGCTTTCGGCCGCAATTTTTACGCACCGGTGCGATGCAAAAAGAATTTGCGCTTCGCCGCCGCAGTATCAAATAAAGCAAAGGTCTGTGTTCAGATGGCCCTCGCACCGGTAACCATCTGCTTAAAATCGAAGCTATCAGCGATGTATCCCGATCCATTCTTCAGCAACATGAATATCACGCACATGGTCAATATCAATAATTTTAGAAAACGGGTAAGCTTTGATTGCCAACCCGTCAGCAATTAATGAACGCTGAAAGTTTCGCATTCGGTTTACGCCGCTGCCCACTGCCTTTTTTACTGTTGGAATAATGCTCCTGCTTAAACAATAGATTCCACCAGATACATAAGCCGCGCCTTCGCTGTTCTTATCATTAAAACCAGTGATCGTTAAATCAGGATCCGTAGTTACATAAAGCGGGCTTTCATCATCTACAAAAGACGTTACTGCCATTAACCCGTCAAGCTCAGATGAAGCTTCAAACGCTGTAATATAACTGGTGAATTCTTTTTCATCGAAAACGGTATCCACAGTAGTAATGCAAAATTTATCACTGACCAGGTGAGGCATTACTTCGTAAAAGCTATGGAATGAACTAGGCGTATCTTTTTTAATTACCATTACCGGTACAGGCAAAACAAGCGCATCCAGGTAAGAGGCAAGCTCTGGAGAATACTCGTTGATAATTATATAAATACGCTCAGCCCTGTTCTTTATAAAAATATTGATGAGGCGATGGATTATCGGGAGACCATCAAGGTTTACCATTGGTTTTGGATAATTAAACCCTTCTTTTCTAAGACGCGAACCTTCTCCCGCAGCTATAATTGCAAAATCCATAGTTTCCTGTTACAATGCTTCCACCAAATCCTGGTAGTAATCCAATCCCAGGTGTGTGATTAAATCTTCGCCCATCATGTGGCGCAAGGTATTTTGGAGCTTAATTAGTTGCTTGAAAATGTCGTGCTCCGGACGCAGGCCCGGCGCTGTCTGTGGCGACTTAAAATAAAACGACAACCACTCCTGCGTGCCCGACATTCCATTGCGTTTAGCAAGATCCATAAATAAGGCAAGGTCCAATACTATAGGTGCTGCCAAAATAGAATCACGGCAAAGAAAATTAATCTTGATTTGCATCGGGTAACCTAACCAGCCAAAGATGTCGATATTATCCCAGCTTTCTTTGTTATCGCCATGGGGAGGATAATAGTTGATACGGACCTTGTGATATAATTCTCCATATAATTCCTGGTTATGTTCAGGTTGAAGGATATCTTCCAATACACTCAGCTTGGAAACTTCTTTTGTTTTGAAATTGTCAGGATGGTCTAAAACATAACCATCGCGGTTACCTAAAATATTAGTGGAGAACCAGCCTTTAACGCCTAAGGCACGTGCAGCGAGTCCCGGCGCTAAAATCGTTTTCATCAGCGTTTGGCCCGTTTTAAAATCTTTACCACCGATAGGTGTACCGGTTTGTTTTGCAAGGTCAATCAGGGCCGGAATATCGCAGGTTAGGTTAGGCGCACCATTGGCAAACGGAACACCCAGTTTAAGCGCTGCATAAGCATAAATCATCGAAGGAGCAATCGCCGGATCATTGTTGCGCAAGCCATCCTCAAAGCTCTCCACAGTTTGATGCACATCAGATGTTTCAATATATTTTTCGGTAGAGCCACACCAAACTATCACTACCCTGTCGCAATCATTGGCATCGCGGAAGTTTTCAATATCATCCATCAACATCTTAGCCAGGTCGGCTTTAGTAGGAGCCTCTTTTACATGCTCACCGTCAAGGTTAGAAATGTAGCCTTTATCAAACACGGCCTTCATCGGCACAATGGCTTCCAGTTCAGCTTTTACTGCATGCAACAGCATTGGTTCTAACACTTTTGCTTTACTTGCCGCTTCAAAAACATTGTCACTATAAACATCCCATCCGCCAAATACAATATTCTCCAAATCCACCAACGGTACAAAATCTTTAATCTTGGGATAGCGGTTCTCTGTTCTTTTACCCAGACGAATATTACCCATTTGTGTAAGAGAGCCCACCGGTTGCGAGATTCCTTTTTTTACGGCTTCCACCCCGGCAATCAGAGTAGTAGCAACAGCGCCGAGGCCAGGAATCAGCACTCCAAGTTTGCCATCTTTTTTTTCAATGGTAGTATGCATAAAAAATTTTTTATTAAATAATCAATCAAAAATATAGGATGGCAGGAGAAGTCTTTTTCCCATAAGCCTCCGCAGTTTAACTGCGCAAAGAAAATGTAAAAACCGTTTGGCTCTTTTACTTTTTCAGGAAGATGTTGTTTTTGCCAACTAATCTTAACAAATATCAAGGAGGAAAAATAAGGCATAAGTTATTATTATATGTAAACAGTAAGAGGTAGTTTCAATCAACAGCTATCGTTAGCGGCTAAGATCTGGCACCTTCCGCCAACGCTATAATGATGGCAGTACATTTGTTTTATTTTTATAAAACCGAAGCCAATGAACGTAAAAATAGAAGCCTCATGGAAGGAGGTGCTGGATGATGAATTCAAAAAATCTTATTTCAAGGGAATTACAGACCATTTAAGAACGGAAAAAGAACAGGGGAAAACTATCTATCCACCAGGCTCTTTAATTTTCAACGCCTTTGAGCAAACGCCATTTAATAAGGTTAAAGTAGTATTGTTAGGACAAGACCCTTACCACGGGCCGCGGCAGGCGATGGGGTTAAGTTTTTCGGTATCCGATGGTATTCCTCCCCCTCCGTCCCTGGTAAATATTTTTAAAGAGATACAGGATGACACAGGAACACCTATACCCAAAAACGGCAACTTAACTAAATGGGCCCAACAGGGTGTTTTATTATTGAATGCTTCTTTAACGGTGAGAGCCCGTGAACCTATGAGTCATTCAAAAATTGGGTGGCATCATTTCACTGACACTGTCATATCAAAGGTTTCTGATTTAAAGGAAGGCGTCGTGTTTTTGTTGTGGGGCAAGTTTGCACAGGAAAAAACTGCGTTAATCAATACAAAAAAACATCACATCTTAAAAGCGGCGCACCCTTCCCCCCTGGCGGCTCATACGGGCTTCTTTGGCTGCCGCCATTTTTCAAAAACCAATGAATACCTGGCTAAACAAGGTCAAGACCCAATTGATTGGGCGCTATAAAAACAGGAGACGGGACATAGAATTCAGGATCAAGGAGGTTCGTTTACAGCGGCAATTTTTATTACGAACAGCAGGCATGAAAAGAGAAGGACTACAAAAACTGTTCTTTTATTATGTGGTATAGGCCGTATCCCGCTGTTAGCTTCTGTCTACCAACTCCTGACTTCTGTTTTCTGTATTCTCTCATCTTTGTGCTATGAATTTTCTCAAAAATATTTTAGGCCGTGTACTGGCGTTGTGGGCATTGCTTGTGTTTGTGATTACCATGTTGATATTTGTTATTCCTATGGGATTAGCAGGGTTGTGGCCAGAACCAAAACTTTCAAAGATTGCTTACTTTTTTTACTCAAGGTGGATGGGCCTTTTCTTCATATTGATTGGCGTACGCAGGGTAATAAAGGGAAGAGAAAACTTTAAACCGGGTCAGAATTATGTGGTGATCTGTAATCACAGGTCACTGATGGATCCTCCACTCTCATCCCCTGCGATCCCAACTGCTAACCGTACAATTGCAAAAAGTGAAATGGCGAAAATTCCCATATTTGGTATTGTGTATAAAAGAGGCAGCGTACTGGTAGATAGAAAAAGTGAGGAAAGCCGCCGTGCTTCTTACCTGAAGATGAAGGAGGTATTAGCATTGGGTTTACATATGTGTATTTATCCGGAGGGCACGAGAAATAAAACGAAAGAACCACTACAACGTTTTCACGACGGCGCTTTCCGGTTGGCCGTTGATGCAGGAAAACCTATTATACCTGCCTTAATTTTTGATACGGAAAAAGTGTTGCCCCGCAAGACATTCTTTTTTTGGCCTACAAAAGTTGAAATGCATTTTTTACCTGAAATTGCCGTTACCGGCAGAACGGTCCAGGAGGTGAAAAAGGAGGCCTTTGAAACAATGAGCCGCTATTATTTGCAACACAAATAAACTTTGCCTATGGAATAAAGAGGTGTATAAATACCACCGCCCGGCACAACGGTCATTTTTAAATGCCGCTGCTGCCGGGAAGAAGTGTAGAAAATATAAAAAAGTTACGGTCTAAAGTATAATTACGCTGTTAGTTCCGCCAAACTCGTTAACCTGTTGTTTGTCGGCTTCCGGTTCGTTTAACCATTCAGATTGGTTAACAAGATATTTAAATTCGTGTTTGCTGTCTTTTGGTAGGTTGACATCTGCACTGAAGCTGCCATCTTTTTTCTTGCTCATCACTACAGAACTTTTCCAGTCGCTGTTAAGGCCAACTATTTCAATTACTTCTGCATTTTCAACATTGAAAGAAAATTTTACTTTACAATAATCCTTCGTTTTAAAATAGGTCTTCTGTACCATGTTATATCTTTTAGTTTTGTTTTAAATGAACATAAAACCGGAAACGTCAAATACAAATCCGGTTCATATTATTTTTTGAGTAAATTCTTTTGCTTAATACTTTTTTTTAGAAAAGGTAACCCCTCAGGGGAATGCAAATTTATAAACCTGTCTCTTACATAACCTAAATGCGCTTTCTCCATGAATGATTACTGGGCGGTTTTTAGACGGCTTTTACATCGGATTGCAGTTTTTAATCACGAACATTTATGATTAGCCGCTACTTCTTAATAGTTATAAAAAGATCTTGTCCTGTTTACTTTTAAGTCTCTCAATACCGAGGATTTTGGGCTGATGGTTATATTGAAATACTGAAATTGTCCAATAGGAGTCACGTTTATCGACATTTGCCAGCAATGCATTTCGCGGGCTATGCTCATGGTAAACATGGTTAACTGCGCTGTATTAAAATCATAAAATCCGTTGGTGCTAAAGTTCCATTTCGGTGTTAAATTAAAGCTGTTATTAAAATTTATACTCGAGGACACGGTGGAATTATAGCCGCTGTAGTCGGGTTTTAACGTACGGTTTAATGCAAGTGAGTACGACAGGTTTACCGACCATGGAATCGTGAAATCCACAAATTCGGCCGGGTTACGTTGCATATAATCCATTAATCGCTGCTGATCGCCTAATAATGTGGGGTCGGTAATATTATTATTATTAGCTGCCGTTTGTTTTCCTTTTTCACCGTCCTTCGATTTACTCTGAAAAGAAGTAGAAGCGGAGATGCTGCCACCAGTAAACCGGCCAGGGGTAAACCTTCCGCCCTGCCATACAAAACGGTTAATCGGCTGGCCGTTGGGACCGGATTCATATGGATCTAACTGAGCCTGAGCCGATATGCTAAGCTTTTCAAACAAAGTGCTTCGCAGGTATAAACTAATAGGTTGCAGTTTTAGCGAATCCTGCAGAAAATTATATGCGCTGCTGAAACCAAAGCCATCTATCAAACGAACTTTTTTAGAAACCGTGTCTTTTCTTCCGCGCCATTTCATCTCCAGGTTGTTATCTATCCCGAACGACATTCCGCCAAAGCGGCCATAGGAATACGGAGCAAACAAATTACCCTCAAACTGGGCCAGGGCCTGCGTTCGTCCAAATGCATCTACTTGTATAACATCGAAATTTCTTTTGGAGATATTAGGCTTATAGTTGAAACTTATAGTGGGTCTCATCACATGACGGATAGCCTCCACCCTGGAGTTTTTACCAAATTGGTAAGTGCCATAGATATTGGTGTTAACCCCGATACCGAAGTTCAATTGCCGGTCGGTAAAAAACCCTTTCTTTACTATGAGCGTATCTACCCTTTTTGCGCTTTCATTCCATCGGCGGCTAAAACGTTTTGTGTACCAGGTTTCTTCATAGCTGATGAACGGACTTACAAAAATACTACCCAGTGGTGGCAGTTGCAGGTTAACAGGAAACCGGTGCTGGGCGCCCAATTGCATTGTGTCGAGCAACCTGCTAATACTCACGCGGCCAGTGTCGTAAAACGAGAACTGATTACGGGCCACGGCGTTATAACCAATGCCAACTTTTTCATACCACCGTGGTGAACCTATCATCTCCTTTCGCTGAAACGGATATTGCGTCAGTACTGTAAAACCTGCATCTGGTAATACAACACTGATTAGGTTATTTACACTATTCTGATTATGGTTAGCACTTAGTTGAAGCGAGTAAGGTTTCCCTTGCCACTGTTTAGAATAAGAAATAGAAGAATACAATTGATTTTGCACGTTCTGGTTCGGATTGTTGGCTACAAACTGGTTGTGCCTTGTGGAACCAGCATTAACAGAAGCGGAAAATGTTGTCCCCGGCCTGGCTCTTGAATCAACACTATGATTCCAGTTAACCTGGAATGTTTTGATTAAATTATAATCAGGATCGCCTTTAAAGTTGAACTTGGTGCGGCTTATAGCAATGTTGAATGCGCCATTATAACGGTAGCGTTTTCTATATTGTGGTATGATGTTCAGGTTCCACCCGCCATAAGAATAGACATTTGTGCGAACGGTTACATCAACATAGTCGTTAAGTACATGATAATAACCCAGGCCTTCGAGCCCCAAACCAAACTGCTGATTGGCGGTAAACTGCGGTGCCAAAAAACCGGAGTGCCTGCCTTGCGAGAGCGGGTAAATGCCGAAAGGCAGATAAAGAGGTATTGGCACACCTTCAAACTCCGGATGCGTGGGACCTGATACAGCAATATTATTGCTGATGACTTTCATCTTGTTTGTCTTAAAAGCAAAATGTGGCTCGTCCAGGTTGCAGGTAGTGAAGTAGCCTTCTTTTATAAAAACTGTGGCCGCATCAATCTTCTTCGATACGTTGGCTTTAATGTAAAATTCACCTTCCTTAGTATACGTGTTTTTGGTAAGGCCCTTTTGCGATTTGAAATTATATTCGAAGGACTCGCTTTCAAATTGTTGCTCTGCTTGTTTAAACACTGCGCGGGAAACCATTCTCCCCAGGCTATCTTTTTCTCCAACGGCAACCAGCACATTTGTTTCCTGGTCAAGTGTTGTTTGAGGTGCCGTTATTTCAACGTCCTTATAAGTTGTTTTTGTGTTGCCGTACAAAATAAATTTTTGTTCTTTTACCAAAAGCACAGCGCTGTCTTCAGCTTCGTAGGCTACCGGGGCGTCTAAGGTGTCTTTCGCAACCTTTATATCAAAGGTGTCTATCTTTTGGCTGGAAGGTGTGCTGTCTGAATTACGAAAGGGAATCGTATCTGTAGTAGACGGCAGGGTTGTATTTACATTCCGTAATGGAACCGTATCATTTTTATCTGTCACACGGGACCGGTTGCTTCCAGGAAGTGGGCGGTTAGTTCCGGAATTTTGAATTGTAGGTTTTGGAATAATCGTGTCTTTGACCTGGAAATTATGCGCGGCATTTGCAGACCCGGCAGGAGCCGCATACAATTTTTTTGTAGTTAGCACAATGCAAAAAAACAGCACAGGTACTAGGAGACCGGACCATTTTATTTTAAATTTGTGCAGTCGGTACATAAGAAGTGAACAAATGTAAACGTTCCATCCTTAAAGGATTTGTGAAGATTACCAACCCACCAAACAAAATCTGCTATGCTAAAAAAAGCGGCCTATATAGTTCCTCTATTTTTTCTAACGCTCTCTTTTCTTTCTTTTGCCACAGAAAAACCGAAACCTGTAAAGACAATTATAATTGATCCGGGACATGGAGGAGCAGACCAGGGTGCAGCGGGATTATTTTCAACCGAGGCGCAGTTAACACTGGTTCTGGCCAAAAAATTAGGGCATGTAGTAAATAAAGAGTTACCCGGCATCAATGTTTTGTTTACCCGTACCACTGATATTTTCCCTGGTAATGTGCCTACTAAAAAAGAAGGAGACCGCTATCGTGCCACATTCGCTAACAGTTCCAAGGCCGATCTTTTTATCAGTATCCACTGCAACTCTGCCGGCCGCTCGCCAGGTGGATGGAATGAAAGAAGGGTAATTGGATACGATGAAAAAGAGAGTTTTGTAGGTAAGAAGAAAAAGAAAAAAGTAATAACCAAAATTCCCATTTACGAAACGTACTATGTAACCAATGAAAGCAAAGGCACAGAAACATTTATCTGGACGGCCAAAGAAAATTCGCACAAAGAACAATTAGTAGGCAGTAGCGGGGAATTTGGCGTTAGCGAAGAAGATAGTGCTACAGCTCCCCATGAAAACGATCCGGTGATTAATGCATTAAAGCTTTTATACACAAAAAAATATTTTTTAAACAGCTTACGGTTAGCAGAATTAGTGCAGCAGCAGTTCTCGAAAACCGGCCGAATAAACCGTGGTGTAAAACAAAGGAACGATGTAGGCATCTGGGTGTTACACGCCACCGGGATGCCAAGCATCTTAGTAGAGGTTGGCTTTATTTCTAACAAGGAGGAAGAAGAGTACATGAACAGCGAAGCAGGCCAAGACGAGATTGTAAAAAACATCACCGATGCCGTTAAGCTATATGTCAATGCATTAGACAACCCTAAAAAAGCCCCGGATAACGAAACCTTAACTCCAACTAACGGTGTAGCCGCTATCTTGCACCAAACAAGATGGAAGCTTGTATCTTCTTAGCCCGAAAAACCGTTTCAAAATATATCACGTATGCTGAAAAAAACTTTTTTAATCGTAACCTTATTTTCATTTTCTGCTTTGCTCACTTCTTTCACACCCGTAAAGAAAAGCCAGCAGGTTTTAAAAACAGTTATCATTGACGCCGGTCACGGTATCATGGCTAACGGCGGCCATAACGGCGCCAAAGGAACTTACTCCTATGAGGATGATATTTGCCTAGCAGTTTCTAAAAAATTAGTGGCGCAACTAAGGCAAACCTATCCCGACGTAAAGATTATAGAAACCAGAAGTACCGAAAACATTGTTTCATTAAAAGAGAGAGCCAACATAGCCAACCATAACCGTGGTGATTTATTCATTTCAATTCATGTAAATGCAATGCCGCCTATACAACACCGCGACCTGGCCGGCTACCAAACAGAAGTATACTACACAGGCAAAGGCAAGAAAAAGAAAAAACGCACAAGGAAAGTTCCTCAATACAGATACTATACCACGCCAAATACAAGGGCCAAGGGAACTCAAACATATATTTGGGGTGCCCATAAAGCTGAGGACAAGGAAGTAGCGGTTAGAGAGAATGCCCCCATGCTTGCAGAAGAAAATTATCAGGAAAAGTATGGCGATATTGATCCTAACTCCCCGGAGTTTATTGCTTTGTCCCTTGTAAAAACAAAACAATTTGGCCAGCGCAGCGCCATGCTTTCGCAAATGGTAGAACAGGAATTTTCAAAAATAGGCCGCATCAGCGGGGGATCAAAACAACGGCAGGTAGGGATCTGGGTACTACAGGCTACGGCTATGCCAAGCATTCTGGTAGAAACCGGTTTTATTACAAACCCGGATGAAGAGCGATATTTAAACAGCGGTGAAGGGCAGCTGGAACTGGCAGCGAGTATAACGAAAGCTGTTGGTAATTACATAAACTGGTTAGAAAAAAAGCAAAACCCGGCGGCTGTTTCAGCGTCGCTTTCACGGCAGGCTTTTCCTGCTAAAGTGGAAGAATCGTTTTTAGAAGCGCTAGACCACCACCAGCATACTAGTAGGTAATTTGCCAGGCAGCCCTTTAATGTTAGCGGCGTAATGTTGTAAATAACCCGTTTGATAATGGATAATCAACAATTGCCCCCTTTAAAACTTGCTTAAACAAGCCCGCTCCTTTGAGTTTAAACTGGTACGGTTTTTTTAAGCACGTGCCACAAGTGTTAGTTTCTATAATGTCAGCTAAGAAATTTATTGTTTATTTTGAGACCTAATCGAAGCAAACAACTGACGAAAACAAATAATTCATGAAGATCTCCAACGAAGCTAAAGTAGGCATACTTGCAGTAGCGGCAATTATTGTATTGATTCTGGGTTTCAATTTTTTAAAGGGCTCCAATGTATTCTCAAAGCCCTTTACTTTATATGCACGCTTTCCAAATATCGGTTCTCTTGAAAAATCAAACCAGGTTAAAATCCACGGACTTGCCATCGGTACCGTTTACAGTTTTATGCCTGCAGATAAAGAAGTAAATACTATTATAGTTGAATTACACCTTGATAAGGAGGTTTCTATCCCTAAAACTTCAGTAGCATTTATAGATGGCAGTGTGTTAGGGTCGGCATTTATTAACGTTGAAAAAGGCCCTAATGGTGGGTATCTCAAAACAGGGGATACGATTTCAACAAGGTTCGATATGTCGCTTTTGAGTGATTTGAAAGCGCAAATTGCACCAACAGTGCTACGCCTAAATGAAACCTTCGACTCCCTTAAGATTACGATTGGCGCTTTAAATAGTGTTTTTGATCCTGGTACCAAAAATAATCTTCGGGATTTAATTGCCAACCTTACTATATCCTCTGCCGAACTTTCAAAGTTATTGGGTGCACAAGGAAGCGTGTTAGGAGAGTCGTTAAAAAATATGAATTCTGTAACGGGTAACCTTGCCAGTAACAATGATGCTATTAGTTCATCAATCCGTAATGTAGAAGTCACCACGTCACGATTTGCCAATGCTAATATAGAAGGGATGGTATCAGCCCTACAAGGTGCGGTGGGTGAGTTAAAAAATACAATCAGCAATCTTAATTCTGACAAGGGTACTCTAGGGCTGTTGATGAACGACCGCAAGCTTTACGACCAACTTGATGGCATCACGAACCGCATGAATAAAACGGCTCTAAGCGCAGAAATTTTGTTCGATGACATTCGCCTTCATCCGAAACGCTACGTTAATATTTCTGTGTTCGGCAGCAAGAAAGGAGGTGAGCCTATAACTTCGCCCGGAGTTAAGGACACCATCCCTAAGTAAATAATGAACAGCAGACGAGCCTTTGTTTTCTTATTTCTTTTGTTTTTTTATGTTACTGTCCGAGCCCAGAATAATGCGGGCGACAGTGCGAGCATGATAGAAATTCTGCCGGGGGTTGGCAAGTTAAATTTAAAAACACTTCCAGACGGTTCACAGGTACAAATATTAGTTGGCAACGTGAGGCTTAGGCAAGATAACACCCTGTTCTCTTGCGATAGCTGCGTATTAAATAATGCAACAAAAACTTTTGTAGCTTTTGGCAACGTACATATCAATGACGGCGATACCACCCAAATATGGTCGAATAACCTTCGTTACTTATTTGACACCAAATACGCCTACCTAAATGGCGCCGTAAGACTAAACGACGGGCAGGGCACACTTACCACCAACATACTCGAATACGACGTGGCTAGAAAAATAGGCATTTACAAAAATGGTGGTAAAGTGGTCAACAAAACCACCACAGTTACCAGCCGGGAAGGAATTTATTATACCGATATCAAGGATATCTATTTTAAAAAAAATGTGTTGATGAAGGATCCGGTCAACACGGTGAAAACAGACTCAATTCTTTATAACACCGAAACTCAAACCGCTTCTTTTATCGCAAAAACGGTAATCCGGGACACCGCCGGAAGAGTGATTACAACCACCGAAGGCCGCTTTTATGTGCCTACAGGCAAAGCCGAGTTCACACAACGAACCACTATTGTAGATAAGGCGTTAACGGTTACCGGAGATGAAATCAAATCAGACGATTCTACAGGTATTATCCAGATACGCGGCCGTGGGGTTTTAATTGATACATCAAAAGGCATCAGCATTTTAGCTAACAGCATCTTCGCCAATAAAAAAACCGAGGCGTTTCTTGCAACACAAAAGCCACTGATGATCGTAAAGCAGAATAAAGATTCTATTTACATAGCAGCAGATACTTTATTCTCGGCGCGACTTACCGATCTGTTTATAGATACGTCAAAGAATGCAAAAAAGATAAATCCCAAAGACAGCACCAACCGTTATTTTGAAGCGTACCGTAACGTTCGTGTATTTTCCGATTCATCGCAATCGGTGAGCGATAGCTTGTTCTACTCTTTTAAAGATTCTGTATTTCAACTCTTTCAAAACCCTGTTGTGTGGAGCCGCAAGAGCCAGATTACCGGCGACACGATTTACCTAAACACTAAAAATAATAAACCCAGTTTTATTAGAGTTATCGAAAACAGCTTTATGGTCACTGAAGTGCAGACAGGTGTTTATAATCAAATTAAAAGCACAAGGATGAATGGCCTCTTTACGGATGGAGCACTGGACTCTGTGAAGGCAAGGGGTGCCGCCGAATCGGTTTATTTTCTTCAGGATAAAGACAGCGCTTTTTCAAGCGTAAATCAAACAACAAGCGACGCCATAGATATTTACTTTGCTAGCAGTGAACTGCGAAAAGTTGTGTTGAGAAGTTCGGTGAAAGGAACGATGTATCCCATTAAACAAAAAGGCCCTTCAGAAATGCGGCTCGAAAAATTTCAATGGCTGGAAGCCCGTCGACCCAAGACAAAATACGAGTTGTTTGAATAAATTTCCTAGCCAGCATCGTTTATTGGCGATCGCATTTTGATCTCTACCTATTGGGTCTTTTTAAATCATAGCCTGCCTAGATCGAAAGCTATAGTCCTGTTTTTCAGCGATTTGCTTCTTTCAATATAGTGCTGTCTCGTTTCTACGAAAAAATTTGTCGTATTTATTTTGTCATTTTGTGCAGCATTTTCCCTTATTTTAGTGCCTTTAACAATCGATTGCTTTATATCATGACGTTGCCCTTAGTAGAGTTTTACTTACCAGGAGTTTATTCTCCTATTCCTAACAGAACTCAATCCTCCATACTGTATAAACCAAAAGACTGGTGCTCCCAGGTATTTAGGGGCCACCTTTAATAAACTACGCCTTCAATTTCCTATGATCCTAAAATAGAACTATTGCGTTTGTAGAACGCTGTTTATAGTTAAAAACAATTATTGATTGAATTTAAAAGCTTAAAATGAACATTATGAGAAAACTGTTTTATTTGGTATTACTAAACCTTGCCATGCCCTTGGTTTATCAGCCGGCGTATGCACAATCTACAACTGTGTCCGGCACAGTTGTGGCCCAGGAGGATAGCGATCCACTGCAAGGTGTTACAGTTACCAACCGCAACACCAATCAAAAAACCCAAACTAATAACGTTGGTTATTATACGATCGCTGCCGAAAAAGGACATGTACTTCAATTTACCTACGTAGGATATGCTCGCCAGGATGTAACCGTGGGTGATCAAAAAGTAATGACGATAAAACTGGTTTCATCGCAAAATGAACTGGGTGAAATAGTAGTGACAGCATACGATATTAAAAAGTCAAAGAAGGAGTTAACCTACCAGGTTATTACGGTAAGTGGCGATGAAATAGCCTCTACAAGGCGGGA
>DASQMG010000449.1:0-20771 GCA_035645595.1 Flavisolibacter sp. | reverse complement strand
GTGTACGTACGCGGCGGCATCAGGCACATACTGTTGATTGTTGGGTAGTGTAAATGCAGGCGCCCTTTGCCCTTTTGGAAACTTCAGCCTGTTCTCTTCATCGTACGTCCATTTACTGCCGATAGGTTTGTTATCCTTCTCCACTAAAAGGCTTCGCTTTTGGCGTTGGTAAACATAAAAATGGGTTTGAAAATAAGCTGGATGTTCATCAAAATATTTATCCAGGTCTTGTTTGCTATTTAAAAAATAAGGTGTTCTGTATTTTATTAATGCCAGCCCTTTTTCGCCGGCTGCTTTTTGCAGGCGGCGTTGCAGCCAGTCGTCTACGACATCGGCATAATGAATCTGGGTAACTGTTTGAGGTAAGCTATTTTTTATAAAATGGGCAATGCTGCTGAGTTTAGAACCGGCTTCAATATAATTTACCGTGTACCCTTCTTTTTGGAGATGGTCTGCGTAGTACATCATGGAAGCCCGGTGCAATACCAGCTTCTTTTGGTGGAAGTTATACTGGTTGAAATAAAGTTCCTCTTCTATCAAATACACAGGCCATTGTAGCTGTAAAGCCGGGTGTTGTTTAAATAGCTGGTGCGGGAAAACTATCGTGATGGAGCACATGTGACAATAACAAAAGAAGGGGGATATGGTTTACTGACTGGTAGCAGGAAGGGTGCTTTATGTAATAAATTTTGCCTGCTTTCCACATAAATTCCGTGGCCAAGCCTCTGCACACTCTCCATCGGCAGGAACCTTCCATGCGGACGACAGGCTGAGTAATAAGCTCATTATTTCAACAGGTAAATAAGTATCACAAAACCGTCACTGTATCATTGCCGAAATACTTCTGTAAGCCGAATCACGGCTTTTTACCGATTGCATTTTCTTTCCCAGAATGATTTTATACGTACCTGTTTCTATAATGGTTTTATTTACAACTGCGTGTTTGTTTGCTTTTCCAAATAGCTGCGCTGCTATCAGATGTAGGATGTTGATGTATTTTGTTTTCACGGTTATGGTTTTTGCGTATTGTAAATTTTATGTGAAGGACACACGGGTTTCTATAATAAGCGTAAAGTGTAGTCATTGCGTTATGCCGTTTGTATGCGGGAAGTGTCGTTGCAACAGTTACTAAAGCACCGGGTGTTCTTCGGCTACTTTGCTTAAGTGGTTCGCCTGTACCCTTTGTGCCTGCACAATATGCCTCTCAATATGGTACACGAAAAAACGGAAGGTATCGCCAAGCCGAAGCGTGATAGCTTTTGTTAGGGAGATAGCAGCCTTTGTTTTAACCAGGTCGATCTTTCGCGCTTGTACCAGCAGCGATTCCAGCGCCTCCTGTTGCTTTAAAAACCGGTCAATGGTAATACTGCTTAAAGCAGAATTGATGGGGTTCTTGTCTTTGGGCGACTGCATTTTTTTTACCTTGCCGTTCTTCACCAACATTAAATTGGCAAAATAATTTCCAATAAATCCGCTCTTAAAATGCGAAGAGGCTGACGTTTGTTTTTGCTTTAGGATCTGTTTTTCTATCTCCGGAAGATAAAAATCACCGTATAGGTTAAGATGTTCAATACACTCTAAAATACTCCAGCTTGTTGGACTACTCTTGAAGTTTAATTCCTGTGTGGACAAGGCTTTAAACTGTTGTGCGGCGGCGCTTGATTGATGTGTTCTCTTTAAGAGATCATCAAGTAATTGGTGGGTTCCTATTTTCATTTTGTTTTGTTTTCACAAAAATGAAAAGGAACAGATTTATCGGTCTTGATTGATGTCAAGAATTCCGAACACGGCTTAAGGTTTCAGGTGTCATTCGCAGGTAGGAAGCAATATATTTTAGTGGTACTTCCTGGAAAAGCATCGGGCTTCTTTGTAGTACCCGCCGTAGTCTTTCCGTGGGAGACACGGTTAATAAATCATTCTCCCTGTCAATTTGCTGCGTTATAACGGCTTCCAACAAACCAATGTAACCCTGTAAACTTTCGGCATCCTTATGTACCAGCTTCAACATGGCCTCTTTTGTAGAAACCCGGACTGTGGTTTTCCTCATGGCTTCAATATAAAATTCAGAAGGTTTACCCGTGATATAAGATGATAAGGAATTGATGATAGAGCCCTCGTAGCCAAAGCGTATGGTTTGTTCTTCAAGTTCGGAAAGGAGGAAGGCCCTTACCGCACCCGATTCTATGTAGTACAAACTTTTCTCTACATCGCCTTCCCGCAAAAGAAATTCCCCTTTGGATAATGTTTTTTGCACCCCTTCTTTCTTCATCGTATAAATTAATCTTTCCGTAAAAATTTGTGCGGTAGACATGATCCAAATTTACTGATTGGGTTGATTTCGTTACAGGGAAGCTTTTGTATGAAAGCATTATGGCCTTTTAACAAAGAAAAATCCCGCCTTTCAGCGGGATTTTTTGTATTCAACATCAAGGTTAGTAAACAACATTTATCTTAACTGCATCCCATACTATTACCGCAATTCAAGCATTTATAACAAGTGCCGCTTCTCACTGTAATATGTCCGCAGGTGTTACAAGCCGGAGCATCGCTTTGCATGCTCCTGGCAGCAACGTTTACTGCCTGCATACTATTATTACTTTTAGGTGTTGCCGATGCCTGTGCTTTCACGCTTTGTGGTGTACTTGCTACAACCCGTACACTGCTTAACTCTTGTGAGCTAATCGGTTCGTTAGGCTTTAATGGCTCTACATCATCCCAAGGCTCGTTGCCTAAGTTCGTTACTTCGGGCTTATCCAGCACATGCACCAAATCGGTACGGTTCAAATATTCATAACCCAATAAGCGGAAGATGAAATCAACAATAGAAGTAGCCGATTTAATATTCGGATGCTCTACAAAACCTGCCGGGTCGAACTTGGTAAACACAAATTTTTCTACGTATTCATCCAGCGGAACACCATACTGCAAACCTATAGAGATAGAGATAGCAAAGCAGTTAAGCATACTACGCATAGTAGCGCCCTCCTTGGCCATATCAATAAAGATTTCTCCCAGCGTTCCATCTCCATACTCGCCGGTGCGTAAGAAAAGGGCCTGCCCGTTGATCTTTGCTTTTTGCGTAAAGCCACGGCGCTTGGCTGGTAAAGAACGACGTTCAACAATACTTGCTAACTGCCGTTTTAATTGTGTATCCGGCGAAGCCTGCACACGTTTTTGAACTTCCGCTAGTAATTCGTCAATGGTCAATTTTCCCATGTCAACAATAGCTGATTCGGATGACGGATGAGGGTTGAGGGTTGACAGAGGGTTAGCATCAACTTTCACTTTATTGCTATCTGTCACCTGTGTACTGTCCTCTGCTTTTACAGTGTCATCTTTCTTCTTCTTATCACTCTTATTGCTCAATGGCTGCGATAATTTAGAACCATCGCGATACAAGGCGCAGGCCTTTAAACCCAACTGCCAGCTTAGTAAATACGAATCGGCAATTTCTTCAATCTGCGCTTCGTGTGGCAGGTTGATTGTTTTTGAAATGGCACCGGAGATAAATGGTTGTGCAGCGGCCATCATACGTATATGACCATGCGCATGAATAAATCGTTCGCCTTTTTTACCGCATTTGTTGGCGCAATCAAATACTGCTAAATGTTCGCTCTTTAATAAGGGGGCGCCTTCCACGGTCATAGTTCCGCATACATAGTCATTGGCTGCTTCTATTTGGTCATCGTTATAACCTAAGGCTTCCAGCAAGCTCCATTCAAAATTATAATACTGTTCAGGAGTAAAGCCAAGACGCTGCAAACATTCTTCACCTAAATTATATACGTTAAACACAAAGCCGATTTCAAATGCAGAACCAACTGCTTTATCCAGCTTTTCTATTTCAGAGGCAATAAAGCCTTTCTCACTTAATGTTTGATGATTGATATGCGGCGCACCGGCAAATGTTCCGGAGCCTACTGCATATTTAATAATGGCATCCCGTTCTTTTTCGCTATACCCTAAGTTAGTTAGCGCAACAGGCACCGACTGGTTGATGATCTTAAAATAACCACCGCCCGATAACTTTTTAAATTTCACCAAAGCAAAATCAGGTTCTACACCGGTGGTATCGCAGTCCATCACCAAACCGATAGTACCGGTTGGGGCAATCACGGTTGCCTGTGCATTTCTATACCCAAATTTTTCTCCTAACTCCACAGCATCATCCCATGCTTTGCACGCCGCATTCAATAAATACTTTGGTGTGTTCTCCGATTTTAAGCCTTGTGGTTTTAAGCTTAATCCTTCATAACTGTCGGCATCATACGCTGCCAGGCGATGGTTGCGCATTACCCGCATCATGTGCTCTTTATTCTCTTCGTAGCGGGGAAAAGCACCTTGTACCTGGGCCATTTCCGCCGATGTTTTATAAGAGGTTCCCGTCATGATTGCCGTGATAGCACCGGCAATGCCGCGGGCCTTATCACTGTCGTAAGGAATGCCGCTAACCATCAACAATGTACCCAGGTTAGCATAGCCTAAGCCAAGTGTACGGTACTCATAACTTAATTGTGCTACTTCTTTGCTTGGGAACTGCGCCATTAAAACAGAGATCTCCAATACGGTTGTCCATAAGCGGCAGCAGTATTCAAAGCCTTCTACATCTAACGTTTTTGTATAGAAGTTATAAAACTTCATCAGGTTAGCGCTAGCCAAATTACAGGCAGTGTTATCTAAGAACATGTATTCACTGCATGGGTTAGAGGCTCTTATCTCACCACCTTCCGGACAAGTATGCCACTCATTGATGGTGGTGTTGTATTGTGTTCCCGGATCGGCACAACGCCAGGCGGCATAGGCAATCTGGTTCCATAATTCTCTTGAAGGAACCTTCTTCATTACGCGGCCATCCGTACGGGCGGTAAGCTCCCAGTCTTCATCCTTTTCTAATTTTTCAAAAAAGGAGTTAGGGATACGAACGGAGTTGTTAGAATTTTGTCCGCTAACAGTTCTATAGGCTTCGCCTTCGTAATCCGATGCATAACCGGCATCAATCAGGGCAGCTACTTTCTTTTCTTCTTCTGTTTTCCAGTTAACAAAATTTACAATCTCGGGATGGTCTAAATCCAAACAAACCATCTTGGCAGCACGGCGGGTAGTACCACCACTTTTAATTGCACCGGCAGCACGGTCGCCAATTTTTAAGAACGACATTAAACCACTCGATGTACCGCCACCACTTAGTTTTTCGCCTTCACCACGCAGGTTGCTATAGTTAGTGCCAACACCAGAACCGTATTTAAATATTCTTGCTTCGCGAACCCATAAGTCCATGATACCACCATCATTCACCAGGTCATCTTCCACGCTTAGAATAAAGCAGGCATGTGGCTGCGGTCTTTCGTAAGCGGATGTAGAAGTCTTTAACTGGCCGTCAGCCTGGTCAACATAGTAATGCCCCTGGGGCTTTCCTGTTATGCCGTAACTTTCGTGTAAACCGGTATTGAACCATTGTGGTGAATTAGGCACACACATTTGGTTAAGGATTGAATAAACCAGTTCCTCATAAAAAACGGTAGCATCCTTTTCAGATGAAAAGTAGCCATAACGTTCGCCCCAAACCTTCCAGCAATTAGCCATACGGTGGGCCACTTGTTTGGCAGATGTCTCACGGCCTGATGAACCATCGGCTTGTGGTACGCCAGCTTTGCGAAAATATTTTTGGGCAAGGATATCAGTGGCAATCTGGCTCCACTGTTTTGGTACTTCTACATTGTTCATCTCAAACACCACTTCGCCGCTGGGGTTGCGGATAACCGAAGTGCGATAATCGTACTGGAACTGATCGTACACATTGATGTCATCACGAGTGTACCGGCGCTGGAACTGAAGTCCTTTTTTGGTTGGTTTTGCACTGTCCATGTCCTAAAATTTTATATTGATTGAAGTAAGTTTTCTCTTCCTTGACCGTCCTAAAAAAAGTTTGGCGGGAAGACGAATGTAGATTTACAGTTCCGAAAAATAACGCCAGAGATATGCACATTGGTGGATAAGTCATGTGTAAAAATTTGCACTTCACGCTGGATATGAATTGTATCTATTTTACAGAAAAAAACATTTTTCCGGCATAAAAAAAATCAGGTGTACCGGTAAAGAAGCTAACATTTGTTGTGTTTGCGATTTGACGCTGAAGCCAAAGGTTTTATTCGACAAAATTGTTCTTGTTCATGCGCAGGAAAAAGCGTCTCTTTAAGTTTACTACTTACCAAAACTAATTTTACAGATGCTGGTAAAAACCTTTGGCAGCGCAGTTTACGGCGTAGAAGCCATCACCATTACCGTAGAGGTTAACTGGATGCAAACAAGTACGGGTTACGTTATTGTAGGGCTTGCGGATAATGCAGTAAAGGAAAGTATGCAACGTATTGAAAGCACGGTAAAATGTATTGGCACTGATCTTCCCAGGACGAGGATAGTAGTAAACCTTGCACCAGCTGATATTAAAAAGAGCGGGACGGCTTTTGACCTTCCAATTGCTATTGGAATTCTAGCGGCTACAAAACGAATGAAAGGTGATGGAGTGATAGATAAGTACATTATTATGGGTGAGCTAAGCCTGGATGGCGAGATACGTCCTATCAAAGGTGCTTTGCCCATTGCTATACAAGCCCGCAAAGAAGGTTTTAAGGGATTGATTGTACCAACAGCCAACGCAAGGGAAGCAGGCATGGTTAATAACTTAAATGTATATGGCGTAGCTCATATAAAAGAAGTCATCCAGTTTTTTGAAAGCGATGAGCAAAGCCTGCAACCTGTCAGGATTAATACCCGTGAAGAGTTTTTTCATTCGCAATACGATTTTGAAATTGACTTTGCCGATGTAAAAGGGCAGGAGAATATTAAAAGGGCTTTAGAGATAGCTGCGGCCGGTGGACACAATGCCATATTAATAGGGCCACCCGGTGCCGGAAAAACAATGCTGGCAAAACGGTTGCCCACCATACTACCGCCACTATCGTTGCAGGAAGCATTGGAAACAACAAAGATTCATTCTGTTGCGGGTAAACTTCCTGAGAATACAACCCTGGTTTCCAAACGCCCCTTCCGAAGTCCGCATCATACGATCAGTGATGTGGCATTAGTGGGAGGCGGCGGCATACCGCAGCCCGGCGAAATTTCATTGGCGCACAACGGTGTTTTATTTTTAGATGAATTGCCGGAGTTTAAACGCACTGTGTTGGAAGTAATGCGGCAACCGATGGAAGAACGAAGGGTCACCATTTCAAGAGCAAAGGTTGCTGTTGATTTTCCTGCCTCCTTTATGCTGGTTGCTTCTATGAACCCTTGCCCCTGTGGCTACTACAATCACCCCGAAAAAGATTGCACCTGCCCGCCCGGGACTGTGCAGAAATACCTGAACAAAATATCAGGGCCTTTGCTCGATAGGATCGATTTGCATGTAGAAGTCACACCAGTTCCTTTTTCCGAATTATCTACCCTAAAACCGCAGGAGGCTTCGGCAGCTATCCGCGATAAAGTAATAAAAGCAAGAGAGGTACAGGAAGTAAGATACAAGGGCGTGACCGATGTTTATTGCAATGCGCAGATGAGTAGTAAAATGTTGAAAGAGATTTGTGTGATCTCTACTGCCGGACAAAACTTATTAAAGAAGGCAATGGAGCGGTTGAACCTTTCAGCCCGAGCGTATGACCGTATTTTAAAAGTATCACGCACCATTGCTGATTTAGATGGAAGCGAAGACATAAAAATTGAACACCTGGCGGAGGCCATTCAGTATAGAAGTCTGGATAGGGAGGGTTGGGCGGGATAAGAAAGACATGGTTTCAATACAATGGTGCACCCGGTAACCATAACTACATCTAATAAGACAGGTACCTTCATAAGAACCTTTGTGGCGTAATATATTTTTAATTGAATAACGTCAAATCCGCATTGTGCGGTATTAACAAAACAAGCCGTAGCCCTTAGCTTTACAGCATGAAAATCTTACTTTCTTACCTGAAGCCTTTTCGGGTACTGGTATTTTTTGTATTGTTATTGGCGGCCATTAATATTGGCTTCTCCCTTATAGATCCTATTATTTTTGGCAAGCTTATTAATCTTGCCAACGAGCACCAGAAAGTGCAAACACCCCCTGGCAGTTTTAGCTGGGATTCTTTTCTTTTTACAAAAACAACCATCTTAAACCGGGCAGGCAAAGAAGTAGCCCTTTATGGGATCGTATGGCTGTTGTTAGCTTCTATTACAGTGGCTATGATAAGCCGCATTGCCAAAAATTTCCAGGATTATTTCTTAAGCATCATTGTTCAAAAATTTGGAGCCAAAGTTTTTACCGATGGCTTGCAGCAGGCTATGAAACTGCCCTACCAGGAATTTGAAGACCAGCGCAGCGGCGAAACCCTGAGCGTTCTGCAAAAGGTTAGGGTAGATACCGAAAAGTTTATTTCCAACTTCGTGAATATCTTATTTACTGTTTTTGTAGGTATAGTGATTGTTGCTGTTTTTGCTGCTTACATCTCTCCGCTTTTGCCGATTGTTTATTTTGGAGGTACGGCTATTCTAATGGTCATTTCCAACATCCTCAGTAAGAAAGTAAAAACAATTCAAAAAACTATCGTTAGTCAAACTACGTCGTTGGCGGGTACTACAACGGAGTCGTTGCGCAACATTGAACTGGTTAAAAGCCTGGGGTTAACGGGGCAGGAAGTAGAGCGGTTAAATAAAAATACCTACAAAATTCTGGGCCTTGAAATCACCAAAGTAAAGCGGGTACGTAGTATTGCTTTTGTGCAGGGAACTTTCGTAAACACCCTGCGCCAGGTAATTTTGTTTATGCTCATGTATTTCATTTTTAAAAACGAAATGGATGCCGGCCAGTTGGTAACAATGCAAATTTATTCGTTCTTTATTTTTGGTCCCTTGCAGGAGATAGGCAACATTATAACCAGCTATCGCGAAGCAGAAGCTTCGCTCAACAATTTTGAAACGTTGATGCACAAGAAGCCGGAAACTGAACCGGCTCATCCAAAACATCTGGGGCCTGTACAAACTTTGGAATTTCGCAATGTTGCTTTCAAGCATCAAACGGCCCAACATAAAGCCATTGACAATATTAGCTTCAGCACCAAAAAGGGCGAGACCATTGCCTTTGTCGGCCCATCGGGCTCGGGTAAAACAACACTTATGAAGTTGCTGGTGGGCTTGTACCGGCCGCAGGAGGGAAACATCTTTTATAACGGCATTGATGAAGACAATATTCATTTTGATGACCTGCGCAAACAGATTGGTTTTGTTACCCAGGACACTCAGTTATTCAGCGGAACCATTAAAGAAAATATGTTGTTTGTGGCTCCGCAGGCTACCGACGAAGATTTGTTCGATGCCTTGCGAAAAGCATCAACCCTTAACCTTATAGAACGGGCCGAAAACGGCATCGACACGATGATTGGTGAAGGCGGACTAAAACTATCAGGTGGAGAAAAGCAACGGCTTTCTATTGCCAGAGCCCTTTTGCGTAAACCAAACCTTTTAATTTTTGATGAAGCTACATCGGCTCTTGATTCGTTAACAGAGGAAGAAATCGGTAAAACCATCCGAAATGTTTCGTCGCTGCAAAACCAGGTTACTATTTTAATTGCACACCGCCTATCAACCATAATGCACGCCGATAGAATTTATGTTTTAGAAAGAGGTGTTGTAATTGAAACGGGTACACACGAAGCATTGGTAGCGGAAAAAGGCCTGTACTATGCTATGTGGCGGCAGCAGATTGGAGAGCGAAAACAGGTTAGTGAGGAAGTAAAGGCTTTGGTGTAGCGGGGGACTTATTTTAAGCAAGTTGAAGCAATATAGAAGTATAAGAAGTTCAAGACCTTTGCTTGTTACGTGGACGGAAGTGAAAAGAATCTTTATCAGATACATTAGCTCATACATAAAAAAAGTGACAGGCTGCTTAGCCTATCACTTTTTCCTTCTTGCCTATTTTAAGATTACCTGCTACTAAACGTCAAGGGTATGTTTAGCTTAACACTAAAGTTTCGTCCAGTATTAAATACTCCCTGCCGGCCCGTTGCCACATTTACATCAGTATACTTTAACCGGTTCAAATGGTCCTGGTAAGCTTTATCTGTAATATTATTAACTGAAAAATGCAGACTGGCCCATGTTGTACCCTTACGGGTAACAAAGTCGGTTCCAATACCGCTATTAAGTAAAATATAATCAGGTGTAGCCGTCTCCGTATTATATCCAAAAAAGGGTCGCTTTTGCGCAAAAGCTGCATTCGTCTCTACCAGCAGGTACAGGTTGCGAAGGCCTTTTCCTTTCTTTAAAAAATCGCCGCGCAATTCACTGATCCACCGGGTATGCGGTATCTGTGGCAGATTATCGCTGCCATCCAGCTTTTCATCAAAGCGTCCTTTCACATAAGAAATGGTATTTTCAAAATGCAGCCAGTCTAAGGGGTGGGGATGTAAGTCAAATTGCAATTCAAGTCCCGATAAAGTAGCGTCGTTTTGCCCAAACTGAAAGGCTTCAAATGTTTCAGTACCCGCTATAATAATCGAATCTGACCCTGCACCATTTTGCAGCCGGCGGTAAAAAATATAATCATTGATACGGTTGTAAAATCCAGCTATTGAAAAATTGAAATGTTCGTAATCCACTTCCACACCCGCATCCACCTGGAAGCTTCGTTCCGATTTTAAATCACGTCGTCCATACTCGTAACGCACTGTGCCTTCGTGTGCACCATTGGAAGCCATCTCCGTTAATGTTGGTGCCCGAAAGCCCCTTGCCATATTTCCCTTTATGGTAAGGTAGGAAACCGGCGTATAGCTGATACCGGCACTTGCAGAAAAGTTAGAAAAGTCTCGCTTAAAAGCTTCAAATTTTACATCAGTTCCTTCCAGTCCCAGCTTTGAGTTTACAGAGCGTTTATCATAGCGCAAACCACCACTCAACGTTGTCTTGCTAAAGTATTTTTGGGTAAAAATAAATCCACCGATGTCGAACAAACTGTACTCCGGTATCAATGTTTCCTCACCTTTATTTTCATTGCTCTGCCGCATACCGCTTATGCCCAGCGTGGTTTGCCATTCGGCCCTGGTAGGCAAAGCAAATTGAAGGTTATAGTTGACGGTTTTTAAATCAAAAAAAAGTTCCGGCTCTTTTGGTGCTTCGGGATCAGCAAATTCTTTACGCAAATTATTTTGATAGCCGATATTTAGTTTTAGTCTTGATTTACCTACGTTAAAATTGTTATCGCTAACCACTTTGTAATGCTTTATGTTCTGGTACGGAGTAACCGGCGTGCGGCTTTCATAATCCTGCTGTGTGGCGATCCTCTCCAATGGAGATTCGCCAAAAATTGAAAACGCACCGGTTGTTGCATCTCTTGTACCTTCTACCAAACCCAGGGTTTGATTAAAGCTGCTAAAAACCAAATGGCTATACCCCCATGTTTTATTTAAACCTATATAACCACCAAAATTGCCCTCCTTAAAACGGGAATTCAACACCCTTCCGTCGAATTTATTTTTGTAATCTCGGGCTGAACGGGAGGTGCCATAAAGATTCCAGTTCACTCCATTTTTATTACCGGCAATGTTGATGTTAGCACCTGCGAGATTATTATTCGATTGAAAGTTGCTTAAAATATTTCCGCGAATAATTCCTTCGGGCACGGGTGTATTGGTAACAAAATTTACAACGCCACCCAAGGCATCGCTGCCGTAAATAAGCGATGCAGGTCCTTTTAAAATTTCTGCACGTACTACGCTTAATTCATCAATCTCAATCCCGTGCTCCTCACCCCATTGCTGGCCTTCCTGCCGCAAGCCATCGTTAATAACCACCACACGGTTAAAACCCAAACCGCGGATGACTGGCTTGGAAACAGCGGGCCCTGTGCTGATTTGTGAAACGCCAGGCTGACGGCTTAACAGGTCGATAATATTGGTGGCAGTTGATTGTAATATTTCCTGGCGGCGCATGATAGAAACCGGTACCGGAGCGTTTCTTATGTTAGTAGCCTGCGCCACACCGGTAATAGTAACGCCTTGCTGCTCCCGTACTGCTGCTGTAAGGATAAAGTCTTTGGTGCTGTTTTGAGTAACATCAATATGCTGCACGGTAGTACCAAAACCGCTGTACGATATTTCAATAATGTGATGCCCCACAGGAATATTTTTAAAGAGGTAATCCCCCTGTTCACCTGAAACCGCACCAATGCGGGCATCGGCTATGTAGATACTCGCACCCGATAACGGTAAGCCGGTTTGTGCGTCAATAATTTTTCCTGAAAGTGTAATACCCTTATTTGATTGAGCTGAAGCCGTAAATAAAACGAATATAGAACCAACAAAAAGCAATAGCCTTTGCATAAAACATGTTTTAGTAATAAAAAGATGATACAGTCTTGTAAAATAATCAGGCTGCCGAAAGGGGAGGACCCCTGCTTTCTGTACCTAAGAACCGTAGTTCCAGGGCAAAGTTTTTATGCCTGCTTGCATGAGGAGCAGGAATAAGTTGCTCAACTAAATTGAATACGCTGCTAAAAGCAACATAAGGAGACGATACCACCAGATCGTTAAACGAACAGCTAAAACCTTTTTGGTGGATGCATAGCTTTTCTGCCGAAAAATTGCAGGTACCTTCGTCCGTATGATTAGCTATGGCATCATGAAAAAAACTTTTAGGAATAAAGCTAATGGTAAAGAGAACCAGTAGCAGGGAGGCAAGAATTTTTTGTATCGTAGGTCTTTGCGTCAATGATTGGTTTTCTTAACGTGTTTTACTTTTCAAAGGACGTATGAATGTTTTTCTTTTATGCAGTGGGATAAGAACGTACAAAAGTGTGAGACTTCCGATCCGGTCATTATAGCCTCCACGGAAGCCTGATAGGTACTCATACTTTGGTCCAAGAAAGATGGTTCTATCTTTACTCTTCCTACAATTTATAGCCGCTGCACCGGCAGTGCATATGCCCGCAAAAGTAATAGTAAAATTTGTACTTCAACGTTTGTCAGTTATAGTGCCGGATAAGGACTCTAATTGCCGGATAATACCTTCCCATTCGCTATACGTAACGGGTTTGATTAGAAAAAGTGAGGCGCCAAAGCGATGACATACTTCGCGGTCTATAGCATTTGAAGAAGTAGAAACAATAGCTACGGGAATTTGCTGGTAAGCCGGGTTGGCTTTCAATTGCTGTAAGGTTTGTCGACCATCCAATTCGGGCATATTTAAATCCAGAACAATTAAATGGGGAAGGTCCTCGGACCTGAGCTTTTCCAAAGAACGCAAAACCTGCCTGCCATTTTCTACAAAGCTTATTTTTAAGCTGCTGTTCACTGCTTTACAGGCTTCCGCAACCCAGGTTCTGTCGTCCGGGTCGTCGTCTGCATACAAAATAATTCTGTCCACAATCAGGCTTTTATGTGCAAAAAGAAGTCGGTCAAGATGCCTTTATAATCATCGTAGTGATAGGGTTTCTTTATATGCGAAACTGCTCCCAGCCATTCGCAGGCCTCGTGCCCGTTACTACTTTTGAAGGTAGATAGGGTAAAAACAGGTATGGGGCTGGATGAGACTTTAAGTAGCTAAGTGTGCGGCGGTCGTCCCACCGGGGTATATTTAAATCCAACTCAGTAAGCAAAGGCAGAGTACTATCGGAAATTAAATTTAAATGGTTGACAGCGCCTTCTTTATCATTAGCCCAAATACGATTGACCTTGTTACCTGCGTCTGCAATGGATGTTTCCGTTAAGATGCAATGATCGTTGTCATCATCTACGTAAAGAATGGTTGATTCAGTGACGTCGCTCATATCTATCGGAGGTTGGATAAAACGAATATAATTTTGCGATCTTTAATTTACAGGATACCGCCATTTGTTTTTTTCAACAATAGGATAAACGGCAAATTAGCCTACCTCCCGTCCTCTAATGTTTATAACCGCTCAATAATGCCGGCAATGCCTTGCCCGCCACCAACACATGCGGTGATCAGGCCATATTTTTTCCCGGTTCTTTTCAAATCACCCAGGTTCTGTATGGTTAGTTTTGCACCGGTGCATCCCAACGGATGCCCAAGCGCAATGGCACCTCCATTTATATTTACAGTTTCGGGATCTAGTCCGGCCTCCCTGATAACAGCAATAGCTTGTGAAGCAAAAGCTTCATTTAATTCTGTTAGATCAATCTGGCCCAAACTCATATTTGCCTGCTTCAGCACTTTTGGTATGGCCGCTACAGGGCCAATACCCATCACGCGGGGGTGTACGCCAGCAGAAGCACAGGCCACCAGACGGCCAACAGGCTGTAGGCCTAATTGGGTCATCAGGCGTTCACTCATCACCATCACAAAGGCAGCACCATCACTCATTTGAGAAGAATTGCCGGCTGTAACCATACCACCGGCCGCAAATGCCGGTTTCAATTTACCCAGTGCTTCAACCGACGTATCAGCACGGGGACCTTCATCGGTGTCAACTGTATATTTCTTTGTTGCTTTTTTTCCTTTTTCATCTAGATAAACCTGTTCCACTTCAACAGGTAAAATGCCTTCTTTAAAGTAACCGTTACCGATCGCAGACAGAGCTTTTTTATGCGAGTTGTAAGAGAACTCATCCTGCTCCTCGCGGCTAACGTTGTATTCTTTAGCCACCGCTTCCGCAGTAAGACCCATACTTAAGTAATAGTCAGGATCATCTTTAGCAATAGAGTAAGCCGGAACTGTTTTCCAACCGGCGGTTGGTACAAGGCTCATACTCTCAACACCGCCGGCAATAATACAATCAGCCATGCCCATACGGATTTTTGCCGTGGCAATTGCAATAGTTTCCAGCCCAGAGGCGCAGTAGCGATTTACCGTCATTCCCGGTACATCGTAGCCTATGGCTCTTGCCGCAATAATGCGGCCTACCTGTAAGCCTTGCTCTGCCTCGGGCACAGCATTGCCTACAATTACATCATCCACTAAGATTTTATCTAACTGCGGTACTGAGGCCAGCAGCCCTTTAATTACATCAATAGCTAAATCATCAGGGCGGTAAAATCGAAACCCTCCACGTTTAGATTTAGCAACGGCGGTGCGGTATCCGGCAACTATATAGGCTTCCTGCATACTTGAATATTGTACATTAAAAGTAAGAAAATTCAAGTTGGTTGCATCAACAACTAATTATCAGTTTTCATAAAATTGTGTTCTTTTATCTTCGCAAACCATGTATCAGATTCTTCGCCGGTTATTGTTTTTGTTGCCAACCGAAACTGCCCACTATTTTTCAATGAATTGTTTAAAGGTTTTATGTGCTGTGCCCTTTATCAGAAACATGCTCGGCAATGCATTTGCGCATCACTCACCACTTACCACTCATCTATTGGGACTTGATTTTAAAAACCCGGTGGGCCTGGGTGCAGGTTTTGATAAGAATGCAAAGTATTTGCGGGAACTGGAAGCGTTGGGCTTTGGTTTTGTGGAAATCGGGACGGTAACGCCAAGACCTCAGAAAGGAAATGAGAAACCAAGGTTATTCCGGTTACCGAAAGACAGGGCACTGATTAACCGTATGGGGTTTAATAATGAAGGTGTAGAGGTTATAGCACAACGCTTAAAAAAATGGGTGGTAAATAACCGGCAATTGGCTGGCGCAGGTACCTCCAAACCTCAAACCCGAAATTCCAAACTTCTCATCGGAGGCAATATTGGTAAAAACAAAACTACGCCTAACGAAGATGCCTGGAAGGATTACGAAATTTGTTTTACTGCTTTGCATCCGTATGTAGATTTTTTTGTGGTGAATGTTAGCTCGCCTAATACACCCGGGTTGAGAGAACTGCAGGAAAAGGCACCGCTTAAAAAAATATTAAAGCATTTACAAACCCTGAATACAAACCACCCTTTTCCCAGACCGATACTTTTAAAGATTGCACCTGACCTTACACCGGAACAAATAGATGATGTGATGGATTTAGCTGTAGAAATAGAACTGGATGGACTGGTAGCCACGAACACCACCATAGAAAGGGGAGGGCTTAAAACGAATACGGAAATTATTGGTGCAGGGGGGCTAAGCGGGAAGCCGGTGCAACAACGGTCGACAGAGATCATACGTTACATTCATCAAAAAACAAATGGCAACCTACCTGTTATTGGCAGTGGCGGTATTTTTAATGGTGATGATGCTTTAAAAAAAATAGAAGCCGGAGCAGCACTGGTAGAAGTATGGACCGGATTTATTTATGAAGGCCCATTTATTGTACGCAATATTTGCAAGCAGCTGGCGCAAACAACAAACAAACGAAAATGATGAAAGAACAAAAAGTGGTTTCCCGAATTTATACTTTCCTCCTCATCCGCTTTCAAGCCGTTTGTGTCTCTTGATGCACCTTTTTGAATTACATAAGTGAACTTATAGCATATGCCTTCAGGATTTTTTGCTTTATTAGATGATATTGGAGCCTTAGTAAAAGCCAGCGCCGCCAGTTTAGATGATGTACCTACCCAGGTAGCAAAAACTACAGGTAAAGTCTCGGGCATTGTGATCGACGATACCGCAGTAACACCCAAATATGTTGTGGGGCTCGATCCGTCGCGTGAACTTTCTATTATTTTCCGTATTGCAAAAAAATCGCTCTTTAACAAGTTAATTATTTTAACGCCGGCGGCCCTTTTGCTTGGGTACTTTGCTCCGTGGGCTATTACGCCTATTTTAATGCTGGGGGGCGCTTATTTATGTTTCGAAGGGTATGAAAAAGTGCATTCCATGTTTAGCAAGCATCACCATGTGGATGCCGAAAGTGAGAATATTAAAGTAATTACACCGGAGGAGTTAGAAAAGGAACGGGTTACGAGTGCGGTTCGAACCGATATTATTCTGTCTGCAGAAATAATGGCCATTGCCTATAGCCAGGTAGTGGGACAGACGATAGTAAACCAGGTTGTGGTAATGCTGGCAGTAGCTGTTTTCATTACAGTAGCCGTATATGGCTTTGTTGGCTTAATTGTTAAAGCCGACGATATCGGTGTACACCTGGCTAAGGATAAATTTCATCCTGCTATCAAAAAATTTGGTCGTGGCATCGTAAAGGCCATGCCTCACTTCTTAAATATTCTGGGCGTGGTAGGTACAGCAGCCATGCTTTGGGTAGGTGCTGAAATCATTGCCCATGGCATTCCGGCCACCAGTCATTTACTGCACGATCTAGAACATGCCTTAGCAAAAATGCCGGTAGTGGCCTGGTTTGCCAAAGCACTGGCCTGTGGTATTGGCGGGCTTATTTTAGGATTTATTATAGAGAAGTTGGTAATGCTGGTAAAAAGAGTTTTGCCTAAGAAAAAATAAGGGAGAAAAAGCCTGCTCCATTATCCGCTTTTCCCATAAAAAGAAATAAAAAAATACTTTCATACACCGACAACAACATAGACTTTCTTATCAATGGTTTGGTAATAAGCTTGTTGATTGTTTGAACCACAAGGGTCATAAAGCACACAAGGATATATTGTGCTGATCTTTGTGTTTTTTGTAGCCGGACCTTTTGGGGTTAGTAGGCTACCAGCTGCATGAAAGCCACGCCTGTTACTTTATTCTATCTTACTTAGGACAAAATACCCCATCAGCCTAAGAAACTCATTAAAATCCGTTACACAACAAGGTAGCGGCTACTATACCAGCTGTTTCGGTGCGCAACCGTGTGTTACCTAACGCTACCGGCAAAAAGCCTGCTGTCAGTGCATCTTTAATTTCAGCAGGAGTAAAGTCACCTTCGGGGCCAATAAGCAATATAGTTGATAGTTGCTGCTTAGAAGTTGGCAGTTGGCGGATGACGGATGACAGTTGCGTCTTTCTATCAGGAACACAATGAGCAATGAATTTTTGTTGCTGTGAAGCTAGTATTATAGCTTTTTCAAAAGGTATCGGTTCGTGCAAAACGGGCAGCCAGGTTTGTTGCGATTGCAAGGTGGCACTTACCAGGATGCCTTTCATTCTATCGTAGCGAAACTTTTCTTTTTCAGTTCGTTCGCAAAGCAGCGGAATGATTTCGGTTACACCAATCTCGGTTGCTTTTTCTAAAAACCATTCAAAGCGGGAAGCGTTTTTAATGATGGAAATAGCAATAGTGATTTTTGATTGTGCTTGTTCTTCTTGATCTCGTTCAATGATTTGAACACTGCACCTTTTGCGGTTATCATCAATAATGGAGGCGGTTGCTTTTGTTCCCTTGCCATCAGTTAGCAAAACATTTGCGCCTTTTTGCATACGCAATACTCCAATCATGTGTTTGGAGGTGTCTTCATCCAGCACAATTACCTTTTGTTCTAGATTTTCTATGTAAAAAAAAGGCAGGGCCATGGTGCGAAGAAAACAAAAAAGCTCCGGTTTTTACCGAAGCTTTATATGGGGTTGTGTTAGTAATTAAAACGGTTCATCATCGTCATGCTGGTCATTCATTTTGCTGCTTGTCTGTATGTACAGTTTTGGCCCTTCGCTATCCGTTACGGGCTTCCAGTTGGGTGGCATGGTAAAGCCACCGCCAAATTCACCTCCATCATCTTCAAAAAACTTTTGTATCTCCAATCGTGCCCTGAACTTTAAATTCTCCAGTGAGCCATTCCGATGCTTGGCAATACGCAGGTAGGTTTCGCCCTTTACGCTTTCGCCCATTTCATTTTGGTTCAGGTCGTGGTACTCGGGGCGATAAATAAAGCACACCATATCCGCATCCTGCTCAATGGCACCCGATTCACGGAGATCACTTAATTGCGGCATCTTGTTGCCATCTTTGCGTTTTTCTACTTCACGGCTTAACTGCGACAGGGCAATGATAGGAACCTGCAGTTCTTTTGCCAATGATTTTAAACTTCGTGAAATATTAGAGATCTCCTGCTCACGATTACCATTCCTGTTTTCACCGGTACCACTCATTAACTGTAAATAATCAATGATGATAAGGCCAATGTTATGTGCATTTTTTAAGCGGCGGCATTTGGCACGCAGCTCAAAAATGTTCAGGGCCGGTGTATCATCAATAAAAAGTTTTGAGTCGGAGAGGCGCTGGATGCCCCGTTTGTATAACTGCTCCATTTCATGCTCTTCCAGTTTACCACGGGCAATTTTTTCAAGCCATATTTCGCTTTCCGCAGAAAGAATACGTTGCACCAATTGGCCGGCACTCATCTCTAAAGAAAAGAAAGCGACAGGGGTGGGCTTGCGTGCATCCAAAGCCGCATTGCGGGCAAGGTTAAGTGCAAAGGCTGTTTTACCAACCGAGGGACGTGCCGCTAAGATAACAAGGTCCGTTTGCTGCCAGCCGTAGGTTACCTTGTCAAGGTTAACAAAGCCGCTGGGCACACCGGTAATATCCTCCTGTTTGTTGCGCATATCCTCAATGCGCTGGATGGTTTTCACCAATACCGAGTCAATGGTTTCTACATTATTACGAAGATGCTCAGAGGTTATTTTATAGATCTTGCTTTCGGCATCATCCAGTAAATCAAAAACATCGGTGCTGTCCTCATACGCATCGGAAATAATTTCACCGGAAATACGAATCAATTCACGCTGAATAAATTTTTGAAGGATGATTCTTGAGTGAGCTTCTATGTGTGCCGATGAAGTAACCGCATTGGTTAATTTCGTTACATAATAAGGGCCGCCAACCATGTCTAATTCTTCTGCGGTGCGCAACTCCTCTACTACCGTTAGCATATCAATCGGCTGACTTTTACCGCTAAGGTTTTTCATGGCCATGAAAATGCGCTGGTGGGCATCTACATAAAAGCACTCCGATTTTAAAATTTCGGCCACAACGTCAAAAGCACCTTTTTCCAGCATAATGGCCCCGAGTACTGCTTCTTCCAGGTCGCGGGCCTGGGGCGGCACTTTGCCATACACCATTGTACTTAAATCAAGCGGGGTTTTACGGCCTCTTTTCTTATCCCTATTCACATTAGGTATGTCCATACAACTCGTTTTTGCATTGATTAAGAATCAATGACTTTTGGTGATCGGCAGCCCGGAAATTTATGTTCATTAATGGCCTGTTTATCCGCATCCGTAAGTCAGTTAACGAATATACAGGCAGCTAAAACAGTGGTAACAATTTGGTAACCTATTTATTAATCCACACGCTACGCTATAGGTTATGCACACGCTTGCAACGGCTATCCACTCACATTGCCGACGCTATCCACAAAAATGACTTTTTTTGCGCAGCTTTTATGCCGTTGTGAACAAGTTCCTGTGCTAAAGTTTCAGCTAAATTTTTTTGGCTGAATGGTTCCTTTAACCATGGTTAGCTCAGCATGAGCAGGTGGCAAATGCAAATGGTAAGCGAGTACAAATAGGCAGGTGGAAACAGTTGTAGATGGTGAGGTTTTTATGATGTGAGTAATTTTTTTGTGGTTGGCTACGTACTAACTATTTGGCTGCCGTTGCGTCGCACTCTTCAGGGTTCCTACCGCTATTCACCCATACCTTACTCTTCTTATTTTTCTCTGCACGAGAGAGAAACCAGAAGTGCATTAATTTACCAGGGTTAGAAAGCCATTATTCGGTATATGTACATAAATATTTCGGAATTGATCCTATAAATATTGCGGCTAACAGCCCGTCTTAAAAAGAAAACCCCTGCCTTGTGAGCAGGGGCCGGTAAACTTGTTTGTACCAATTACTTCTCCAGTTTATTTAAAATCTTATCTACAATGCCATACTCAATACTCTTTTCTGCATCCATCCAGTAGTCCCGCTCAAAATCTTTTTTGATGCGCTCAATAGTTTGCCCCGTATTTTCGGCAAGTATCTT
>DASQMG010000448.1:0-2006 GCA_035645595.1 Flavisolibacter sp. | reverse complement strand
CCGCAAATTAACTGCATCAATTTAGATGCGCATACCGACTACCGGCCTTTGGAAGGAAGACACAGCGGCAACGCTTTTCGCTATGCAGATGAGGATGGCTTTTTGCAGAAGTATTGTGCCATTGGTATTCACGAAGCTTTTTTGCCCCAAAACGTTTGGATCGATATCGTGAATAATCCTTTTATTGATATAATCACGTACGAAGACATTTTTGTACATGAGAAGCGCAGTTTTCGCCAGGCCGTTACACATGCAATAGAATTTACACAAGACAGCTTTTGCGGAATAGAGTTGGACCTGGATTGTGTGCAGAACATCTTAAGCAGTGCAAGTACGCCAAGCGGTGTGCAGGCAATTCACGCCAGGCAATATGTGAATCTTTGTGCGGCGCACACCAAAGCGGCTTACCTGCACATATGCGAGGGGGCCACTCAACTGGCAAACGGTACCAGCAACAACCTTACTGGTAAATTCATTAATTATTTGGTAACGGACTTTATAAAGATGCACGAGGGAGAAGAAGTTGCAGAGTGATCAGCAAGAGAATATAAAAAAAGCGCCTGTAACGGCGCTTTTTCAATCCAGAGGGATTGAGTGATGTCTTTTTTAGGCAAGAGGGCTAAGATACTGTGCATGAGCGTAACCTTCCTCACCGTCTTTTGAACGTACAAGCCACCATTGGTCGTTGGTTTGATTGACCACCGTGACTTTCTCGCCTTTGGCGGCTTTGCCAACAATGGGCTGGTCGGTACCCGGCCCGCGGCGAATATTTAAGTTAGATTCTTTTGTAGTTACAGTTGCCTGAGAACCCGACGTAACCGTTGTGTTTACATTCATAATTACATCCCCGCTTTGAAAGTTGGGGTCAATCTGCCCGTACAAATTCCAAAGCTGGTCTTTTACAGATGCTGTTGGCGCATGCCCATCAATATATAAAACGCCACCTTGTTCCCGCACTTGCAGGTTAGTTACGCCAGTTTGTTGTGCAGTAGCTATTAGTTGTTTGTATTTATCTTGCAATACCATTTTTTACCTCCTTTTTTATTGAACATTTAAATTAGTACGGTCAATACTTTTTGGTTGCAAAGAATTTAAGATTGGTGTAATACGCATGTTATCTTCTTTGCTGATTGTGCCCGATAAAGTAATAACGCCGTTTTGCACACTGGTCGTCAGTCCCTTAACATCTTTAGTGGCATCAGTCACACCCTGACGCAGCGTCGCGTCGCCAGCTACCTCTACAGGAGGCAAAGTAGGTGCTACCTCCGGGGAAGCGGTGTTAGTAGTAGTTGTTGTACTGTCGGTGGTTTTATCCTTGTCTTTGCCCTTGCATGAAAAACCGGTAACCAGTAACGTCACCAGGCTTAATTGAAGAATCTGCTTTTTCATTGTTTCGATTTTGTATAAAAAATTGTTTGCCTTAATGTTCATACAACTCTTATACCACGACAATGGTTACTGCAGAGATTGTTCAGCTCAGAAGATCTTCATCCAGCGTTATGATCTTTTCAAAAATCATCTCGTACTCCTTTGTTGCAACGTCTAGCTTTGAAAGAAGTTGTTTGTAGGAAGCTTCAGTTTTTTTAAATTCTTCTGCGTTGCCGTATGCATCGGGAAGGGCAAGTTTTGCTTCTAATTGTTCCTTTTGTGTATTCAAAGCTGCTACATCCTGTTCTAACTTTTGAAAGGCTTTCTGCTGTTTTTCCAGCTCTTTCTTAACCGCCGATTGATCGGATTGTGAAGGGAATTTGGCAGGATTCTGGGTATGGGTACTTTCGTCTTTCTTACTACTGTCGTGCAGTTGAGTCTTCTGCTTTGGGTTTTTAACCTCTTTACCTTGTTTAATTTCTCTCTCTGCCATCCGCTCTTTCCATTCTACCCATTCTTCGTACCCACCTTTAAATTCTTTTATCTCGTGGTCAACAATCTCCCAGATCTTGTTCGCTGTTTTAGAAATAAAGTACCGGTCGTGGCTTACTAGAATCATGCTTCCGGCATATTTATTC
>DASQMG010000447.1:0-4885 GCA_035645595.1 Flavisolibacter sp. | reverse complement strand
GTTGTAAAAAAATCTTACTTCTATTCATTCACTTCTGCTTACTCGCTGCAAACCGAACCACTTGCGGGCACCATGATGAATTATGCAGAATTGAAATTGATTCTTGCCGAAGCAGCATTAAAAGGTTACATCACAAGTTCCGCCGAAACACATTATAACGATGGTGTGCTGGCAGGCATAAAGCAATGGTTGCCTAACTACAATACTCCCATCGCTACTTATTTAACCAATGCAGATATGCAGTGGGCAACGGCAACAACATTCGACCAGCGTATGGAGCGCATTCATTTGCAGAAATATTATGCGTTGTTTCTAGTTGACATGCAGCAGTGGTTTGAGTACCGCCGTACTGGAAGGCCGTCCATTCCGAAAGGACAGGGACTAAGAAACAACGGAGTAATGCCCGCAAGAATGGTGTACCCGGTTTATGTGCAATCAACCAATCCTACAAACTACCAGGCAGCGGTGGCATTGCAAGGTCCTGATGTGATCTCTACGCAGGTATGGTGGCAGAAGCCGTAATTGAGTAGGCAGTTTGCAGTAAGAAATGCAGGCAATAGAAAGAGTAAAAGGTTTTAAAAATGAACTTGATTTTTAAAAGATATGCAATGAAAAAAAATTATTTATATATCTCCTGTTTGTTAGCTGTTTGCTTTTTTGCCGGATGCAAGAAAGAAGGCAACTATCCCGGTGGAACCGTAAGTGCTTATATCTCCCTATTTGATATAAGAGACCTTTATAAAGGCAAAGATGTCACCCTTTCAAAGGAGAATATGTTTGGCGCCGATAAAATTGCCGGTGTGGTTATCTCAGATCATTCCGGCGGTAACCTGCCAGCGGGATTATTGATAGTGCAGGACAGCCGGCGCCTGGGGCAGTTGCGGGGTATCTCTATTCCTGTTGGCGCTGATGCCGCCAAATATGTCCCCGGTGATTCTGTTATCATCAGTGTGGAAGGCAGCGTGCTGAAACGGGTGGATGGTATTTTACAGGTAACCGGCTTGTCAAATGATAAGATCACGAAGCTGGCTTCTGTAGGGCCGCTTACACCGTTAGTTGTAAAATCAAACCTCGTACTTACATCACCCGATATGTACGAAAGCACGCTGGTCACCGTTACCAAAGCGGGCTTCGATCCTGCTTTACCACCCGGTTCCACTTATGCAGGCGACAGAATTATGAATGATGGTTTTGGCAATCTTACACTACATACCGAGCCTACTGCTTCATGGGCTAATAAGATACTGCCTTTCTCCTCCAACTTAACTGGAATTGTTTTAAATAGTGCAGATGGTAAACCTCGTTTATGGCCACGCAAAGAATCTGACATTTTTATTCTTAGCGCCACAGCTCCTAAAATTGCTCCTATTATTATCACAGGTTTTCTAACCGATCCACCAAACTCACCCACCTCTGATGCTAACTATGAATACATACAGTTACTTGCTACAAAGAATATAGACTTCGCTGTAACTCCTTTCTCAGTTGTTACTACAAACAATGCCGGTGCCAATACGCCAACCGGTTTCCCGGTAAATGGTTGGGCTACCGGCGATTTAAGAACTTATAAATTCAACATTACCTCGGGTACCGTTAGTGCCGGCCAGTATTTTTATATAGGGGCTAATAGAAATATTTGGGGGTTAGGCTCAACAGACATTAGTTCTGCAAAATGGTTTGGTAAAATGTATTCAACGGTTGGTGGTGATGGCTTTGGCGCCGCTACAACAAACCTTTTAGCAAATAGCGGAAATGGGGCCGGTATCGCGGTATTTGACAAGACCGCAGTAGATGCGAGCACGATCCCTGTTGATGTAATTTTTTATGGCGGTGCAGGAATGCTGTATGCTGCGCCTTCAAGTGGCTATCGCATTACCAATACAGATTATTATGATGAGAAAAACCCAACGACTTTAGCTGATCAGCCTTACTTTACCCAAGGTTCTAATACAGGCAAATTTGCTTTTCCTACAGTGATTTCCAATGTTGGTGGCCGGTTTGCCAGCCTGGGTGGCCGCTACAATAAAACGACCGGTCGTTGGACGAATGCCAGGGTGTTGACAAACGTGGTTCTAACTACTACTTCTCAACTTGCCGATATTGAAACCGGGGGCACGGTGGTAGAACAATAGGATAGGGCTTTATAATGTGTAAGATTATTTGTCTATTCTAATCTTGTCACTTATAATAATTTTTGTTCAATGCAAACTTAAACAGTCATACATGCAAAGAAGAAAATTCATACAAAACATAGCCTTTCTTACAGGCGGGTTGGCGCTTACTAATTTTATTCCCGCAAAAGCATTTTTTCAGACCGGGCAAAAAGTTAAAGGCCGTGTTTTATCTAACGGTAAAGCTTTAAAAGGTGTGGTAATAAGTGATGGATACACAGTAATGGCTACCGATAAAAAAGGAAAATACGAATTGGAACCGCATCCTGATGCAACGGCTATTTTTATTTCAACGCCTCCGGGTTATGCGTTTACTCATGAAAATGGAATAGCAAGACATTACCGCCCAATCAAGGAAATGGTTGGTAGCAAAGAATTCAATTTTGATTTGACCCCGCTGAACAAAAATGATGATGAACACCAGTTCATCATCTGGGCCGATCCGCAGGTGGCAAACGCAAAAGACGTGAAGAAGATGATGACGCAGTCAGTTCCGGACGTAAAAGGCCTGGTTGCAGCAGCAGGTGCGGATACTTTATTGCACGGCATTACAGTTGGTGATATTGTATGGGATAAACTGGAGTTGTTTGCAGATTATGATAAGGCCGTCAGCGAAATGGGGATTCCATTTTTCCAATGCCTTGGCAACCATGACATGGATTTCCGCAAGGGCGGCGACGAAACATCGGATGATACGTTTCAACAAACCTATGGTCCTACTTATTACTCTTTCAACCGCGGGCAGGTGCATTACGTGGTGATGGATAATGTACGATACCTCGGTAAAGACAGGGACTACGACGGTTGGATTCAACAGCATCAGTTAGAGTGGCTGCAAAAGGATCTAACGTTTGTACCCAAAGAAAAATTAATTGTGCTTTGTATGCACATACCGGTTCATATTGGTACAAAAAATAAAGAAGAACTCTATAGCATTTTGGGAGATCGGGCCGTACATATTATGTCGGGGCATACGCACTGGCACGAAAACAATATCAACGGAACGATTTATGAACACAATCATGGCACCGTTTGTGGCGCCTGGTGGACGGGTGCCATTTGTGGTGATGGCACACCCAACGGCTATGGTGTTTATAAAGTAAAAGGCACCGATTTGAGTTGGCATTACCAGGCCACAGGTCAACCGGCGGATTACCAGATGAAGATCCATACGAAAGAATACGACGCTTCGCAAAAACAAATAATTGTCAATATCTGGAATTACGATGCGGCATGGAAAACAGAATATTTTGTTGACGGTTTTAGCAAAGGTTCACTAGAGCAATTTGAAGGCTTTGACCCGGTGGCTTATGCTGCCATGCTTGGCCCGGATTTGCCTAAGCCACGCGGCTTTTCAGAACCAAAAAAAACAGACCATTTGTTTAAAGCTTTCCTGCCTCTTTCCGCCAAAGAAATAAAAGTAGTGGCAACCGACAGGTTTGGAAAAACATATACAGCCGTGCAATCACTTACAGCGTAAAATACAGGTGGCCCTATGAATAAATTTTTGACCTTGGCCTTATTCTTTGCTATCGCTTTTCAGGCACAATCGCAACCACCAAAATGGGACAGCACCTATCGTCCGGGCAGTTTCATACAGAAAGTAGAGCAATTCAAAGGTTACCCCAATGCAACAACTGATATAATTTTTTTGGGTAACAGTATCACAGCCGGAACAGATTGGATGGAACTTCTTTCTAATCCAAAAGCCCGTAACCGCGGCATCTCCGGCGATATCACCTTTGGCGTAGCGGAACGCCTGGATGAAGTAACGGAAGGCAAGCCTGCAAAAGTTTTTATACTTATCGGTATCAATGATATCTCAAGAAATGTTCCCGATAGTATAATTCTTAGGAACTATCAAAACATCATTTATAGAATCAAGAAAGAATCACCTTCGACAAAGATTTATTTTCAAACGCTCTTGCCGGTAAATAATGAAGTCCTTCCTGTTAAAAATCAATATAATAAAGACGAACATATTTTACACGTGAATGCAGAATTGAAAAAGCTGGCGGCACAGGAAAAGATCACATTGATTGATCTTCACCCGCATTTTTTGAATGCAGATAAAAAGCTGGATAAAAAATTTACAGTGGATGGCCTTCACCTAAATGCAGAAGGTTATAAAGTTTGGGCAGATGTTTTAAGGAAAGGGAAATATATTTAGGTATCGTTTTCTTTACGTCCCCGATTTGCGTATTATTCCAAGACGGCAGGAATAGAATGCACATGATGAATAGACAAAGCAAAGACAGCAGATGAACAAAAATATACTGATTGGATGGGCTTCTTTATTCCTAGCCTGCAATACAACAAAACAAACTACATCTTCAGTGGAGAAAAATAGTTTTGATAAACAAGGGCATCGAGGCTGCCGGGGGCTGATGCCGGAGAATACGATTGCTGCTATGCTGAAGGCTATTGAGCTGAATGTAACCACGCTGGAAATGGATTTACAAATCAGTGCCGATAAGAAGGTCGTTGTATCGCATGACCCGACTTTCAATGAAAATATCACCACCACACCCGATGGCAAAACACTGACCAAAAGTGAGGGGGCAAAGCTGTTATTGTACCAGATGAATTACGACAGCATCAAAAAATACGATGTGGGTTTAAAGCCGCACCCGCTTTTTCCAAGGCAGCAAAAGGTGGCCGCCTATAAGCCTTTGCTGTCTGATTTGATAGACGCTTCCGAAGCCTCTGCCAGG
>DASQMG010000446.1:0-5892 GCA_035645595.1 Flavisolibacter sp. | reverse complement strand
CATATTTACGATTGTCTCCGATCCCCGGGCCACCTCCACTTATATCAGCAAGCCGCACTCTAAAGTCGTATTTGGTACCATAGCGTAACCGAATACCAGCCAAACCAGCCGCTTCATATAAATCAAACTTTTTTGCCTGCTTTCCAACTATCGTATTTTCTTGCTTTTTAAATATTTCTATCGCATCCTTATCGGGCAGCACCAGGCTTTTCCCTATCCAGTGCGCATAATATTGCGGCAACCAAAATGTTTGCCCGGGCCTGGGTTTGGCCGGATATACCTCTACACCCAATTCTCTTTCATTACCCATGGCGTCAATCTCCTGTCCGCCTATCACCAGCGAGGCTTTGTTCTTTACATTACTTAGTGGTACCCAGGGATTTGGGTTGATTACTTCATCGCTATGCAACCGCACATCAACCCGGTACTGCATTACGCCCATGGGGGCATCCGTCCTTCGCCCGGGGTTCAGCGTTTCATCTTGTTTTAATTGCCGGTTCATCCAGATGAGAAGCTGTTCATCATCCCAGGCCAGCCGAATTCCTGCATCGGTTATTACCGGCAATTCCCTGTCTTCTTTTTCCCGCAAAAGGTCGCCACTTACCGGTTGGTTAGCATGAACAATTTTGCAAAAGCCGTCATCGTATTGTTCTGTTTCAATAAGCAGTTCATCAAAATTGGATGGAGCAATAGGTATGTTTTCATCCAGTTTATCTGCGGGTTGCTCTGGCTTAATTAGAACCGGAAATTGTACGGCGGCAAACAAAGTGCGGTCTTCGCCGGCCGTGAGCTTAGGCAATTTAGCGGCGTATCTCTTTACCAGTTGTTGATCAGCATCCATTGCCGGTTTATACTCGCAGCCATCATCCAGGTCAACATAAATCCAACTGCCTGATTTTACAAAAAGCGGGTTAACGGCGAACGTGGCTTCATATACAAAACCCACTCTTTCTGCCAGTGCAGGCTGGCGCAAGCAATAGGCAAATACTTTACCCCAGCTTAAATCTGTTGTTGGCGTAAAAACTTCACCTGATGGTGTTTTATCCCTAATGGCGCATTGGTAGCTATCATCTGTTACTGCATCTTTTGTACGGGGCACTGTAAAATTGAAACTCCCCCGGTAGCTTTCCGGTAAATACTTTTGGGCCCGCTGCCCGGGCTTTACCGCCTGCAACCGCTCGGTATTAGTTATACCTACTCCCGGCGCAAACTGTTGTTCCATGTCCTCAAATATGGGACGCACATTCGCGGGCATGTTGATACCATTTAGTACAAAGGATTCACTTGCCGCAAGAAGGGAGGGATAGATTCCTCCATCAGTAATCAGCCTTGCCCTGAGGCGTATGGCAGCATCAACCCAGGCTGCCCCGCCCAACGTTGGTTCCGGTATAAGTGGATTAAAGTTCCGGGGCATCACCAATACACGAATGGTTAACTGGTTGCTTCTCCAATGTTGCGGGAATGTCAGGATAGAAATTCTTGCGTTCATAAAATAAGAGTATGATGATGGATGCTTTGTTTTTTATATACTTAGCTATCGTGCAACTACCAGGCTTTTCTTGCGTCGCACTCTTGTACGGTTTGTAATTCTATTCGTCACTGTTGAATCCTTCGTAAAACATTTATACTACCTGCTATCATAAACATTCGTCTTTGTCATCCCGATGCTTCCTTCGTCAGCACAGGCTGTGGAAGGAACTGATTGATAAATCATAAACGACTACATGCTGAGAGAAAGACCTGTTACGATGGCCGCTCATAATGTTTGAATCAGTTTCCTCATATATTCTGTTGCATTGCGATGAGAACGTACAAGAGTGCGATGCAACAGGCGGTGCCTTAAAATACTGGTGCCGGGTACAAAAAACTTTCGTTGTATTAGGATAATTGCCTTACTTCCTCCCAATGCTCGGTAAAGCTGATGTCAATAATGAAACAAACACTGATGTCCAAACTAAAGGTTACCTGCGCTTTCATATTTGTTTCGCCGCCAACACGGTCCTGTACCTGGCCGCTGGCTTCAATTTGAATAGTAACCGTAACAATACCGCCCAGGATTTCGGCGCGGCCGCGGAATAAAATAAAAGCGCCTGCGGTAATGCCGGTACTATCTAGATTCATTTCCACACCGGCGGCAAAATACACGCTTACACTACCTATAACGGGCAAGGCAACCACCGCCTCCACGCCAAAGCCAAACTTCATGTACAGGCCCGGACCAATCACTGTATCAGCGCTTATACGAACCGTTACCTGCCCAACCGCGTAAATACTTCCTGCACCAACACTAACGCACATAACACTGAGCTTACCGAAAAATTCAACAAAGGCGCCGGCACTTGGTGCTTGTATGCCATTGGTGGGCGGCAGCGGTATTGCCACGTTGAAATAAACACCGGCTTTCAGGCTGGCTTCCAGACGCAGTGGTGCTGCTGCGGTATCTAAATTTTTTGGAGGGAACTTTACAAGCGGCAATTCTTTATCTGCCTGGAACTTATACTCCCAATTATCAGGACTGTTGCTCATGGCTACTTTCAAGCCTTTTTTCAGCAATTCTTTATAATCGGGTTCGAGCGATAACTGGCTTAACAAAACAAGAATATCGTAAACCGGTTTTAACTGCGGGCCAAATTCTAAAATGGGTTCTACAAAAGTTGGTGCCTGTCCTTTTTTAGTATCAAATTTTCCACGGATGATCAAAACTTTCACCAGCGATCCAAGGTCAACAAACATGGACACGTCGTTCATTTTATTGAGCCATTGTTGTGCTGTGTTTTCTACGTCAATATCTAAATTTAATTTGGCGGGCTTGTCGGTTCCATTCTCATGTTTGGATTTGTATTCTATATAAACTTTTACGTCGTTCGTTTTTACAATATAAAACGGGCCCTCCGGAATCGCCTGCTCCAGTTTTTTTAAGGGGTCAATTTTATTCAGCAGTTTATAGCCGGCTTCTTTAATTTTCATTTCATAAGCAGCGGCCATTTCCGTAATCTTCGGCAGGTCTTCCAGCTTTGGAAAAATGCCTTTGCTGTTCATTAAATGGTAGGCATCTGCTAAATCGGGTATGCTTCCTTTTAAAGTGTCGGTATTCAGTTCAAACAATGGATTGCGGAACAAAATTTTATTCTCCCCGGTGCTTTGTAAAAAGCCATATTGTTTTGCACGAACTTCAAGCGCTTTGAACAACTCCGCAGCATCAGCAACGTTCACCGGCTGGCCTTTATGCTGCTCATAATTCAGCTCGCCGGGTTTTGGAAAAATCCGTTGCCCGCTTCTCACCAATGGTACCACATCGTTACCGCCAAGAAGTGATACCACTTTGGTAGCCGCGTCGTGCTGCACCACGCTCCAGCTACCGTCTTTAGGCAATACGGGAACTCCTTTTGCAGCAGCAACAAAAACCCGCCTGGTACCCTCCATACCGGGATTAACCTCTACCCGGCTTATACGCATGTGCTGCTTGCTTTGGTTAATGTTTACAGTACAGTCAACCGGGCCACCCAGGCCCTGCATCAACAGAAGCAGGCTGGCAAATTGTTCTTCATTAATAAATACACCGCGGGGTGAAAGCTGCAGGTAACCTAACATGCGCTGGCTAAGCACTCTGCCATTGGTGGCGCCCTGTATTACATTATCAATCTTTACATCGGCATCAAAGTAAACCGGCACCAGGTTTATGTCCAGCAGTTTTCCGGCACCCACATCTGCCGTATGACCATCATCATTAATATAAACTCCGTAATCTTTGTTCCAGTTTTTGATATCAAATGGGGCAAGCGTGGTATCTTCTTTAATGTTGCGCACATCATACACCCCTTCCACCATTCCCGGATGAAACACATAGGCTTTAGATTTTTCTTCATCTATGGCACCCTGTATAGATGCATCGTTGGCAATAGGCGAGCGGAAGTCATAGATGCCATCACTCTCTGCCTTCCAGCCGCTGTCGGTACGCCATGGAAAACCATTGCTGCCCCGGTAGATGGTTATAGTACGAACGACCCGTACCCCCCAGGGATAAATAACACTTTTTACCTGTATCACTTCGTGCGCCGTGCGGCCACGCCATACATCAAACATGGCCTGGGAAGTTTGTGCCAGCGCCGCGTTAGCGTTTATCCAATGGCTGAAAACGTTAGCACCATAGCCGCTGAAATCGTACCGCTCAAGCGGTATATACTTTCCGGGATCTAAACCAAACTCGCCGCCGAATTCTGTATTAAAAATTTTGGTGACACTCCCGGAAAGAACACTGCGGTTATTGGTAGCAGGAAAAAAGAGGTTATTGATATTAGGAAGCTGGTGCGCACTGCCTTCAAACTTTCTATGCTGGTTCTTTTTATCGAAATAGCCTTCTGTTTTTATTTGTAACCCGGTAGTTAAGCCGTCTTTGAAAGTTTGCTCGATCAATTCAAATCCAGGCTTGTTGCCTTTACCATCTTTATAGTAAAGCCCAAGTGCCATCATACCGTTAGAAAGAGTAAAATAACTCCACAGCGGAAGGCTGTTTTCATTATACCACGCGGTTACTTTTTGCGTCAATGGAATGGGTGCAAGGTTTACCGGCGTATTTCCAATGTTGGCAATCTGGGTTGGTGCGCCATCATTAAGAAAATACAATATACCGGGGTAAGGGTCTTTAGCAGTATTGGTTACTTCCGAAACACTGATCATTGGCTCCCAGCTTATTTGCGGCAAGGCATATATCTGCACCAGGCGGCTGGTGGCGTGTACATCCAGCCCATTGATACTGATGGGGCTTCCGTTAATTTCATCTTTTACCGTATGGGTAGCCCTGAAAATAAAATCGTCCGTACCAAGGCTAACACTAACTCCCATCAGGTCGGCGTTAGTGCTTACATCTAATAATGCAAAAGCATTCCTGAAAGGTGATGTCCGGCCACCGGCAAAGGAGTGATTTACTGCCATCAACATCCTGTTCTCCATTTCAACCATTCGGTTGCTGCCCTGCAAATCGTCTGTTACCGATTGCCAGTTACGGGTTTGCAAAGCAGCAGAACGTTTTGCACTATCCCGTTGCACACCATCCAAGGCTTCTGCATTTTTAAGTGTATGAAAGCGGGTGGTGGAGGGTGGCTCAAACCCGGTAGAGGCGGCTGCAACATTTTGGCCGGTGGAAGGCTTATCGCCAATAAAGAAGTTAACGGCAGGCTCATTTTTATTTTCCCAATTCATCAGGCATACCAACAGCGCATTAATGCCCGAAAGGGGGTGCCGGTTTGGAAGACGTTCGTTATTTGCGCCCCGTAATCTTTTTTGCCTTAAGAAAGAAATATTAGCCGCGTAAGGATCGGGTAGTGTAGGCAAATACTGCAGTAAGCCATACGAAAAAACCAGCAGGCATTTATCAAAGCTGTCCTCGTTCTTTAAATCGCCGTAAAGCAACAGACCATAAACAGGGCTTACTGTAAGCAATGCGTTGTTTAATGCAATAGCGGTGCTTTCAAAAGTTATGGGTGGTGGCGGAACTGTTGGCGGTACGGGTTTCATTGTTTTAACCCAATTGTCCCTTATTACATTATCATCATAAAGCATTACCACCTGAAATTCCTTGCTGATGCTTAAAGAAAAAACAGTCTGACTGCTTTCCACTTTAAAGGGTGTACCATCAACCTTCACCGGTTTGCTAACGCTGCCTGTGCAATTCGTTTGCGTTGCTATTGTTTCTGTGCCCTTTTGTAAACTATCGAAGAAAAAATAAAACTGTTTGGTGTAGAAAAGATCAATGTATTGAAGCGAGCCTTCTATATTATTTGCGGTTGGCTCCTGCCATAAATTATAACGTTGCCTGCCGGTTGGGTTACCGGCAAGTAAAGTACTTATATTGATGCGCCCCGGCATCAGCATCACCATTGCATTTTTTAATGC
>DASQMG010000445.1:0-6777 GCA_035645595.1 Flavisolibacter sp. | reverse complement strand
TTTTGTGCCCGTCTATTTATGGTATGCGTCACCAGGTATCAAGTTTAGCTTCTTTGAAATACTGTACGGGTCTCGTGTAAAATGTAGCGCTATTGATGTAGAATGCACATCAGGGATTAAATGTTTTATCAGATTTGCCTCCACCGCTTTTGGCATTTTTCTTTTATGCTTTGTACACAAAGTGTATGATTCTTGATATTTGGCAGGTAAGATGTGTCCTATCATCCGGGAAGCGCAGGTATATCTTATATAGCAGAAACGTATGATAAAAATGATAGCCTCTATTTTATGGTTATCTGTCTCTCCGCTACTTCTACCGGGTCAGGAGAAGATTGAAAGCGACCGGCCAACGAAAGCCTTTCATCAACTGTAGTGGCCAAAGGCACCTTTCAGGTAGAAGGAGGGTTAAGGAAAGATCAGCAGAACGGGAGTAATTACAGCACAAGGCAGCCAGCTATACAATGGCGATATGGGCTGCTTAACCGTCTGAAGTTTCGCATCAGTACTACCAGCGAAACCCAGCGTTTTGTTTCCAAAAACAAAATGAACCAGGGATTGCTGCCTGTAGAACCTGGCCTGAAAGCCTCAGTGCTCCAAACAAAGGACTCAAGTTTTACACTGTCCGTATTCGGGCAAGTAGCCGTTCCGCAGTTGGCCTCAAAAGACTACCAATCCATTAATAGGTTTTACCGGGCGCGCCTGCTACTGCAGAATGAATTTACAGACAACTTCGGCATACAATATAACATTGGCCGTGACTGGGTAAGTGATGAACAGCAACAAGTGTGGGTGTACGCCTTTGCTCCCCATATTGATATTAGCGATAAGTGGCAGGTCTTTGCCGAAGGATATGGTTACCTGCAACGGAGCGAGGAACCGCAGCACTACCTCAGTGCAGGGCTTGCGTATTTCCTAAGCAACAACCTTGAACTGGACGTAAATGGCGGAAAGGGTCTCAACAGCAAGGCAGCCACTTATTTCATTACGGCCGGCGTTTCTTTTCGGTTAAAGTAAGGTATATTGTATTGGGGCACTGCCCACTCTTATGACATCTGTAAAAGATTGCAGTGCTACATAATTTCTGCCACACTTAAAGCCAGGAAGGCTGCGTTATAACACATTACATTCTATAAAAACGCTTAACGGTATTTACGCAGATTTTTTTGCCATTGCAATAATAATAGCGCCGGCTATTATCAGTACAGCGCCAATGATTATTTGCCAGGTAATTTTTTCTTTTAAAAAAAGAGCGGCAAATAAAATAGCAAAAACCAATGAAACCCTTTCTACCGGATTAACCTTTGAAGCATCGCCCAATTTAAGTGCCTGAAAGGTAAGCAGTGAGGATACGGTAGTAAAAACGCCGGCTATACCTAAATACATCCAGGTGCGTTTATCAATATTTTTCACCTCGGGCACATTGCCCTGAAATACTACCACACCCCACGATATAAGGATGATCAGCACCGCCTGGATAGCGAAGGCGAGGTTTGGATCAACATTTTTAATACCTGCTTTTGACATCACAGTTACTACAGCGGCGCTAACAGCAGCCAGTAAGGCAAAAAGTATCCACATAGAGCTTGATGATTTTTTCACTTGATAAGGTGTGAATCTCTACATAGTAAAAGCAATGCCAGCTAAAGAATAGGTTACTCTTTTATCTCAATAAACTGCGTAAACTATGGTATGGTTACCCTTGATACGCTAAAAGGTAATACAGGTGGGGTGGTACCACTCCGGCGGTTAAGCTGCCCATTTACCACTAAAAAATAATTAGCTGCTTTTGCTATAGTCGTATTAAACAAAAGGTTTGTACCGAAACCATTGCCTACCGTTCCCTGGGAATAATCGGCATTTAATGTTACCGGGAAAATAAGGCCGGTGGCATTGCGGGAAACATAAAGTGTACTGCCTTCTATATAAAGGCCGTCTCCGGAATTAACCGGGGAGTTAAGCGCAATTTCCGTGATGGCTTTGGTGGTTTTATCAATACGATATAGTTTTCCCGACGTGGACACTACTATGATCAGGTACTTATTATCAGGTGTTATCACAATACCATTGGCATTCGTACCCGGGGAAACATACGGAATTTGAGCATTGGTAAAAGCCAGCCATTCTTCCAGCATGTTTGGATCGCCTTTTACACTGCTGCGATAAATTTTTCTTACCTGCGAATCAGTAAAGTAAACCGAACCCGTGTCAATAGCACAATCGTTGATAAAGCCCGACCCGAATAACGCTTTTGTATCCCAGGTTCTCAATAAGGCACCGGCAGAACTGAGTACCTGTATTTTATTATCGGCGCCTCCGCAAACCCATAGCCGGTCCTGTGCATCAAGTTTAAGCCCGGTGGCAGCCCTGCGGCCTTGCAAGCTACCCGTAGCAAAAGTTTGTACTTCACCTGATTGTACCGATACTTTGAGAAGATCGCCCGACGTTACGCTACCCGTATAAAAATGGCCGGTTTTAGGGTTGTAAGCAATGCCTTCGGGAAAGAGGGTATCACCGGGCAATGCATATACTTCTTTGGCAATGGTTATGCCACCGTCATTATCATTTTTAGAACAGGCTATTAAAATTGTTGTGAAAAGGATAGCAAAAAGAAAGGTGTTCTTCATAGTTAAGGGTGTTTGCAAAAGAAGGGTAAATATTATGCCACCACTAATAACATAGCGCTTACGATCGTGTATAACAGGTGATGAAGAATTGGGGTATATTCTTATAGGCTATACCTTCCAAACAATACACAGGGAATTATGTTGCGGGCTCGTCTGGTTTGCGTTTGTTTATCTTTTGCTGTTCTTCCGGTGTAAGAGTGGCGTACCAGCCTTGATGCACTTCGTCAGCGTTGGTAGCATCCAGCGGGTTTTCCCTATAATATTCGTTCAACTTAATGGCCATGTCATCACCCATTTCCCAGGTTTCATTCAACGCTTCTACATAAACGCTTAAAGTATTTTCCATAATTACCTTTATTACAAATACAAGACCACGGGCATATTGGGTAGCTATTGAATGATTTGCTGTTGCAGCGACTATGAATGGAACAAAAATAAAGTCTGGCTAGCAGGCACAAAAATTACACAGCATCGGACAACGACGTAAAATTGAAATCTTTAATCTTCATGGGCGGTATCATATTATTGCCAATGCGTACCGGCTTGCCCAGCGCTTCCAGATTAGCAAGCATTGTAGCCGGGCTTTCATTAAACCGGAAGTTTTTTATAGCATGTTTGATGACGCCGTTCTCGATATAAAAAGTACCGTCACGGGTTAGCCCTGTATATACCAGCGTCTGTGGATCAACAGCCCGGATATACCAAAACCGTGTTACCAAGATGCCTTTTTCTGTGCCCTTTATTAAATCATCAAGCGAGCTATCGGTACCCTGCATAATAATACCTGCCGGCGCAGGCAAAGGGTCAACACCTTTTTGAGCCGCCCAGAATCTTGAATAGGGTAATGCCTTTAAAACGCCATTTTCAATCCATGTAGTTTTTTGCCTTGGACTGCCATCCGGTGCAAAAGGGCTTGCCGGGTTACCTGCATTAAGCGGATCGGAAATAATAGTTACTTTATTATTGAACAATGTGCTGCCAATACGATTGCCTTCTCCACGTTTTCCAAAATAACTTCGCCCCTCATCAGCAGTGCGGGCATCCATCGCATTTATCAATAATGATAAGAGGTCATTGGCTGCCTGTGGTTCCAGTATCACCGTCAGCTTTTCCGGTTTTAATTCTTTTGTTTCCTTGGATGCGACGGCTTTATTAATAGCAATCGTTGTTACACCTTTTGTATCCAGCTTCGATGCATCGGTAAAAGCCTGTACGCCGTAGCCGGAGCCTCTTTCATCAGCCGTTCTTGCCGTAACGGTAAACTCCCCGGAGGTAGATTTATTATAGCCAAACAAGCCCTTGCTGTTGCCAATAGCGAGAAAGCTGGTGGTATCTTCCAGGAAACCAGCCGCCGTGATTTTTTTGGCGATACATTCCTGCAAACTTGCCAGCACAGCATCTACCCGGAACGATGGGTCAATGTTGGCGGTGGCTTCAGAAAAGGTGAGCGATTTGCCATATTGCTGCGGGCCAAGGGCCGGCATATATTCTGGATTTTCCGGTGCAAAGCCAGCTACTTCTTCCGAACGGCGTACCGCCCTCTCCAGGGAAGCATCATCCAGCTCGTTACCATTTGCCGTGCCCGATTTCTTTCCAAAAACAGAGGTTATGGATACGGAAAGATTATCGGTTTCACCATTGGTAGAAACCGTGTTTCGTGCATAGCGGATATTGCCTGCACGGCCCCCTGTTACGTTCACAATAATCTCGTCGGCTTTTGAATACGAAATTATTTTATCAATCAGTTTTTTTGCTTCGGTTTCGTTAAGCATTGCCATGTAGCGTAGTTGTATTAAGCTGTTTTTGCAGAAGCGGTATTTAGCACATTGATCTTAGTGAATTTGCTGGTGCAACAACCGTGAGATACGGCGCTTACCTGGCCGGGTTGTCCCTTGCCATCAAAGAAGGTTCCAAAGGACCGGTAGTCACTTTCATCACAGATCTGTACACAGGAATTCCAGAAATGCTGTGTGTTGCTTTGGTAGGCCACATCGTCCAGCATGCCGGTTATTTTACCATTGGCTATTTCATAAAATACCTGTCCGCCAAATTGAAAATTATAGCGCTGCTGGTCTATGGAGTAGGAACCTCGACCCAAAATATAAATGCCTTTTTCAACGCCCTTGATCATATCCTCCACACTTAGTTTTTCCCGGCCCGGACGGAGCGATACATTGGGCATCCGCTGAAACTGCACACTGCCCCAGTTATCGGCATGGCTGCAGCCATGGGATTCTTTTTGCCCCAGCATATGCACCTGGTCTCTTGTGGCCTGGTAGTTCACTAAAATTCCGTTTTTTACCAGGTCCCATTCTTTTGCCGGTACCCCTTCATCATCATAACCAACCGTGTTTAAAAAATAAGGCTGTTTTCTATCGGCCACGATGTTAACGATCTTACTGCCGAAATTAAACTTGCCCCCTTTCCATTTATCCAGCGTAGCGAAAGAAGTGCCTGCATAATTGGCTTCGTACCCCAGCACACGATCCAGCTCCAGCGGGTGACCAACCGATTCATGAATGGTAAGTCCTAAATGGTTTGGGTCTAACACAAGATCGTATTCTCCCGACAACACTGATTTAGCAGTATGTTTCTCAGTGGCCTGTTTCGCAGCCTGTACTGCATCCTCTACCATATCGTATGCATAACGGTAAAGAATCAAACCCAATGGACCGGGAACCTTCTCTGAGGCTTTTGGTGTGAGGTATTCATAGCCCATTCCCATGGGCGCACTTAAGGCATCTCTTGTTTTAAACTTGCCCGTTTTTTTATCTACCACTGTAACCGAAAAGTTGGGCCACAAGCGGTGTATATCCTGGTCTATATAAGAACCATCGGTGGAAGCAAAATATTTTTGCTCGTTAACAAAGAATAGGTTGGAAGTAATAAAAGTGGCACCGGCTTTCATAGCCTCGCTGTTTACTTTCAGTAACAGGTCAACCTTTTCTTTTACAGGAATAGAAAACGCATTTATCTTAATCGGCGTCTTCCACGACCGTTCGCCCAGGCCTTTTTGCGGGGCCAGCTTTACCGGCTCTTTTTGTAGTTTGGAATTAGCCTTTGCCAAGGCCACGGCCCGCCCGGCACATTTTACAATTGCCTCTTTGGTTACCTCGCTGGTAGCGGCAAAACCCCAGGTGCCACTAACAATAACACGAATGCCCACGCCAAAAGATTCGTTGTTGGAAATGTTCTGGATCCTGGCTTCCCTTGCTGCTAAAGCCTGGGTGAGGTAGCGGCCAATGCGAACATCAGCATACGTAGCACCACCCCTTTTCGCTTCGTTCAAGGCAGCATCTGCCAGCGCTTTTTTTGCGGCTGTATCCATGCTGTTGGTAAGCAATTGCGAAGCATCAACCGGCCTGCTGAACAGGTAGTCAGGGATGGCAAGTGCGCCTACACCCATAGCGGTCATTTGCAGAAAATCTTTACGTTTCAAATGAGCTTATTTTATTTGTTTTTCAATGAAATGGAATCAGGCTTCAAGCTACGAAAAAGAGGGAAAGCCGGATAGAATTTTTTAGCGTGTTGATTCTGTAATGATGGCCTTTTTATAGGGTAATATTTTGTTGCAGAATTTAACTTGGCAAAGAAATCACTCTTGTACGCTTTGAGATTCTATTCAGCATTATTTAATCTCTCTTCAACTACTCAACCTAACCGCTACTATAAAGCCTCTCACTTGTCATCCCGACGCAGGAGGGATCTGAGCTAACCTTATAAACGGCTAATGGAATCAGTTTTTCTTTTACTCTGGTCGCTTATCATACAGTCCAAAGATCCCTCGTGCCTCGGGATGACAAACTACTATACTGTCCTTTAGCAATTCTTACAAAACGTAGTGGCAACAGAGCTCTTCCATTCCGTCGGGATGACAAACTAACCTAATGCGAAATAGCAATTCCGGAGTAGCGCAGCGGCAACGCAGCGTCGCCACTTTTGCTACATTGAGTATAAAAGCCGTTCGGTGCTTTCCTTTTAATTAATGCACAACAAACGGTTTTGCTTCTGTGTTCCATTAACTACACTACACCTGTCTTAGTTTTGTTACACCATGCATAGCAAAACAATTCAATGGGGCATTATCGGTTGCGGTAATGTTACCGAAGTAAAAAGCGGTCCAGCCTTTAGCAAAGTTCCTCACTCAAAACTG
>DASQMG010000444.1:0-9083 GCA_035645595.1 Flavisolibacter sp. | reverse complement strand
TCAAAAGCATTGCTCACATTCATGCGGAAAATATTTATTATAGCACTTCTGGCTCACGCACTCCTGTCATCGAGTCAAATGACAACGGTTAACAAGTTCAAGTCAATGCTCGAATCATATTACCAGGAGTATTTACAACTAAACCCTACAACAGCTACTTCGATCGGAGATTACCGGTATAACCATCAACTGGAGAATACCCTCAGTCAATCTTACCGGGATCGATCAAAAATTTTGTTCACGCGCTACCTCGATTCGCTGAAGCGCTACGATCAAAAGCAATTATCAGCACGAGACCAGTTAAGCTACCAGATTCTTCAAAATGATTTGCAGCGAAACCTCGGTCGGTTAAACTATCCCACCCATTTAACACCCATAAGCCAAATGGGCGACTTCCGACTGGCATTTTCCCAACTCGGCGGAGGCATGGGTAACCATCCTTTTAAAACAGGAAAAGATTACGAGGATTTTCTCCAACGTATTGATGCGTTTGTATCGGTAACAGATACAGCTATTGCAAATATGCGCCAAGGAATAGCTGCCAAAAGAGTGTTGCCAAAAGTGGTAGTGGAAAAAGTGGTGCCTCAAATACAGGCAATGATTACCGATACCATCACAAAAAGTCTTTTCTATAATCCCATTAAGAACCTGCCTGCTCACTTCACGACAAAAGACAAGGAGCGTCTTACCAAAGAGTATGCAACCGCCATTCAACAAAAGATCATTCCGGCCTACCAAAAGCTGCTCCTGTTTTTGCAGAACGAATATATTCAGCATGCACGGCAACCAGTTGGAATGTTGGCACTGGAAGGAGGGGAGGATGAATACGCTTTTTTGGTGAAAGCCTTTACGACAACCAATCTTACACCCGATGAGGTTTTTGCCATCGGTCAAAATGAAGTGAAAAGAATACATGCTGAAATGGAGAGAGTAAAGCAGCAGGTTGGTTTTACAGGCGATCTTAAGGCATTTCTAAAATATGCATTAGACGACAGAAAGTTTTTCCCTTTTCAACGAGACGAAGAAGTAGTGGCTGCCTACAACCAGATCTATGAAAGAATGAAACCACATCTTTCAAAGCAGTTCAATATGGTACCTAAGACAGCTTTTGAAATACGACCGGTTGAAAAATATAGGGCAGCTGCAACGGCAGCGCATTACATGAGGGGGACTGCTGATGGCAGCCGTCCTGGTATTTTTTATTTTCCTGTAGTTGATGCTACAAAATATCATTACTGGAGAATGGAAGACCTGTTCTTACACGAAGCTATTCCCGGTCATCATTACCAACTATCCCTGCAGGTGGAAAACCCCGAGATTCCGGGTTTGCAGAAAATAGGCGCTTATGGTGCTTATACGGAAGGCTGGGGGTTGTATGCAGAGAGTTTGGGTTTGCAACTTGGATTATATACCGATCCTTATCAACGCCTTGGGCAGTACTATGGTGAAATTCACAGGGCTATAAGGCTGGTTGTTGATGCAGGCATACACCATAAAGGCTGGACAAGAGAACAGGCGATACAATACAGTTTGGACAATGAACCAATCACTGAAGCCAACGCCATACAAGAGATAGAGCGCTACATTGTCATGCCCGGACAGGCGCTCAGTTATAAGATTGGCGAATTAAAGATCATGGAAATGAGACGCAAGGCAGAAAAGATTCTGGGCAAGAAGTTCGATGCGCGTGCCTTTCATGACGAAGTGCTAAAAGATGGTGCAATGCCGCTGCAGATCTTCGAAGCTAAAATGAACAGATGGATACAACAAGAGTCGGCTGGCCGCAAAGCTTCCAGGTAGATTGACGCGATAAGTTTTAGAGATTGAAGGCTGACAGGAATTCAGCTCCTCCAATATTATTAAACACCGTTAGGGCAATCATTTGCAGGTCTGTAGTTGCACCCGCAATTAAGGTGGCGAAATAGTCATGCCTTAACTGCTAAAATACCATTAAGTTAGGCCTGGTTGCAAAGCGTCAAAACCCCAAGTTGAAAAATCAGATATTTGCTCCTCAGACCAATCTGAGATAGTAAAAGGAATTGAATGTATCAATAATTCATCGTGCAATCTTTTAGATGAGGCTTCTAAAGATTGCCGAAACAATTTGGTAAAACGGGGTTGATCCAAAGGCTCCGAAAGTCTGCCCGCATAACTGTGTTGGATTTTAGAATGTACAATTGTTTTAGCATGAGCAAAATCATTCAATTTAAAAGTCCATTCAATTCTGAATATTAAACTTAATGTGCCTTTTCGAGGTGGTATTATGGTTGGCGGTGTCACACTTTCGATAAGAATTGAGGAGGTTTCTATGTCAACATTGAAGGCCTTTATGGTTGGTCTTTGAAACATTTATCTAGGATAACTACTTGCAGCATATCAGTGCCATCAATGGTTCGTGGCTATGGTACACAAGGTGATTGTAGTGATAATAATGCCGCCATCCACTCAGGACCTACTGAAATATATGAGGACAACACTGACGAAAGCTACAATGAAATGAGTAATGATAAGTGTTCATTATCTGTTGGGGACTCTTGCCAAGGTGGAATAATTGCCTACATGCTGCAACCCGGTAACCCCGGATATGTTGCCAGTGAGAGGTGCGTTTTAATAGCCGGGTTACCCGGAATACGGAAAAATAAAAAGGGCTGCTCATTTCTTGAGGCAGCCCCTTCCATATCCTGAGACCATTTATGGAACAATTAAAACCCTTACATCTGAAGGAACCACCTTCGACCCATCATCTAGCGTAAGTAAAAAATAAAACCTTCTTGCCAGCTCTGTGTTAACTGCCGGATCAGCTGTTGTTGCTGTTTTTGTCTTGTACTCATCTATAGTGGTATTGAACGTAACCGTATTGCCATTACCCAAAATAGGTGTGGAGCTATACAAACCTGTTGTGCCTTGCACTTGCGTATAAGTTGTACTTGCACTAACTCTTGTGATCTCTTTTATCAGCCTGCTACCGGCAATCGTTAACACAATCTGGATCTTTCTGTCGGTAAGTGATGCCTTCACTGTTGGCGCCGGCCTGAAGTCTGCTGCGTTACTAACTGTAACGGCGTTTGCCGGTATGGAATCGGAAAGAGCGTTGAAAGTTTTTGTTTTTTCACAACCGAACAACATCAGTCCCACAATTGCCAGGCCTATTATATTTTTTTGCATTGTCTGTAATTTTGATTTTAAGATTATTTTGCCCACCACACTTTTAAATCTGTTTGTGGCCTTACACCGTTAGCCAGTGGAACATTTGGATTCCGGGAGATTTCATTAGGAGTATAAGGAAATCTTTCAGGCAACACGTTCGGATTATCGCCTGCAGCATTTTGAGTTAAGGCAAGTGCTGGATATCTTGTTCTCCTGTAATCATTATAAGCTTCAATGCTGTTTCCTACCCATGAGATATATTTTTGTGTGATGATCTGCCTGCGTTTGGTTTCAGCATCGCCACTAAGTGTAACAACGGAAGGATTTGTAAGAAAATATTGGTCGATTTCCGCCGTAGTCATTCCTGTTTTTTGCATGTGCGCCCTGATTCCTGCCTGGTAGTATGTATTAGGATCACCAGCTGTTGCAAACATCAATGCTGATTCAGCAAGGATAAAATTCACCTGCGCAAACGTAAGTATTCTGATGGGCGCTTCACCAGTGCCGGTTAAGTACGTGTTGTATTTGGAACGGGCAGCGGCAGGTGGTATTGCTGGAGCTGTCAATGCAGCACCATTATCGAAGGTGGTAAATACACCGTTTGGTTTTGTATATTGCTTGGCAAGCCTCACCGTATCATTCAGGCTATACATCAGGTCACGATACCTTGTGCTAAGTATCAATGTTCCCTGGAACGTATTTACAAAGTTGTAGCTATATAAAGGATTCTGATTACCTACCGTTGATCCAAAAGGAACCTCAAAATCTACTGCATTGGAATTGATATAATTGTTGCCAGCAATCACAGCATCAATGGTGCTCTTTGCCAGGGTAGGATTTCTGTTACTGATCTGCATTGCGAATTTAAGAAGCATGGTATTAGCCGCACGTCTCCATTTCGATATATCTCCTTTGTAGATCAAGTCGTCACTACCTGGCTTAAAAATACCGGTATTCTTATCCAGATCAGCTATTCCACTTTTGACAAGATCAAACAAACTCTGAATGCCAAGCGTGGCGTTGCCCTGGTAAATATCTTCCTGCTTGTCGAACCTCGGTGTTAGATTCGCCTCACCCATTGCGGCCTCAGAATATGGCACGTCTCCGAAAAGATCGGTGGCAACAGAGATCATATACGCCATTTGAATTTTTGCCATTCCTGAATACAAAGGATTGGTTGCTTCATGATCATTAATTAGTGTCCTTAAATTAACAATCCCATTTCCATAAAGCTCGAAACTCCATTGGTTATCAAATTGATTATCCAGACTATAGATATCTTCCTGAAGCACCTGGTTTCCAAGGCCAGCGTTGTGTTGTACTAAAACTGAGGCTGCACGGCCTAACTCGTTAGCGTTGGTAAAAGCCATTGAAATTTGTGTTACCGGCAGTATGGTTGCAGGGGGGACTTTGAGTGGGTTGTTAGGTGTCCTGTTTACATCAAAGAATTTCTTGCATGATGAAAACATTAGCAGTCCAATTAATCCAATTATTGACAATATATATTTCATATCTGATAAGTTTGAAATTAAAGTTGAATTCTAATATTAGCCCCCATTGTTCTGGCATTTGGAGCACTCTGGATTTCTAATCCCCTGATATTTCCGGCACCCTGGGTGTTCACCTGAGGATCGATAGGCACATTAGGAGCATAGTAGAATAAGTTTCTACCAAACAAACCAAAACGTAAACCTTTTAAATGCAGCTTTGAAGAGAGTGCTGTTGGTAGATCGTAGGAAAGTGCAACCTCTCTTATATTGAATACAGTTGCATCATAAACATTTAACTCACTCTGCAGACCAAAGCTTTGCCAGTAAGTTTGTGATGGGATCTGGATATTGTTAGGAACGAATTTATCAGCAACCTGTATTACGCCCGGAATTATCCTTGGCAACTCTCTGTCGATTGCTGTTTCTTTCAAAGCACCGCGAGCTCTGTAAAAACCTGTGCTGAACGATACGATATCCCCTCCTTTTGTAAAATCAACTAATGCCGATAGCGAAATACCTTTGTATCTGACAGTATTAGTTAAACCCATGTTCCAGTCAGGATTAGGATCTGCTAGTACCTGGTTTGCAACCGATGATGCAAATATCCCTGTTGACGGATTGATCAGGTATTGACCGTCTGGCGCTGTAGCGAATTTACTTCCTACAATTACTCCATAGGGTTGTCCGACCACTATAGTTGGAATGGTACCGGTGAATGCATTACCTGGGATTTGGAAACTGGTTACCCCCGGAGCAATCGAAATAACTTTATTTCTGATTTTGGTGAAGTTTCCAGACACATCCCATTTAAGGAACTTGCCATTGATTGCAGTAAAATTCAACAGTAATTCATATCCATAATTCCTCATCTCCCCCACATTAGTTGTTCTTGTTGTAAAACCTGTAGAAGGGGCGATACCTACGTTTACGATCTGGTTGGTACTCTTTGAATCAAAGTAAGCCATATCCAAAGACACACGATTATTAAAGAAGCCAAGGTTAAATCCTATTTCTGATGCACGGGTAAATTCCGGAGCAAGTGCAGAATTTCCGATCCTTGTTGCGCGGCTAAATCCTGACAAGGTTCCTGTTCCTACTGTTAAAGGGAAATTGAAGTTGGCAACGTTATTACCTAAAGTTCCTGCTACATAAACGCTTTCGAGTAAGTATGGGTCTGCATCGCGTCCTACTTTAGCGATACTAGCACGGATTTTTCCGTAGCTCAAAATTTTACTTTCTAATTTCAACGCGTCAGTAAATACAAAGCCAGTACTTACCGAAGGATAGAAATATGTGTTATTATCAGCAGGAAGAGTAGAAGATTTATCCATTCTTCCGGTTAGTTCTAAAAATGCATAGTTGTTATAGCTGAAAGAAAACTGTCCGTACTGTCCAATTATTCTTCTTAAAGATGTGCTGGACTGACTTCCATTAGTAAAAACAGTTGCGTTGTTTACATTATAATATCCGGGGATAGTTAATGCATCACCTTGTAGTGAAGTATTTTGAAAATTGCGTTGATTAATGTTGTGGCCAAGCATCGCGCTGGCATTAAAGCCGTTAAAGAACAAATCATTCTTCTTTGCTATAATCGTCAGATCACCATTCAACTCAGACCTGTGAAAGATGTCCTCAAATACCTGTCCTGCAGGACGAGTTGCAGAGCTCTTTGCAAAAATTTGAGTCCTCCGATCAGTATAGGCATCAATACCTAACCGGTATCCTACGTTAAGCCAATTTGTTACGTCATAACCAAAGCTCACATTACCAAGTATGCGATTAAGTTTACTTACAAGCGGATTCTCAAAAGCAGAAAAATAAGGATTATCAGTATTGGGGATGAAAAACTTGTTTGTTCCATCTGGATTTTTATAATCATTTTTCAAGGCGGGAAGATTGACACTTCTCGGGATATTTATAAGTTGGCCGGTTGCACTGCTTCCATTACCACCTAACACACCATCCTGAGCAGTATTAGTGTACGTTACAGATCCACCGATCTTAAGTTTTTCTCTCACCGTCTGGTTAGCGCTGAACCTTACACTTGTTCTCTTCAATCCAGAGTTTGGAATAATTCCTTTGTGATCTAAATGCCCGATTGAAAGATTATAATTCTGGTTGGCATCTCCGCCGTTTACCGCAATACTATTTTCCGTAATAACTCCCTTTTCAAAGAAGTCTTCAATATTATTTGGATAAGGTTGATAGGCTACAGCGGCACCTCCCTGAATCAGACCATTGGCCACTGTTGGAGTTGTACCAAACTTTGGACCCCATGAGTTTCCGCTGATTGGATTGTGAATTCCGCTTAACCCCTGACCATATTCGTTCTGAAACTGAGGCAAGCCACGAACGTTTTGTATGGCATAAGATGAATTAACCTGAATGTCAGCACGGCCCCTTACTGATCCACCCCTCTTTGTTGTGATGATAATAGCACCTGCAGAAGCACGGGAGCCATAAAGCACAGCCGCCGCTGGTCCTTTAAGAATGTTTACAGATTCAATATTATTAATATCGATATCAAGTGCTCTGTTAGGTGGCTGATTATCACCCAAGGTGCCAAGTGTTCCGCCATTGGTTCTGTCTACATCATTACTGATAGGAACTCCATCAAGTACGAACAGCGGTTGATTAGAGCCAATGAAAGATGTAATACCGCGAATGTTAATGTTAGACGATGCTCCTGGACTACCACTCGCGCCGGTAATAGTAACACCGGCAACTTTTCCCTGTAAAGCAGTAACAATATTTTGTTCGCCTCTATCAACAAGTTGATCTGCTTTTACGGTTTGAGTTGCATAACCTAAAGAGCGTTTATCTCTTGCAATACCTTGTGCAGTGATTACAACCTCTGTGAGTATTGCGGCGCCAGGCGCAAGAGTTACATTAACCTCAGTACCGGTAACACGTACTTCCTGTGTTGCGAAGTTGATGCTGGAGATCTGCAATGTGGTTCCATTTGCAGCGGAGATTGAAAAAGATCCGTCAGCCGCTGTTTGTGTACCCTTGCCCTGGCCTTTGATTTCAATGGTTGCACCTGGGATAGGCGCACCCTTATCATCAGTGACCTTACCTCTTACAGTCTGCTGCGCTATTACGCTCAGATGGAGAAGAACAGTAACTGTAAATAGAAATAGTTGTCTCATACTTCTTAATTTATTTGTGATTCAATACAACAAGACAATAAATTGTTAAGGAATACTTAAACCAGGTGTCAGTTTTTTACTGAAGCGTGAAATAATGCCACTCAATTATGAAAAACAGAATTTGGAATTTTGTATGCGCATGAATGCACGACCTGAATGCTTTGTAAAAAAGTTGAGTGCGAAAAATAGCTTGCGATTAAAATACTTATACCCGGCGTCAACGTTTCCTTCTCTATAACTTCAAGCATAACGTGCTGCAATCTTCTCAAGTAAAACGCTTCAAAAGAATTTGCTGCGTTTATCGGGATAGTTTGAGTAGATGCATTTGCAGTTTCGTGGTGGTGAGGTAGTACATCCTGAGTTTGTGAAAAAACCTTTGTGTTCTTGACTAAATACACACAGTGTTTTTATACGATAAATGGCGTATAATAATTGCTGCAAAGTGGTATACGTGGAGATTCTGCTGTAAATGGTTCCTCGTCACTTTTGGTGGATGATGAGCTGGTGTCGAGCAGGAGAGGCTTACGCAAAAGATAAAAACCGGCCCGCCCATACGTTTGGCGTCTAATGGTTTTTGGTTTGTTGATTTGTCCCTCTACCTATCCATTGCTGCATGGCAAAGTCAACGCATTTTTTACCGCCATAAAATCGTGTTGAAGCCCTTTTTCAAAATTCTTTATTTCCATCAACCCACAGGTCATTGTCCGATTCATCCGCCCACGCAACAAGCGACTTCTGTGCACAGGACTAGCGCCAGTTCGAACTTTTTAGTAGAAGATTTAAACAAATTGATTGATTAGTAATCGGGAATAAAAGATTGATATCCCTAATGTAGCTGAGTGCGACATAAAACATTTCGAAGCATGTTAGCATTATACGCTCACTATCGTTTAGCCCTTACGGCAACTTTTATGTAAAAGGGCCATCCAGTATAAACGGATTGAACTTACAGAAAAAAGCCTTCGGTACACCGTAGTCTACAAATGGGCATTGCCCATGCTTCATGTCAAATAACTCATGTACGGTTACCATCAGGCGGTATCTATCATTCGTTGTAGCTTTAGGAAAAGCAGCTTGCAATAAGACCTTTCGAATCATTGAACTACAGTCCACACCGTAGTCTGGTTCTGCTGCCCATTAATGTTTCCAATTGGGATTCAAACCCGTATAGAAGAGTAAACTAATCGGGACAGCAGACAAGGTGCTTTTCTTAAAATCAGTCAACAATGAAAAAAGCAACCCCATCTCGAAAAAAGAAAGAGCCTGTGGGTCTTCCACTTGTCCACCCCAATGCTGC
>DASQMG010000443.1:0-9153 GCA_035645595.1 Flavisolibacter sp. | reverse complement strand
GAGCAACGCTTCCCGTATCATTCACTGAAATCATTTTGTGTAAGACAAAATTTCCAACTAAAAATACCGGGATGTGATAAACATATACACCGTAGGAGATGCGTCCAATTTGTTTTAATAAGCTGCTTCTGGCTATAATTGAATTTGAATTGATTAATTTAAAGCAAATACACATAAAAAATAATGCGGCAATGGAATATCCAACGGTTGCAAAAGGCACACTGTTATGATCAAGATTTTTTGAAATAAAAATTGCGCAGAAAAGAAGAGCAAGGAACGCGAAAAAAACTACATTAATCTGTGCTTTTGAAATTCTTTTTTTTTGGAGATGTAATATTGATAAAAAAGCGCCAGCAGCAAAACTATCCAGCCGGGCAAAAGTGTTGTAGTAAAAAGCCTCGTAGCCGGTATAGTAAAACCATAAAACTACACGCAGCGAAAGGGCTATAAGGAATAGTGCCAACAGAAAATATTTGATAATGACGAGAGACCGCAGGCTATAAAGTAAAACAGGCCAGATAAGATAGAATTGTTCTTCAATTGCTAAGGACCAAAGATGCTGCAGGTAGGGTTCCGGTGGCACTCCCTCTTTAATAAATAGCCAATTCTCAGTAATCGTCCAAAACCAGATTTGGTTATCAATATAATAGGAATAGGCCGATCCGGCTTGTTTTTGCACAAACAACAGTGGGCAGCATATATAAAAAGCAATCAGTACCAAAAAATACACCGGGAAGATTCGTAATGCCCGGCGAACAAAGAAATTTCTGAAATAGCTTGTTTCATCCCTGGTCTTTAGTAAAATACCAGTAATTAAAAACCCGGAAAGCACAAAGAATAAATCAACGCCGATCCACCCAATCCGGAAAAAAGGAAAATAATGGTAAAGCACAACTAAAATTATGGCAATCCCTCTTAACGCATCTAAACCGGGATAATACACTTTTTCAGTGTCCATTAATCCTTATTAAGTTGATTCATTCGCTGAATGTACTTCCCAATCATGTCAAACTCTAAATTTACCTTATCACCTTTTTTTAAAAATTTCAGGTTGGTATTCTCCCAGGTGTAAGGAATGATAGCTACACTAAAGGAATCTTTTTTTACCTCAAAAAGGGTAAGGCTAATGCCGTTGATACAGATAGAACCTTTCTCAATAACCAGTGGGGCAAATTTTTTAGCGAAGGAAAAGGTTAATTCATAACTGCCGTCCCTGTTTTTTATCTTTTCACAAATACCCGTTGTATCAACATGCCCCTGAACAAAATGGCCATCCAGCCGGCTGGTGGGTAGCAGGCATTGCTCCAGGTTTATTTGCTTACCCTCGCTCCATTGGTGTAAGGCTGTTTTTTCCAGGGTTTCTAAAATAGCTGTTACCCGGTGGCTTCCGTCCTGAACTTCTTCTACCGTAAGGCAAACCCCATCATGCGCTATGCTTTGGTCAATTTTGAAAAGACTGGAGAGGGACGACTCAATCCAAAAAGTTTTGTTGGTACCTGTCTCTTTAACTCCTTTAACCCGGCCGGTGCTTTCAATTATTCCTGTGAACATTAGGTAAAATTCGGGCTTTTTTGCATTTTGTTTTGGTTTGCTTTTAAAAGGAGCCCTATATTTGCGTTCCAAAAAAAATTTTTAAAGGAGGTATAAACGCATGCTGATAATTGATAGCAAAGACTGCGAAAACATAGATAAAGCTTTAAAGAAGTATAAGAAGAAATTCGAAAAAGCAAAGATCTTGTTGCAGTTACGTGAAAGACAAGCCTTCATCAAACCTTCTGTAAGACGCAGGGGCCAGGTGTTGAAAGCTGTTTACAAGCAACAGATAACAAGCGGAAAGATAGAAGTGTAAACTTCCTCCCCTCTATCATATTGTATAGCTGCAAGGTTTTGATTACTTTGCAGCTATTGCTTTTTTATGGAAAACCATCATACAACATTGCAGCCTTTTTTTGATTATCTCCGGTTTGAAAAGCGGTACTCGCAGCACACCGTTATTTCCTATCACACTGATCTCGTTGCTTTTTTTGATTTTGTAATAATGCAGTTTGGCGAAACGCCGTTGCAGCAACTTTCACATACCTACATCCGTAGTTGGCTGGCCTCTTTAAAAGATGAAGGCCTTTCTGCAAAGAGTATTAATCGTAAAATCTCAACGCTTAAATCTTTTTTTAAATATCAGATCAAAACAGGGATAGTGCAACAAAGCCCAATGGCAAAGGTAGTAGCACCTAAAATTGAAAAAAGGTTGCCCAGTTTTGTTGCCGATAAAGACATAAAAACCCTGTTTGATCATGTCGAATTTCCAGATACCTGGAAAGGGCAAACAGAGAGGCTGATATTGCTTTTATTTTATCAAACCGGTATGCGGTTAAGCGAAGCCATTGGTTTAAAAGAAACCGGAATAGATTTTTCGAATAGTACCATTAAGGTTTTAGGCAAAGGTGCCAGGGAGCGCATTATCCCGTTGAACCCTGAGTTACATAAAGAGATCAGGGCGTACCTGCAAAAGAAAAAAGAAGATGTTCCTGATCTTTCAATGAATATTTTATTGGTAACAGAAAAAGGAAAGCCGCTTACTCCCAGAAGTGTTTATAGTTCAGTAAAAAACTACTTAAGCTTCGTTACTACAATTGAAAAGCGGAGTCCGCATGTATTGCGCCATACGTTTGCCACCCACCTTACTAATAATGGTGCAGATTTAAACGCAGTAAAAGAACTGCTGGGCCACACCAGCCTTGCCGCTACACAGGTGTACACACATAATACTATAGACCGTCTGAAAAACATACACAAGAAGGCTCATCCCAAAGCTTAAGCGGGTTTTATTGCGCCCTGAAATTTTTCCCGGATTTAGCTTGGTTTGAAATGCGTGAAACATTAACTTCATACAGTGTACAAAGCCAACCTTCTTGAGCTATTTTTTAAAGATTAAACCCAATACTATGATCGTTCATGTTCAATCACTACATTTTGATGCCGACAAGAAATTAATTGATTACGTAACCAAAAAATTAGAGAAGCTCTCGCAGTACCACGACAGGATTATTAAAGTAGATGTATTTCTTGTGTTAGACAATGTGGCGCATAACATTAAAGATAAAATTTCGGAAATAAGGGTACATGTTCCCAGGGCTGATTTTTTTGTAAAGAGCTCCAGTAAGTCGTTTGAAACCTCGTTTGATGAAGCGCTGAATGCCTTAATACAACAAATAAAGAAGAAAAAAGAGCGGCAGGTCGCCTGAAAATTTTTTAAATCCCGCGCAGTGCGGGATTTTTTATTTGTAAACGGGGAAAATTTTTTCAACGTATTTTTTTCTATTCATCATTTCCCATACTTTTGCCATCCCTAAAAAAGGGGCAATTGGCTGATGTGCTGATTGATAAGTTCTTTGATGCTGTGCAGGTTTTGTGTAATAGTTATTAGCTAAGTAGCACATTTCCAATTAGCACCTTAACTAATGCCGAAGTAGCTCAGTTGGTAGAGCAACTGATTTGTAATCAGTAGGTCGGGGGTTCGACTCCCTTCTTCGGCTCTGGCTAAATACGAATACAAAGTAGTAAATTCATTCGTAAATCATAGTTCTTACTTTGCGCTTAAATTGGGCAGATGGCCGAGTGGTTAAAGGCGACAGACTGTAAATCTGTTCTCTCACGAGTACGTAGGTTCGAACCCTACTCTGCCCACGGAAACAATTATCTAATTAGTCAATGTACTAACTGGATAATTATTGAAAGTTCTTTGCAAATGGCTTTTGTAGTTAATCAGCTAACCGGCTAATTATCACATCAGCTAACAATTACGCGGAAGTAGCTCATTTGGTAGAGCGATAGCCTTCCAAGCTATAGGTGGCGAGTTCGAGCCTCGTCTTCCGCTCCAGTTAATGTTGTCAGATGATGGATGACAGTGTGTTGCCTCTGTCAGCAAACAACGGTCAACTGTCAACGTTTTTGACAAAAGCCGTTGTAGCTCAGGGGTAGAGCACATCCTTGGTAGGGATGAGGTCGTGAGTTCGATTCTCACTAACGGCTCAGAAGAGCCTTCAGCTTTTAGCCATCAGCCTTCAGTTAATCCTGATAGTTGATTCCTGACCACTGATAGCTAACAGTACAAGAGTGCGACGCAACAAAAGCTTGATGGTTAGCCTGTTGCTGGTAACATAAAAATTTTCCTTCAAACTTTTAGTTGGTGAGAAGGAGATTAAACAATAACAATTAACTCCACAACTAAAAACCGATAAAGATGGCAAAAGAGAATTTTAAGCGGGACAAACCGCACGTTAACGTTGGTACCATCGGTCACGTAGACCACGGTAAAACCACTTTGACCGCAGCTATTACGTCTCATCTCGCCTCTAAAGGCATGGGTAATGTAGCGAAAAAGTACGATGAAATTGATGGCGCTCCGGAAGAAAAAGAGCGTGGTATCACCATTAATACAGCCCACGTTGAGTACCAAACGGCCGCCCGTCACTACGCTCACGTTGATTGTCCTGGTCACGCCGACTATGTAAAGAATATGATTACCGGTGCAGCGCAAATGGACGGTGCTATCTTAGTTGTGGCAGCTACCGACGGTCCTATGCCTCAAACAAAAGAACACATTCTTTTGGCCCGTCAGGTTGGTGTTCCCCGCATTGTGGTATTTATGAATAAAGTTGACTTGGTTGATGATCCTGAATTGTTGGAGCTGGTAGAAATGGAAATCCGTGACTTGTTAAGCTCTTATGGTTTTGATGGGGACAATACACCAATCATCCAGGGTTCCGCTACCGGTGCTTTGGCTGGTGAGGAAAAGTGGATTGGTAAAATTGACGAATTGATGGAAGCGGTTGACTCCTATATTCCATTGCCTCCACGCCCTGTTGATATGGCCTTCCTTATGTCCGTTGAAGACGTTTTCTCAATCACCGGTCGTGGTACTGTTGCTACAGGCCGTATTGAAAGAGGTCGTATTAAAGTAGGTGAGTCTGTTGAGATTGTTGGTTTAATGGATGCTCCGCTTACTTCAACCTGTACTGGTGTGGAAATGTTCCGCAAATTGCTGGATGAAGGTGAAGCCGGTGACAACGCAGGTTTACTATTACGTGGTATTGAGAAAACTCAGATCCGTCGTGGTATGGTTATCGTGAAGCCGGGATCTATCACTCCACACACCGATTTCAAAGGTGAGGTTTATGTACTAAGCAAAGAAGAAGGCGGACGTCATACTCCGTTCTTCCAGAAATACCGTCCTCAGTTTTACTTCCGTACAACTGACGTTACCGGAGAAGTTGAATTACCAGCAGGAACTGAAATGGTTATGCCTGGTGATAATACTAACCTTACTGTTAAGTTGATCCAGCCTATTGCAATGGAGAAAGGTTTGAAGTTCGCAATTCGTGAAGGTGGACGTACGGTAGGAGCCGGTCAGGTTACTGAAATCTTAAAATAAGCTACGGATTTAAAGCTTTGAGCTTTTAGTCAGGACGCTTTGCAAATCATATTTCTATATTTGCAACATATTGCTAAGAGCTATTAGTTTTACCGCTAATAGCTCTTAGCTTTCAAATACGGGTGTAGTTCAATGGCAGAATAGCGGTCTCCAAAACCGTTGATGGGAGTTCGAATCTCTCCACCCGTGCAGTTTTTTTAATAGTTGGTAAGTTGGTTGGTTAATTTGTTGGTTAGTAAATCAACCAGTCAGCTATTCAACGGATCAACCACTCAACTAATTACTAATGAACAAGATTTCCAACTACTTCCGCGATTCATATAAAGAGCTGACGGAGAAAGTAACCTGGCCTAACTGGATTCAGTTACAGCAGTCTACCATGATTGTGCTGGCTGCTACATTAATTATTACTGCCGTAGTAGCTATTATGGATTTAGTGTCTAACACAGGCCTGAACTTTATTTACAAATTATTCTAATGGAAGAAACAGTAGTACAAAGTCCACAGGAAAGTCCCCAGGAGCCGCAGCAGCAGGAAACCAAGTGGTATGTGCTGCGTGTGGTAAGCGGTAAGGAAAGAAAGGTGAAAGAATACCTGGATAAGGAAGTAGCCCGTGGCGGTTGGAGCGAGGTGGTTAAGCAGGTTTTTTTACCTGTTGAAAAAGTTTACAAAGTACAGAACGGAAAGAAAGTGATGCGGGAGCGCAACTACTATCCCGGTTATGTAATGATAGAAATTACGGAAGGTAAGTTAAGCGATGACTTGCGTGACCTTATTAAAAATATTCCAAGTGTTATTCATTTCCTTGGTAAGGAAAACCCGATTGCACTTCGTAAAGCAGAAGTGAATAAGATGCTTGGCAAGATGGATGAAATGGCTGAAGCAGGTGGGGTTAGCATGAGTGAGCCATTTATTGTTGGTGAAATGATTAAGATCATTGAGGGACCTTTTAATGACTTTAACGGTGTAATTGAAGAGGTAAATGACGAAAAGAAAAAATTGAAAGTAACGGTTAAGATCTTTGGTCGCTCTACTCCCGTAGAATTAAATTACATGCAGGTAGAGAAAATTAGTTAAGAAATTTTACTTTAAATAGGTAAAGCCATCCTGCCGGGATGGCTTTTTTACTGCGAAAAAAATAGCTTTCACCCATTTTGTTTGATAAGCGGTAACAACATGCTTTTCCACTACGTCTAATTTCGTAAGGCTTTATTACTGCAAACTATAATCGATGCGTACTCTATTCCTGGTCTTTTTATTATCAATAAGTGCATTTTCACTGCTTGCTCAGCAAACCACTCCTAAGCAGTTAGCCTCCAAAAGAACCACTGCGGCCATAAAAATTGATGGTAATATAGATGAACCTGCATGGAAAGAAGTAGCACCAGCTACTGATTTTGTAGAGTGGCGACCTAATGCCGGTGTTATAGAAAATTCGGCTAATAAAACAGTGGTTTATTTACTGTACGACAATACATCGGTATATATAGCCGGCTACTGCTATGAAAGAACAAAAGATAGCGTTTCAAGGGAATTGATAGGGCGTGATAAAGTAGGGGTAAATGACTTTGTGGGTGTCATCTTTGATACCTATAATGATAAGATCAATGGATTTGGCTTTTATGTAACCCCTTATGGAGAACAGTATGACGCAAAATACTCAAGTACTTCCGGTGAAGACGATTCCTGGAACGGCGTGTGGGATAGCGAAGCCAAGATCCAAGAAAATGGATGGAGCTTTGAAATGCGTATTCCATATTCTGCCTTACGTTTTGTGAGCAGTGCTAACCAAACCTGGGGTTTAAACATTACTCGCCGAAGGAATAAAACGGGTCAGCAATATATGTGGAACCCGGTTGACCCAAAGGTAAATGGCTTTGTTAACCAGGAAGGCTTGTGGACAGGAATTGAAAAAATCGTGGCACCTGTACGCTTGTCTTTCTCTCCGTATTTTTCTACCTACGCCAATCACTACCCCGCTAAAACAACAGGTGTAAAAGATGTCACTTCTTCGGTAAATGGAGGAATGGATGTAAAATATGGTATCAGCGATGCGTTTACTTTAGATATGACCCTTATCCCTGATTTTGGCCAGGTGCAGAGCGACAACCAGGTATTGAACGTTTCGCCATTTGAAGTAAGATTTAATGAAAACCGGGCGTTTTTCACCGAAGGAACTGAGTTGTTTAATAAAGGCAACTTGTTTTATTCAAGAAGAATAGGTAGTACACCTATACATTATTGGGATGTGGCCGGGCAATTGAATGCAAATGAGTCGGTGTTAAAAAACCCATCCGAAACGAAATTGATAAATGCTACCAAGGTTTCCGGCAGAACAAAAAAGGGCTTGGGGATTGGTGTCTTTAACGCCATCACAAAAACAATGTATGCAGAGGTAGAGGATAACACAAAACATAAGCGGGAAATAGAAACAGGTCCCCTGACGAACTACAACATTTTAGTGTTTGATCAAACGCTGAAGAACAATTCATCTGTGTCCTTTATTAACACCAATGTACTGCGAAGCGGTAAAGATTATGATGCCAACGTAAGCGCTGCTCTATTCAATTTCAATAACAAAAAAAATACCTACAACTGGAATGGTAAGTTTTCGGTAAGCCATTTAACCTCGCCTGATACAAAAGGTTCTACCGGCTATTCGCACACGGTAGGTTTTGGTAAAACCGGTGGGCGTTTCAACTTTAACCTTACACAGGAAATTGCTGATGAGAAGTATGACATTAATGATATGGGTATCTTGTTTAACAACAACTACATTGATCATAATTTCTGGGCAGGGTACCGCTGGCTAAAGCCAGGAAAATGGTACAATCGCATCAACCTGAATCTTAATGCCGGACTAAGCAGCTTGTATAAAAAGTTTAATAGCCAGGTTATCCCTTCCAGTTTTCAACGTTTTAATACCAATGTAAATGTAAATGCACAATTAAAGAGTCTTTGGTTTATCGGCGCTTTTGTGGGTTATGTTCCTGTTGCCAATGATTTTTATGAACCACGTAAAGAAGGCAGGTCTTTCAGGAGCCCATCACGGCTTCAGTTGGAAGCATGGGTTGAAACCAATAATGCCAAAAAATATTATCTGGGGGCCGATTATTTCGTTGGCTTGAGGAACCAGTTCAACAGTAGAAATCATGAGATCCGTGCCTGGCACCGCTTTCGGTTTAACGATAAACTTTCTGTAAGCCAGGACTTTTATTTAAATCCATTTTCAAACGACGCGGGTTTTTATTCTCCAAGAGATGCTGCTGGTAACCGAATAGCTTTAAATGACATTGTATTTACACGTCGCAACAGAACCACTATTGAAAACATCCTCAGTGCAAAATATAATTTCACCAATAAGTCCGGCATCACTTTCAGGGCCAGGCATTACTGGAGTAAGGTAGAACAAAAAGAATTGTATGATTTACAAACAAATGGTGATCTGCTGCCTTCTGTTCATGCGGGGGCAGTTTCCCTTTTTGACCTAAACCAAAACTTTTTTAATATTGATGCCGTTTATACCTGGCAATTTGCACCCGGCAGTTTCATTAATATCGTTTGGAAAAATTCGATTACAGGTTTCGATGACGCTGTGCAATACTCTTATTTCAAAAATTTCTCAAATACGGTATCGGCTTCTCAAAACAATAACCTCTCTTTAAAAATTATTTACTTCCTCGACTATTTGAATATAAAGAAGTGAAAAGCAAGAGTTAGGT
>DASQMG010000442.1:0-8785 GCA_035645595.1 Flavisolibacter sp. | reverse complement strand
CTAAATGGAAGAGCCGGCCGGTTACATTTAATTTTTATGGTACGGGAAAACACCAGCTGTTAACAGAGCGGCTGATAAAAATGTACGGCGTAACCAATATTGTTTTTAAAGGCCATGTGCAGGACATAGCCACCGTTTGGACGACCAACCATCTTTTAGTTTTACCCTCCCGTATGGAGGGACAATCCCTGGCGCTGATTGAAGCTATGTGGTGTTACAGGGGAGCAGTGGTAACAGATGTAGGCGGGGCAATAGAATTAATTAAGAACGGAGAAACCGGTTTCATAGCTCCATTTCCTACCGTCAATGCTATTGATGCCGCACTGGAAGAAGCCTGGGCTTTGAGGAATGAATGGGAAGTGATTGGAAGAAGGGCAGGTAAAAAGGTTCGGGAAATTTACAGGGATGACCCAATCGCGTCATTCACAACGGAAATAGAAAAGGTGTTTAGGGACCTGACACCCACCTAATTATCACTCATTGTTGTTGGTATAAAATGAAAGAAAACAGTTGCGTTGTTGTTATCCCTGTTCATAGTCCTGATCCGTCGCCTTACCAGTTGATTTCTTTTCAGCAATGTTTTAAGATACTGGGTCACCATCCTATAAAAATTGTTGCGCCTCAAAACCTTGTCTTGGATCAGTATAAAAAAGTAGTCCCTCAATTCGACACTATTTTTATTCATCCCAAATGGCAGTCTTCATTAAACCGGTACAACAAGCTAAAAAAAAGCAGGTTCTTTTATAGGCTTTTTAATGAGTATGATTTCTTACTTACCTGTGAACTGGATGCGTTTGTTTTTAAAGATGAACTAGCCTACTGGTGTGATAAAGGATACGATTACATTGGTGCGCCCTGGTTTGAGGGATTCGATATTCCAGTAAGCAATAACCTGGTTGGTGTAGGCAATTCCGGTTTTTCTTTGCGCCGAATCAAGCCGATACAGAAAATTTTAAAGTCGATGTACTGCCGGGATCCAATGGATAAGGATAACAGTATAATGCACCTGGTAAAACTGTGCCTGAAAAAGCCGGTGCGTTGGTTATTGAGCCAGGGTGGTGAAAACTATATTGTGCTGGAAGATTATAATGGAGATGAAGACAGGTTCTTCTCCCTGTCAGTGCCTTTAGTGTACAAAGATTTTATAGTGGCCCCGGTAGAAGAGGCTACCAAATTCAGCTTCGAGCTGAAACCGGAAGTGCTTTTTATAAAGAACAATCAACAGCTTCCAATGGGTTGCCATGCGTGGTGGCGGTATAACCTGCCTTTCTGGAAACCCTTTATTGAAGGTTTTGGATATAAACTTTGAATAAATAGTTACCATTAATTAAATTATCTGGCTTCAGGCTACTTCGAGTAGTGAAGTTTTTGAACCCTTTCGATTGCAGGGTCTAGTGTCAATTTTAAAAACAGATGAATAGTTTATTAGCAGAAATTCCTAAACCATCAATAGCTCAAACAGGTTGGCCATGGACGGAGGAAACAGATGCTGCTGTTTACGATAAGAACGCGGTGTATCCTAAAATAACCATCATCACACCCACCTTCAACCAGGGCCAATTTATAGAGGAAACCATCCGAAGCATCTTATTGCAAAATTATCCGAACCTCGAATATATCATTATAGATGGTGGCAGCACCGACGGTACGGTTGAGATTATTAAGAAATACGAGCCCTGGATTACCTATTGGGTAAGTGAAAAAGACAGGGGCCAGAGCCATGCAATCAACAAGGGTCTCGAAAAATGCACGGGTGAAATTTGTAACTGGATCAACAGTGATGATTGCCTTACTCCAAATGCATTATTGCGCATCGAAAAAGCATTTTTAAACAAGGAAGTGCTTTGCTTTTGCGGAAATGCTTTAGTGAATTTTGAAGATTCAAAAACCTCAACGGTTTTATTTCGTACAACCCTATTGGATAAGGATTTAAACACGCACCTGGCTAGCTGCTCCTTTTCGCAGCCGGCATCGTTTTTCAGAATGAGGGCATTTCGCAGTATTACCCCGGTGGAAGAAAGTCTGCACATGAACATGGACATGTTTATGTGGTACCGCTTTGTATGCCTTTACGGCCTGCAAAATGTAGTTTATACTGATGAAGTACTTTGCACTGTCAAGGCCCATGCGGATGCGAAAACAGTAAAAAATTTTGAGAACTCTTTTATAGACAAACAAATAATAGCAGATTCTTTATTTGTTGCCTTAAAAAATAACTTTAAGCCACAGAGTCAAATACTGCCATTAGTTATATCGCCTGACGTACAAAAAAAGATGAATTATAAGCTGCTAAGGAAAAATTATTGTAGAACCCACTTCTGGCAAACCGACTTTAAAGGCAAAATTCTAAAGGTGAATTTTGGACTGACACTGGAATGGCTTTTTTACAAAGTACAATTTACCTGATGGCACAGCTTATAGGTGAAAGGCTAAGTAGTTGCATGGCTGTTGATATTCTTTAACCTATGTTTACTGGAAGTAGAAGAGTGTTGTAAGTTCTTAAGCTGTATAATTAATTTCTGGATTATTAATAACCCCATCAATTTTGTTTAAGGCCGGAAAGGCCGGATATATATCTCAGTTATAAAAGGAGAAACAAGAATCAGTGAAAAGAATCCTTCATTTAATAGAGTCTCTTACCACCGGCGGCGCCGAAAATTTGCTTTGTAACACGATAGCCGAGTTGCCGGAGTATGATCATTTAATTGTAACTGTTTTTGAGGGTAATAACTTGTCAATGGTCCCACCTAATGCAAAGCATGTATGCCTGGGAGCCAGGAGTAAAACCGACGTGTTCTTTAAACTAACTGCCTATACAAAAACGCTGAAAGAGTATCGGCCGAATATTGTACATGCTCACTTATATTTTGCCACCATCCTTGCCAAGGCTGGCACACCAACTTCCATACCCCTGCTGTTTACACAACATTTTGAATTTTCAAAGAATGCCACAAAATGGTATTACCGCTTCATTGATCGTATTCTTTCTAAAAAGGCACAAACCTGTTTGGCAGTTTCTAATGTAGTATTAAATGATTATGTTGCTACCACAGGTTTTAATGGTAAAAAAAATGTGCTGGGTATATACATTCCTGACCATTATTTTACATTAGACAGGTCAAAGGTTGAACTGCAAAACGGGCACCTGAAGCTACTTGCACTGGGAAATATAAAGGCGATAAAAAACCAGCAATATCTTTTAGATGCTTTTGCATTACTAAAAGATTTACCGGTGAGTTGCGATGTTTACGGCGAGGGCATGGAACGTACAAGACTGGAAAAAGAAGCGAGGGCAAAAGGTATAAATGTATTTTTTAAAGGCCCTGTTGCAGATTCAAGAGGCATCTTATCTCACTATCATTTGTTTATTATGCCTTCCCTAACAGAAGGTTCTCCCTTATCGCTTTTTGAAGCCATGGCGGCTGGTTTGCCACCGATAGTGAGCGACATACCGGTTTTTCATGAATTACTTGGGGAGGAAACAAATTTTATTCCGCTAAACCACGCCGCTGCTTTGCGTAAAATTCTTGAAGACTATCTGCAGCACCCAAATAAAATTGATATAGAAGGTGCAAAGGCAAAAGCGCTTGCAGCCGCAAAGGTTTCAAAAAACGTATATCTCGAAAAAATAAGGGGTGTATATAATGCTACTATTACAAATTGAGTACTAATTAGTTTTAAGCGTTAAACCTCAAACATTAAAAATGTTTTAATGGATGAGGCCTCATTCCAAGCATTTATAAATGATGAAGACCAAATTTATTTTATTCCTCCTTCTTTTTTCCTTGCCGGTTATGGCGCAAGTAGGGACTGACATTTTCTACGGACAGAAGATTTATGCGCAAGATATAAAAGATCCGGTTTTACTGGAATCGATAGCTGATTTACAACGACAACTACAAAAAGCTACCGGAAAAGCCTTTTCCTCAAACGTCTCTTCGGACGTTAAAAAAGAAGGAATTCAGCTCCTGTTATTAAAGCCCGGCTTAATCTCGCCAGCGTTAACTACCCAATTACAAAAAGGAACAATAGAAGATTTTGTGATAGATGGAAACGCGAACCGTTTATTGCTGGTAGCTACGCATCCTCTTGGTTTGTCAAGGGCCATCTATACTTATCTAAACCATCTCGGTTTTAAATGGTACCTGCCAGGAGAAGAATGGGCGGTGGTCCCTTCAAAAATGGACATAACACTGAAGGCGCAATATTATGAGGCACCCTCCTTTGTCCTTCGCGATTTTTTTGGTACAGGAGGTATCTTGCCGGTTAAGGCCTTAGACCCCAATGCCCTGCTTGAGAAAAAATGGAATGATTGGAAACGAAGAAACCGAATGGGAGGCATTTTTCATTTGGGCGGGCATTATGGCGATACCTTTAATTATAAAAACAAGGCTTTATTGGAACAACATCCCGAATACCTTGCCCTTGTAAATGGAAAGAGGCAATGGAGCCCCGATGCTAAATGGTGCATCAGCAATAAAAATCTACGAGAGCTCTTTATAGCGGATAGGGTAGCGGAATTGAAAGAGAGATTACGTCAAAACAACTACGATAATGAAATAATTACGGTATCAGTCGATCCTGCTGACGGATATGGAGACTGCGAATGTGACGACTGCAAAAAGATAGGGGGTGGTGCCCACCCTATATATTTTTTAGCTAATGAAACAGCAAAGGCTTTACAAAAAGTATCACCCAGGGGTTATGCGAATATCTATGCATACAATACACACGCTGCACCACCCTCTTTTCAATTGGTCTCAAACCTGATAGTGCAGGTAGTGCCGTATGCTTTTCAAACTGTCAGTTCACCAGAACAACTTATCGAGAGCTGGAAAAAGAAAAACCTTAATTTATTGCTGTATGATTATTATGGTATTCCGGACTGGCACTGGGATACACCGCCGACAGGAGGGTATGCTATTTCTTCCTGGATGCAACGAATTAATTATTGGAAGCAAGTGGGTATTAAAGGTTTTGTGTTGGAGTCATCTTATGCGATTGGATCTACCGGTTCGGGGCTCTATTTATCTGCCAGGAAAGGGTGGAACGCAAATGAGAATACAGAAAACCTAAGGCAGTTATTTTATAAGCAACTCTTTGGCACGGCAGCCCGTTTTATTGAAGCTTACTTTACAAAGCTGGATTCTTATTCAGGGGCTGCTGATATGCCTTACCTGTTAGAGCAATTGAATAAAAGCAGCCAGGCAACAACGGATGAAAAGGTGCAACAACGCATTCGTATATTCAAATCATACCTGCATTACCTGTCGCTTTATTATGAACACCAGCAGCAACCTCAAAACCAGGAAATGCTTAACAGCTTTGTAGAGTATGTGTTACGCCTTTACCCCACCGCTGCTATTCATAGTACATATCTAACACAACTCTTGTCAAGGAATTTTTCTGCTGGTAGCCCTTTGAGTCAGAAGTGGAAATTATTTGAACCTATAGGTACCCAGATAAAAAACATTACTCCTGTAAATGAAAAAGAAATTGAAGCATTGTTTAAACAGGACTTAAGAAAATACCCTTTGTTGAATGGGTTTCCCTATTTGCAAACACCATCTTCTGCAAGCTATACAATAAAAAATAAGAACGCTGCACGGACCGATAAAGGGGAGGGTATGCTAATATTAGACTGGCCTGAAACACTGGTGCAACCATCGACTGAAGGTTTTATACGTTTTTATATCAAGGTAAACGAAGCCTCTCAAAACAACCTAACCCAAAATCCTGTCATAAGCCTGGTTGATACCCTTACTAAAAAAGAAATATATAACCAGCAAATAGCAATTGATGCCAAGTGGAAAACTGTAGAAATAAAAATCCCTGCGGGCAAAACGTATAAACTTGTTATTCAAAACTCAAACTGGATACGGTTTGCAGTTCCGGATGTACAGTGGCTGGCCTTTAAAACTATTCCAACCTATGCGGTTTTAGGAAAGCTATGGTTTTATGCAGAAAAGGAAAGTAGCTTTTTTTATTTTACCAATAGTGCACAAGAGCAGCCCGTTATAACAAACGGCAGCCGCGTTGCAAACATTGAAAAAGTAAATGGCAATAACCTTTACCGGGTAAATGTCAGCGTAGGCTCCGGGCAATGGTGGTCTATAGAAGGAACCGAATACAAGAAGCTGCAATTTTATAATAAGAATTTGCTGTTGTTTCCTTATTCCAATATAGAAGCCCGGAGCAATAAACAATAACCTCAATTCCCTTTTATTAATTAGTGTTTAAAACACTTGTTGAAACATATGAAAACTCAGGTTTTCGTTGCGCTGCTTAATCAAAACAACACCATCAAAACCTTTAGTGCGGTTGGAAAATTCCTCTATTTACATTCCGGTTAATACATGAAGCAATTAAAGTCGTTATCTATTTATGGGTTTACAATTTTTTTCAATGCCGCTATTTCATTTGTAACGTTTTCTTTAGTTACACATCATTTAACGGAAGTAGATTATGGCATTATTAATCTTTATAGTGCCACTATTGTTTTTTTATCTCCTTTTATAGCTATTGGCGTACAGTTTATTCTTGGAGTTGATTTTTTTAAAATGAGTGAGGATGTTTTTAGCAGGCATTTTACAAACGCCATTTCTATTCCGGTAATTTCCTGCTTTTTATTTACGCTACTTATTTTAGTGGGTCATTCTTACATTGAGAACTTCCTACGCATTGATTTCTTTTTTGCCCTCCTTATTCCTTTTGCCTGTTTGCTGACTATCTATAATGATGTCATCTTAACCCTGATACGCGATAAAGGAAATCACCGGTTGTTTTCGCTTTACTCGATTTCAAAAAATATAGTTGAAATAGCATTAACTATTCTTTTTGTTGTTATGTTAAGTCTTAAATGGCAGGGAAGGTTGAGTAGTAGCATTGCCGTATTATGTTTGATGTTAGCAGTTGCCATATTTCTTGTAAAACGATGGAAATTATACACCGGTGTATTTAATAAAGATGCTATAAAAAAAATTTTTATTACAGGACTGCCTTTTGTGCCCGAAAGGCTTGCAATATTTGTTTTAGGTTTTTCAGATCGGTTTTTCATCAATTTTTATGAAGGCACAGGTGATGTAGGACTTTATAGTGCTGGTGCGCAGATAGCAATGATAGTAAGTATGGGTACTCTTACACTAAGCAATGTTTTTTACCCTACAATTTATAAAAGCCTGGCTCAAACTGAAGTTGACTATGCTAAACTGAGAAAAATAATCCTGGTTTACATAGGAATTGCATCGTTTATTGCACTATCAGTTATTTTGGCAACTCCCCTTTTCTTTAAATATTTTATTGGGCCCAGGTTTAATCCGGGGAAACAGTATGCTATATTTCTAACCATCGGTCTTTTCTTTTGGGCAGTCTATAATGTTTTTATTGCCTTTTTGTTAAGCCTGAGGAAAAACAACCTGATCATGTCAATATCAATTTTTGGAATGATAGTTAGTCTTTCAATCAACCTTTTTTTCGTTCGTTGGTTCGGGGCACTTGGTGCTACTTACACAAGCATGATCGTCCATTTTATAATGGCAGTTACCACAATTTATTTCGTAAACAAATATTATAGTTTAAGCAGGATATTTGGTTTCAAGAACTTAATGTAAATAAATCTATATATGAGTTTAATAAAAGAAACAGGTTACAAAGTTTTAGATTTAATAACGCTGGGGAGAGGGGTGAATGTGGCTTTCTCTGGGTTTAAGCTGAGGCTTCCGACTAGATACCATCGGTATTTTCCGTCCGATTACGAGCATGATAATTTTACATTTTTAAAGAAGCATACCAAACCTGGAAACATAGTGATAGATGTAGGAGCCCATTTTGGACTCTTTGCAGTTAGAGCGGCCCAACTTGTAGGGAGCAGTGGGACAGTTTATGCATTTGAACCCACACCCAGTACACAAAAATTGTTGCAAAAAACCATTCTTATAAATAACATGCAAGATTGCATAGTTCCCCAAAATGAGGCTATAGCCGATAAAGACGGTGAAACCTTTTTTTATGTTTCTGATAATGAAGGCGACAACAGTAACAGTCTTATTGGATTCAAAGAGGACAGACGTCTTCATAAGGTAAAGGTGAAACTAACTTCTATTGATAACTTTATTTTGAGTAATAAAATACATCACGTTGACTTTATAAAAATTGATGCTGAGGGCTTTGAATATAACGTATTGTTAGGTTGCATAAATGTTCTGAAAGTGATGCGGCCTCATGGCATTTTATCTCTACATCCGTTAGGTATTAAAGCAAATGGAAATACATTAGAAGAGATTTATAATTTCTTAGAAAGCTATAAATATGATGTTATTTTTGAAGGTGGTTTAATAACAAAAGACATGTTCTGTTCACAAGCTGATTTGTTTGATGTCCATTTTTTGCCAAGGCAAAAACTTACCTCTGATAATTAACTACCTCTATTTGGGGAACCACAACTTAATTTGAATATCTTAGTTTTTTTCCCTTACAACCTAAGGACCGTTGAGCAACAATCCGTAATGGAATTGCTAGTTCAAAAAGGCCACGAAGTGGTGCTCCTTACTACATGCGAAAAAGGATATCTGCATAAGTACATGGAAAATCTTGGAGTTCACACAGAAGCCGTTGAACTAAAAGCCGGGAGTAGCAAACTTAGTTTTTACATTACTAATCTTATAAAGCTTCGGTCTGTTATTAAGAAGTACAAAATAGACATTGTGATAGCTCACCAGCAAGTGCCTGCATTAATAGCAGGCTTGCTTCGGAAAGTAAATCCTTTCAGGCTTATATATGTTCGTCA
>DASQMG010000441.1:0-2308 GCA_035645595.1 Flavisolibacter sp. | reverse complement strand
GAAACCCGTTGAAATCGTAAACTACTTCTCCCATTTTATTTATACGATTCGATACGGCATCTATTGTAACTTCAACCGCGTTGGTTAAGCATGAAGGTCCTCATAAAAAATATGGTCAGCCTGCGGTGTAAAATGATTGTAAAGTCCGAGTTGGAAAAACTGGGGCTACATACCACCATTGTTGAATTAGGCGAGGTGGAGGTAAGAGAAAATATTACCGTCAGTAAGCAAAATGAGCTAAAGACTGCCTTACTGAGATTTGGCCTTGAACTGATGGAGGACAAAAAAAGCATGCTGATTGAAAAAGTGAAAAACATTATAGTGGAAATGATCCATTATACCGATGAGCCACCCACCGTCAATTTTTCTAACTTCCTGAGCGAAAAGCTCGGCTACGATTATAATTATCTTTCTAACCTTTTTTCAGAGGTTAAAGGAACAACCATAGAGCACTATATTATTTTGCATAAAATTGAAAAGGCGAAGGAGTTGCTCATCTATAATGAACATACGCTTACTGAAATCGCATACCGGCTTCATTATAGCAGCGTCGGCCATCTTTCCAACCAGTTTAAAAAAATAACTGGGCTTACACCCTCCTTCTTTAAAGCCATGAAGCACAAACGGCTTATTGCGCATGAGAACTTATAACACCATTCTTTCTACCGGTTACCAGTAAATTATGTAAGGTATCACTAAAGTTATGTAAGGGTTGGTTGTTCCATTCACCTCAATTTTGTGTAACGGAACAACTGAGTGAATAAATGACTGTGAACAGGAGGGGAAAAGAAAAGAATTCCAAAGGTTAGAGGCGCACAACATTGTAGATCTAATTGAATATATCCCGCACTCGGAAGTAAGTTATACAACAGTAGAAAAAGCAATTAGCAATGGAATGCTGTCTTTTTTTGATGCCTGTGAATAGCTGGCAGAAATGATCCAGCCTTTCGACATGTTACCTCCAATTATAGCTGGCAGTGTCAAAATGTCTTTGATGATAATAAGTTTAAACTGATTTGGGGAAGCATTATTGTTGCTGCATTTAGCAATCGTTTTATCAAGCGGCGCAATACCTCAGCATGATTGCTGTTGTGAATAAAAGTGGCCACAGAGATTAAAAGTTAAAGGGAACTGAGTCCGCACAAAGGATGAATTACCAGATTTTCTAGAGCCCGTGTTTGTTCGGTTTCTTATGCCCGGAGTTCCTACTGTTTCTATATAGATCATTCCCCTGAATCCACAAATTATGGATATAAACGTACCATTTATTTTTAGAAATACGGCCTATAGATGCGCTATCTACTTCGATACTTCGGTAGCACCTTGTTACGTGTTTGCTGTTCTTGATGATAAAGAACTGATTAAAGAGTTCGGAGAAGACGTCTCTATAAAAACTGATTTTAAAACACGGCTTCCAAAACAAGATGACTACCAGGATCTGGTAGTGTTGCGGGAAGTTATTTTTGATGCTGTTAAAGGTCTTCCGGAATTTATAGCCAAAAGAAGGTTGGCAAATGGAATAGTAAAGCATTTGGCAAAGTGATCATATGATTAGTGAGGCACGACTATCAATATATAGCTAGCCCCTGTTATTATAAAGAGCCAGAACAGGCAGGAAGAAAAAGACGGGTTACGAAGCGAAAATGACCACCTGATCAACCTTAAAGCAGAAAGGCAGATTCTCCGCCTTAGTCAGAAAATCGGTTTGTGGTTGGAAGAACAGATTAAGACCCTTTTCGAAACCAGGGAGAGACAATTTGATTTATTAAAGGAGATCAAAGCCAGGTTAAACGAAAAGAATTCTAAATAATGAAAGAGGCACACTCTGTCGTCCCGACAATTTTTACTATCCTTTTAAGGGGCAATCGAACGAAATAACAGTAAATGATGTAATGTTTATGCAAAATTGTGTAAAGGCAATCAACGCACAGTATTGACCTTTGCGCAAGGATAGCAGGTGACTGATGTTTAGTACTATTTGATGGCTGTCGTCCGGTAAATACAATCCAGGAAGATGAATACAGACCCTATAATAATTATTGATGATGACGAGGACGATTTGGCAATTATCGATGAAGCATTCGTTGAGCTAAAGATTGATAATCAAATAATCACCTTCAACGATGGATTTAAATTTATGGATTATATAAAAGCAACCGAAAGGAAATCTTTTTTTATACTCTGCGATATAAATATGAATAAAATTGGCGGCCTGGAACTGAAACAAAGAATTTTCCAGGACGAGAGATTACGTCTGAAATGTATCCCGTTTTTGTTTTTCTCCACAAGTAAGGCTACGTCTTCAATT
>DASQMG010000440.1:0-2880 GCA_035645595.1 Flavisolibacter sp. | reverse complement strand
CCCGCTACCGGCTATACCAGTATGTTATTGCTGTCAATCATTACCGTGACGAACTGCTCCTACTCGAAAACAAGATTTCCGGCATTGAAAGTGAAATGGCTGAACTGGAAAGCCTGGTGAATAATAAAGATGTCCCTGTTTTTCCCTTCCAGGTCACTTCAGATGAAAGCTCTAATATGGGTGATGACGATTACCTGCATATAGTAGAGAAAGGAATAAAAAGCTGTTATAGGGGTGATGTTTTCCAGATCGTTTTAAGCCGCCGGTTTCAGCAAAGCTTTACCGGTGATGAATTCAATGTGTATCGTGCCCTGCGCAATATCAACCCTTCCCCCTACCTGTTTTTCTTTGATTACGGCGATTATAAATTAATGGGCTCGTCGCCTGAAGCGCAGTTGATTATTAAAGGCGGCAAGGCAATTATGCACCCCATTGCCGGTACATTCAAGCGCACCGGCAATGACGAAACAGATATAGAAAAAGCAGATGAACTAATGAAAGACCCAAAGGAAAATGCCGAGCATGTGATGCTGGTTGACCTTGCAAGAAATGATTTAAGCACGGTATGCTCAAACGTGCAGGTAAGTAAGTACCGCCAGGTGCAGTACTACTCGCATGTTATTCATTTGGTAAGTGAAGTAACCGGCGATGTAGCAACCGGTACCAACCCGTTCAGCGTACTATTCAAAACGTTTCCGGCAGGTACATTAAGTGGTGCGCCCAAGTATAAAGCCATGCAGCTGATTAACGAATACGAACCAACAAGCCGCAGTTTCTATGGTGGTGCTATAGGCTTTGTTGGCTTCGATGCTTCCTGTAATCATGCTATCATGATACGCACCCTGTTAAGTAAAGACAATACCTTGTTTTCACAGGCCGGAGCCGGGGTGGTGTCAGTTTCAAACCCGGACAGCGAACTGCAGGAAGTACAGAATAAATTGAATGCGCTGAAACAAGCTGTTAAGAAAGCGGAAACAATTAAATAAGTGTGATGAAGATTTTAGTGTTCGATAACTATGATTCGTTTACCTACAACCTTGTTCATTTGGTTAAAAAGGTGATGCCGGATGCGGAGGTCGAGGTACATCGTAACGACCAGATAACGTTGGAGAAAGTAGCCGGGTATGACAAAATTATTTTGTCTCCCGGCCCGGGCCTTCCTTCCGAAGCAGGGTTGTTGTTGGCAGTAATAAAACAGTATGCGGCAACCAAACCTATCCTTGGTGTTTGTTTAGGTCACCAGGCTATTGGAGAGGCTTTTGGCGGAAGCCTGGTCAACCTGTCAACCGTATACCATGGAGTGGCCTTACCGGTTAGGCAGGTAAAAAGTGAAATAACCAACAGGAGATCCGGTTCACTTGTTTTACCTCTCGCCACTCCTTCCTTACCAAAAAATCTGTTCGAAGGATTACCTGATGAATTTATGGTAGGGCGCTATCATAGCTGGGTAATTTCCAATGATGATTTTCCAGACGAACTGGAGATTACCGCGGTTGATGAAAATGGATATATTATGGCGCTGCAACATACACGGTACGATGTTCAGGCCGTACAGTTTCACCCGGAAAGTGTACTTACACCCGATGGAGAGATAATTATGCGTAATTGGCTAAAGAGTTAATTCGACAAATTGACAATTCGAAAATGAGACCATGAAAAAGATATTAAAAGCCCTGTTTGAGCATAAAGTTTTATCGCGGGAGGAAGCGAAAGAGGTCATGCTCAACATCGCCAAAGGCATTTACAATGATGTAGAATTAACTGCTTTCATAACAGTTTATTTAATGCGCAGTATTACGATTGACGAACTACAGGGGTTTCGCGATGGTTTGCTGGAACTGGCCGTAGAGGTGGATTTGGATGGCCACAAAGTAATGGATATTGTAGGTACAGGCGGCGATGGAAAAAATACTTTCAACATTTCTACCCTGGCCTGTTTTATAGTTGCCGGCGCTGGTAAAAAAGTGGCTAAGCATGGCAACTATGGTGCAACATCGGTAAGTGGCGCTTCTAATGTAATGGAAACGCTGGGCTATAAGTTTAAAAATGGCAGCGATAGTCTGAAGAAAGAGCTGGAAGAAACTGGCTTTACGTTTTTGCATGCCCCGCTGTTTCATCCTGCATTAAAGGCGGTAGGAAGCATCCGTAAAAATCTCGGGTTCAGAACCTTTTTTAATATGTTGGGGCCAATGGTAAATCCTGCCAAGCCCGACTACCAGTTAGTAGGGGTTTACAATTTGGAAATGGCCCGTATTTATAATTATATGTTACAGCAGGGGGGCAAGCCTTTCACTATTATTCATAGCCTGGATGGCTATGATGAAATTTCGCTGACGTCGGATACAAAAGTGATAACGGCTAAAGGTGAAAAAGTTTTTTCGGCAGAAGAATTGGGTAAGCGTACGGTAACACCAATTGATATCAATGGCGGTACAACGGTAGATGAAGCCGCAAAAATTTTCACTACGATTTTAAAGGGCCAGGGCACCTGGTCGCAGAACGCCGTTGTATTTGCCAATGCGGCTATGGCGCTCAACTGCACCGGTGGTTATAAGAATTATGATGACGCCTATAATGCGGCGGTAGAAAGCCTTGAAAGCGGGAAAGCCTACGGCTCGTTTCAGAAATTGATTTCATTACAATAAAGGGGTGAATGGTAGAATTGGCCTTATTTCAACAAATTGTACTATGAATATTTTAGAGACGATCATCGCCCAAAAAAAGACGGAAGTTGCGCAGCGAAAGATAGAAGTGCCGGCTGCCATGTTGGAGAAAGGTCGTTACTTTAACCGCACAACAAGCTCTTTGCGTAAATCATTATTGAATGAAAGTAAGACGGGCATCATCGCCGAATACAAACGCCGGTCGCCTTCAAAAGGC
>DASQMG010000439.1:0-18153 GCA_035645595.1 Flavisolibacter sp. | reverse complement strand
TTTGAAAATAAAAAAACCATTTCATTACCTAAATCAATAGTAGAGGTTCCCCAGCCTGTACCACTGAATTCTATATAAATGGCAGGGCCGGCCGATGCCAACGCAAGTGATAATTTAGCAGCGGGTGTGCTGATAACCGGAAGCGAAGCCATCTCTATACGATGCTGTTTGAGAATTTGATCGTAGGCGTTCATTTTCACTTTTTGACCATATGCAGCCAAAGGGAGAAACAGGCAAATACTAAAAAATGTTTTCATATAAGAATCATTAAAGGCACTCCGAAACCAACTTTTATTCTTGCTATTAAAACAATGCCATAAAGTAATCGCGGATGGTAAACAGTCCTGGGCCGTTCAACAGCTTCCTGCTGAGCTGGCTTACAAGGGGCAGCGGTTTGATAATTTCAATTCTGTAAAAGGCCTGGGCGATAAAGTGTTTTGAGAATTCAGCGCGATGAAAAATAATTAGTATTGCTGCGGTGAGTATAGCGGGACATTTTTGTTAAGGCGCTGTCAAAAGTCCTGACGGGCTTCACTATAAACAACTGCGGGTGTAATCCATCTGAAAGAATAGCAAGCGAACAGGAGCTGTCAAAAGCGGGCTCAATATTAGCTCACGTAGATCAACCCTTAGTTGAATTATATTTCACTCACCCTTTAACCCTTGGTCCGCTGGCGGAATGGTAGAAACCATTTTGCAAGCAACTGCATGATCATTGCGCACTCGTGGGAATGGCTAACAGCGGCAACCAAAAAGGCTACCGGCGGGTTCCTCGGGGTGGGCATTACGTGAGGAATAGTAGCAATCCGGCATGGCGGACCAGGTTGTTCCTGGAAAATTAGCCATAGTACGCTTGAAATAACACTAATTAGAGAGAAGGGTACAAAGTTTAGGATTTCTTCCTTTTATAGATAACAGGAAGAAACTTTTCTAAAATGCAGTACCTCAGTTTGTAGTAATTTGGAAAAAAACGGGGTCATGACACTAAAAAACAAAACTGCATTTATTACCGGCGGCAGCCGCGGCATTGGAAAGGCCATTGCAGAACGGTTGGCCAAGGAAGGTTGCAACATTGCCATTGCAGCTAAAACGGCCGAGCCTCACCCTAAGCTGGAAGGAACTATTTACACAGCGGCAAAAGACATAGAAGCCCTGGGTGTAAGGTGCCTGCCGCTGCAATGTGATATCCGCTACGAGGACCAGATTGAAGCAGCCGTGAAACAAACTATCAATACGTTCGGCAGCATTGATTTCTTACTAAACAATGCCAGCGCCATCAATCTCACACCTATCGAACACACCGAAGCAAAACGTTTTGACCTGATGCATGGCATACAGGTTCGCGGAACGTTTTTTATGTGCAAGGCTTGTATTCCCTATCTAAAAAAAGCAACCAATGCCCACATACTTAATTTATCACCACCACTAAATTTAAATCCCAAATGGTTTGCACAGCATCTTGCTTATACCATGAGTAAATATGGTATGAGCATGATTGTACTTGGCCTTGCCGAGGAGTTGAAAGACGACAAAATTGCCGTAAATGCTTTGTGGCCGCGAACAACAATTGCTACGGCTGCCGTTCAAAATTTGTTAGGCGGCGATGCTTTGATGAAGATGAGCCGTACACCAGAGATAGTAGCAGATGCTGCTTATGCCATTTTATCAAAGCCATCTTCAGCTTGCACAGGCAATTTTTTTATTGATGAAGAAGTGCTGACCAACGAAGGCGTAACAGATTTTGGTAAGTATGCAATGGATGAAACACAGGTGTTGATGCGGGATATTTTTTTGGATTAGCGTATCATCTTTTAAGGAAGCGGTTATTCATCAACCGTTCCATCACCTCCTCTTTTAAATTGCGGCTTATAGGAATTGTGCAGGACCCAATTTGAATGCAGGCTCCCTCTATACTTTCAATTTTACTGATAGCTACCAGATATGACTTATGCGTTTTGATAAACAAAGCAGACGGTAAAAACTCTTCAATAGCATGAAAGGTAAGATAGGTAATAAACTTTTTTTCTTTGGTATGAATTGTCACATAGTTCTGTAAAGCTTCTACATATAAAATGTCGCTGTATAAAATCTTAACCAGTATTCCATCGGCTTTAATAAAAAGGTAATCAGCTGTAGCCACATTTGCAGGTGGTCCATTTTGTTCCCTTAGCTCGTAATATTCTTTCGCTTTTAGCGATGCTTTCAAAAACCGCTCAAAAGAAACCGGCTTCACTAAATAGTCCAGCGCATTCAACTCAAAACCTTCTAAAGCGTATTGCGAATAAGCAGTAGTAAAAATAACCGGTGGTGCTTGCTGTAATGACCCAAAAAATTGCAGGCCCGTAATCTTAGGCATTTGAATATCCAGGAAAATAAGTTGCACTTTTTTGGCGCTTAGGAGATCCATAGCCTTTAGCGGCGAATCAAATTCACCAGTCAGACCAAGGAAATCCACATCGGCAATATACTCCTTCAGACCCTTGCGGGCCAATGGCTCATCATCTATAATTATACAATCGATCTTCATACTATTGATGTAATAATAAATTTAATTCTACGCCAAACCAGCCATCTTCCTGCTTTAGGTTCAACTGGTGTTTACCGGGATAAAGAAGTGCCAATCGTTGTTGAACATTCGCCAATCCAATACCTCCGTTAGCGGAAGTTTGTGCTTTCTGCTCTGTCGTATTATACACAGAAAATAGCATGGAACCATTTTGTTTTGCCAGCTTTATCTGCACTTCATTCTGCCTGCCGTTTTCATAACGCGACAGGTGTTTAAATGAATTTTCTACAAACGAAATAAGCAGCAAAGGTTCGATGTGAAACTGGCCTACTTCTTTTTCAAAATCAAATTTTACAAGGGTGTTGCTAACTCTTAGCTGTTGCAGATCGACATAATCTTTTAAAAACCCTATCTCTTTCTCAATAGGTATCCGGTTGCCACCACATTCATATAACTGGTACCGCAGCATCTCTGAAAATTTATGCAGCGCTTCCCTGGCCTGCACATTTTTTTTGTCAATTAAAAAGTAAACAGAGTTAAGTGAGTTGAATAAAAAATGAGGGTTGATCTGCGCTTTCAAAAAGTTCAGTTCTGCCTCTGCTTTTTCTTTGGCAACTATGGCCATCCGCTTTTGCAGGCTTATATAATCTATCGCCGATCTAATGGCAATGCTGGCAAGTACCAAAAAAAATTGCGTAACAAAATTGTTATACACAGCCTGCTTTACGCCAACGGTCCGAATCAAATCTTTTAATACAAGTGATAAGGCCAGCATCTTTATATAGCTGAACACAGCTACTACCACCACAAAAGTGATGGCAAACAATGCATATTTTTTTTGATACAAAAATCGCGGAACGATTACCAGGTTAACAAGGTAAATAACAAGGGCAAGGTCAATTACTTTAATTGTTGTTACCCATGCCGCCTGTGTAAGTGATACATAGTCCTGGTAGCGCAGGTAAAACCAAACACCGCCAATAGCCAACCAAAAAAGAAGATGGTAACCCTTATTGCCGGTTATGGTGGTGGCGTGTTGCATGATTCAAAATAAATCTACGAAATATAAAGCGCAGCAGGGTTTACACGTTTGGCGTGTTTTACTACATAAGCAGTAAAAAGAACACTAGGTGGAGTGTTTTCAACCACAGGTGTAATCAAATAAAAAAAGCATTTGTAAGTATACACCTTCATGCAATAAAAAATTTGTTATGCTTAAAATCCTTGTTTCTTACGTCATTTTTATCATGCTGTCAGGTTGCAGTCAAACAAACTCGCAAGACAAAAAAGAGGCAGCTACAGAACTAAAAGTAGGTGGCCCATGCGAAGGCTGCGAAGCCATCTACGAAAGTAAGGTGCCCTTTAAAGCTTTAAATGAAATAGATACGCTACCCGATTTTAATGAGGCAGGACCCAAATTGGTGATTAGTGGTACCGTGTATAAAAGTGATGGGAAAACGCCGGCGCCGGGTGTTGTTCTTTATGTATACCATACCGACCAAACAGGAAGATACCGCGTAGGTGAAGCCGAAACCGGCTGGGGGCGGCGGCACGGCAGCTTACGGGGATGGATCAAAACAAATACACTGGGCCGGTATAAATTTTATACGCTTCGTCCAGCCTCTTACTCAAAACAGGGCCCGCCGGCGCATATTCATATAACAGTAAAAGAGCCGGATAAGAGTGAATATTGGATTGATGACTTTCATTTTGCGGATGATCCTTTACTGACGGCAGAGGATAGAAAAAAGTTTCAAAACCGTGGCGGGAATGGCGTGATCCGGGTTGAAAAACGAGCCGGTGTTTTTTATGGTGAAAGACACATTTATTTGGGCAAGGCTGTAACTGACTATCCCCGCGCAAATGCGCCGGAACTTTACGGTAATATCACTATTGGCATGCTGGTTTTGGACTAAAGTTCTTTTCCATATTTACCGATAGTGTACCATTTTCCTGCTGTTAAACTGTAAAAAAATTACGCTTATGTAGAAGTTACCCCGTTTAATCTATAGGCAGGAAAATGGACGTAACTTTAAACTAACTAAAAACATAGGCGATGAAACAACACCTTATCTCCCGGATCGCCATCTACCTCCTGTCTTTGGTAATGATCTTTTTTGGCATCCAGCATTTCACTAATCCTCACGGCCTGGTTTCAAGAGTTCCCGATTTTTTACCTGGTGGCATCACATGGGTTTATTTTGCAGGGGCCGCTTTCATCCTGGCAGCTATTTCATTTATGACCAACATTTTGGTACGGGTTGCGGCTTACCTGCTTGCACTGATGCTTCTTATTTTTGTGGTCACCATTCACTTGCCACAGTACCTTGATACCGCCGATAAAGACTACCGGCAGGCCACCATGATCAATTTATTAAAAGACCTGGCGTTAGCTGCCTTTGCACTTTACATTGCCAGTAATGCCCGGCATCAAAAAGTGTTAGAGGAAACAAGCGTGGAAGAAGAAAACGCGAAGCTCCACGAACTCGTAACATGAAGATGTTCTGCCTCGCCTTTCCAAACTGTGCAGGTATAATAATTTGATATCTCCTGGTACCTCATTACTATTTAAGAAAAAAATATACACTAATCAGAGGTGAGTAGGGGAACAACTACTTTTAAGGAGTTGCCAATTACTTTGGATAATCAGGATTACTTATGTATTGACAACAACAGTCAAATGATTTTGTAATTATTAAAGTCAAAAGGTCGTTTGCCGGTTACTTTCTCTACCAGGTTTTTAAATATTTCCTTGGGCTTTATTTTGTTACGACTCAAATCATGCTCAAAGCTCCAGTTAGCTTTTTTTATACGCTCCTGCATTATTGCTGGGTGTGTTCCCGAAAATTTATTAAGTGCATCTATGGCAGAATAATCAAAGTCTCCTGTGTACACTTTTCCTTCTTCAGGCGGCCCGAAATTTTGATAATACGTACTAAAATTATTTTGCTTGGCCTGCATGGCTTTTGGCTCCCGTACCCATCCATAATGATGAATAAAGGCATTAAGCGGCTTTACATTCAACTTTTGATTAGCCCCCTTTCGAAAGCTCTGGGCATCGCGGTAGGAGTAAATGTTTCTGTCGTTTTTAATAACACGTATTTCGTGCCGGTACCAGTTAGAGGCGGCACCGGTATAATTGAAAGAGCCGTAGAAATGCAGGTATTTAAAAAGCAGTCCGTCCACACCTTTTACATCCTTCCACCGCTTCATGGCATCAACTACTTCTGTATATCCGTTTTCATGCAGCACCTCATCTCCCTGTATGTAAATGCACCAATCACTTTCCTCGCTCACTGCTTTAAAAGCTTTGTCGGTTTCTGCTGCGAATACGCTGCCGCTTTCCTTTAAGTCATTGTTCCAAACGGTATCAATAATTTTTATCTTTTTGGAATCAATAGCAGCAACTAACTCTCTTGTTCCGTCAGAGCAATCCCCGACAGCCACTACTACTTCATCACAAAGCGGCAAAATAGATCCTATCGCCTCTGCCACTGGATAGTGAAACAAAACCGCATTTTTTATAAAGGCAAACCCGCTGATTTTCATGCCGTTAATTTAGATTGTTTACGTTTGGCAGCAGCGCTTCCAATGCCTAGTTCTCGGGCCGCATCTGCGGGAAAAACAGCACATCCTGTATAGAAGGCTGGTTTGTCAACAACATACATAACCTGTCTATACCAATGCCGATGCCCGATGTTGGCGGCATACCATATTCCAACGCTCTTAAAAAGTCGTGGTCAATAAACATGGCTTCCGCATCACCCCTTTCCATTAGTTTCACCTGGTCTTCAAAACGTTCCTTTTGGTCAACCGGATCATTTAATTCTGTGTAGGCATTGGCTACCTCTTTGCCATTTATCATCAGCTCAAAACGCTCTACCAGCCCTGGTTTGCTGCGGTGCTTTTTTGTAAGAGGGCTCATTTCAACCGGGTAGTCAATAATAAAAGTAGGTTGTATATAATGGTGCTCACATGCATTACCGAAGATTTCATCAATTAGTTTTCCATGTCCTATGTTGGCATTAACATGTATAGCCAGTTGCCGGCATACATCACGCAGCCCTGCTTCGTCCATTGTGCTTACATCATGGCCTGTATGCTCTTTAATAGCATCATAAATAGAAATTCGCCTGAATGGGGCTTTAAAGGAAATATTCTTTTCACCCACCAGCAATTCTGTACTTCCGCTAACATCAATGGCTGCTTTCTCCAGCAATTTTTCTGTTATGTTCATCATCCACAAATAATCTTTATAGGCTGTATAAAATTCAAGGATGGTAAACTCAGGATTGTGCGTTCTGTCCATGCCTTCATTACGAAAGTTTCGGCTGAACTCATACACCCAATCGAACCCACCAACAATTAAACGCTTTAAATAAAGTTCGTTGGCAATGCGCAAATAAAAAGGAACGTCGAGTGCATTATGATGCGTAACAAATGGCCTTGCAGCAGCACCACCCGGAATGCTTTGTAAGACCGGCGTATCTACTTCTAAAGCTCCCTGTTCATTTAAAAATTCACGCAGGGAGTTCATTAATTTGGTACGCTTTATAAACGTTTCTTTTACAGATGGATTTATAACCAGATCGGCATAGCGTTGCCGGTACTTAAATTCAGGGTCGGTAACGGCGTCATAAGCATGACCATCAGCTTCTTTCACAATAGGCAGCGGCCGCAGCGATTTTGCGAGAACGGTCAGTTCTTTAACATGTACAGATATCTCACCCATTTTAGTACGAAAAACAAATCCTTTTATACCGATGAAATCGCCAAGGTCGAGTAGTTTTTTCCAAACAGTATCATACAAACTTGCATCGCCATCTTTTATAAGGTCGTCTTTACGAACATAGAGCTGAATACGTCCATGTGAATCCTGCAATTCGGCAAAAGAAGCTTTGCCCATATCGCGATAGCTCATAAGGCGGCCAGCCATACACACATCAGCCCAGTCATCTTTTGTTTCGTCGGTAAATGCGTTCTTTATGGTAGCAGAATAATGGGTAACCGGGTAAAGCGGTGCAGGATAAGAATCGATACCTAAAGCTTGCAGTTGCGCTAATTTTTCACGGCGTATTAATTCCTGCTCGGATAAGTGTGTTTGCATGTTCAATTTTATAGAAGCGCAAATTTACAGCTTGACGGCAAAAGCATTAGAAGGATTACGGAGCAGCAGTACTTCATCGCATCTGGCAGGTTATTTGAAACCCCTTCAAAAACTCTATGCTGAAATATATTTTTACCTTCCTGCTAACTGCTGCTACGTTAGCCTCCTGCGATGTATTATCTAATCTTCCACAAACAACCGGCAGCATTACACAAACCGAAGCGGCCCAGGGTATTCGCGAAGCACTGGACCAGGGAGTAGGGAAAGGGATTGGATTTTTAAATAAGACAGATGGATTTTTTGGTAACCAGGCTTACAAACTTTTTTTACCTAAAGATGCACAACCTGTCGAAGCCACCTTGCGGCAGGTAGGGTTTGCTTCTTTGGTAGATAAAACAATTTTGCAAATTAACCGGGCTGCCGAAGATGCGGTTGGTTCTGCCCGCCCTATATTTTTTGACGCTATTAAACAAATGACAATCACAGACGCCATCACTATTATTAAAGGGCCCAGAGACGCTGCTACGGACTACTTTCGCCAAAGGACTACTGAAAAACTGGTTGCTGCTTTTATGCCCGTGGTGAAAGGTTCACTGGATAAATTCGGCGCCACTAAATATTACACTGACCTGGTTGCTACCTATAACCGTTTTCCCACCACCATCAACAAGTTGAATCCCGACCTGCCAGAATATGTGGTAGGCAAAGCAGTTGATGCGCTGTTTGACCAGGTAGCGCAGGAAGAAGTAAATATTCGGAATAACCCTTTGGCAAGAACTACCGAAATTTTGAAAAAGGTTTTTGGATGGGGGAATAAAGGTTGAGAAGTAACTAAGGTCAATATAGGTTACAGTATTTTTTCATGCAATAGTATCTGCCAGCAACACCTGCCATGCTTCGGCTACTTTGTTTTCATCTAATAATTTTGCAGCATAGGTGTGTACTTCTTTTTCCATATCGGCAGGATTAATAGAATAATACTGAATTATATTTTTTAAATGTTCATCATCAAACGAAGGTTGTACCGTAGGCATAGCAGCCACATTAGCCAACATACCCAAATGATTTCCTGTAAGAAGCTTGCTGTGCCGGATGCTTTGCGGTAAGGCATCTATACCAATCCCCAGTTCTGCATTGGGCTTCGGCACTTTAAATAAGGTATCTTTTGACACACGGCAATACCAATCGCCGCCTAACCGTGCTACGAGCTCCAGTTTTTCCTGCACCATTTTTTTATTCTCATCCAGCAGGCTGTCATCAATATGAAGTTTTATTACTTCGCAAATAACCAGTTGCCCTGCACCGCCATTTTCTCCTAAAGATTTTACTTCAATTACTTTACATTCTAACCTGACTTTGCTTTCCTTTACCATTGGTGGCTTTATTACCGTTGCCGTTTCTTTAGTAAAGCCTGCTTTTATAAATTCATCGGTGCCTTTTGGGTACTCGCAACTGGCCAATGATGTTTGCTGCACCATATTGTAGGTTACAATATTAATAACCACTTCAGGTACTTCCAATACATTTTGCAAGGTGTGTTTGGTAGTGTTATCCCGTCCCCTTCTGGCGGGGGAGAAAATAACAACCGGCGGATTAGAGGAAAAAATATTAAAGAAGCTGAACGGACTGAGATTGATATTTCCTTCTTTGTCAATGGTGGAGGCAAAGCATACGGGACGGGGCGCAACTACATGCTGCAGGTAATACTGTTTATCAACAGGGGATAAAGCTTGCAGGTCTAAAATCATGCAGCGAAATTAGTTGAGTGCGTGACTAGTTAAACAGTTGGTTAGAAAAGCCGTCGGGAAGTAAGATTTGCCTAAAGTATCTGTTTGACCTTCCTTGCCACCAATCACCCTTTGGTTTTGCCGCTAATCATTAATTCTAAGTTTTCTGTAACACCACCGTCCTTTCATCCGTTCTACGAAAAAATTCGTCATTCAAAACCAAAAACCATTTTATGCGTAAATCAATGTTTGTAGCAGCAGCCTCTTTTTTTATAGCCGCATCTGTAAATGCACAAAAAGAAAAACAGGAAACCATTGAGGGCAATGGAACTGTAATAAGTAAAGAAGTGCCTGTATCCTCCTTTACAGCCTTAAAAGCAAGCGGCGTTTATGAATTAAATTTATCGCAGGGCGATAAAGAAGGGGTAAAGATTGAAGCCGATGAAAACCTTCAGCAATATTTTAGTGTACATAACGAAGGGAGCCAACTGATAATAGAAATGAAGGAACTGAAGGGAAAGAACCTTAAGCTAAAGAGTAAGATGAAGGTGTATGTGAGTTTTAAGCAGCTAAAGCAGATGGACTTAAGCATGGTAGGCAGCGTTAACGCTGCCACACAACTGAGTTTTGCGGATTTAGACATAAAGAACAGCAGCGTAGGTGGTGTTGACTTGAACCTTTCTGCCACCACACTAACCTTAAAAAATAATAGTGTAGGAAAAGTAAAATTATCAGGCAAGGCGCAAACTGCAGAGATTATCAACAATGGTGTGGGCAACCTAGATGCAAGCAATTTTGTAGTGCAAACTATGAACATTGATAACTCCGGCGTAGGTGGTGCGGTTGTAAATGCAGAGAAAGAATTAAAAGTAAAAGATAGTATGCTGGGTCATGTAAAAAACAAGGGTGCAGCACCTATGAAGAAAAATAATAAAGTCCGGGTTTAAAAATAACACGACCTGTAAGCGATGCGGCTTTCCACTATGGGAAGCCGTTTTTTATGCGATGGTGTCTTCATTCCTGAGTAAAATGTGTACCTGGTATATCCCATCTGCTTGTTGCTCAACTCTATTTTACTTATTAAAAAAGGTAGGTGGGAAATTGAATGCACATAAAAGATAGCATAACGAACTAATGCTTAGCAATTTATTCATTTAACCAGCAAAGCATAAATCAAAGAATAGATATTGGGCGGGTATAATTTTTTAACAATAAATCTGCATTCTTTCTTTTATCGTAAATGCACATTACTAATCCCCTCCCTTTGACTCCTCCAACTAAGGTTTTATTCACGCTATGAATTCTTGAATCAAACTCATTGTCCTTTCGAAAAACCGTTGTGCGTTACATCCTTTTCTAATTACTAAAAAAATCACATGAAAAAAAGATTTACTTGGCGCAGGCTTGCCGTGGTTGCAGGTGTGTTAGGCCTTGCAGTATCCTCTGGTTTCCTTATGTCCTCCAGTCACCGCGAGGCACCACTTATTGCAGATGACCCGCTTGCCGACAACACCGACGTGTATGCGTTTCGCAGTCCGGCCAACCCGAACAAGGTGGTCCTCATCGCCAATTACATTCCTTTTCAATTGCCCGACGGTGGACCCAACTATTATCATTTTGGGGAGAGCGTTCGCTACGAAATCCACGTTGACAATAACGTAAACACGCCAGGTGATGATGTTCTGTACCGTTTTACGTTTAAACGTACCAATCAAGACCCAACAACGTTTTTCAAAATCCGTTTAGGGAAGGAAAACCTGAAAACCACTTACGACCTGGAAAGGTTCAGAGGCAGTGATTACCAACTTATAGTTGACGATGGCATTGTGCCCCCGTACAATGTTGGGCCTCGTTCCATTTCAAGTCCGGTGGGCTTAGGCGCACCCAGCTACGAGTCGTTAATGACCGGTGCCATTAAGACAGCCACCACGGGTGAAAGGGTATTTGCCGGCCCGGTAGATGATCCTTTCTTCGTAGATGCAGGTGGTATTTTTGATTTGGGTGATGCACCCCGCACCACAGGCTCAAGACCGCAGGATATATTACGTTACAAGAACGTTCATACTCTGGCACTTGAAGTAGACATTGCTACTTTACAAAAAGACGGTAAAGCTGTTGACCAGGCCGAAAACATCCTGGATGGCAATTTTGTAATTGGCGTCTGGGCATCTGCCAGCCGCCCGAGGACAAGAACATTTGATGGATATGGTGGTGAAATTCACTCTGGCGATTGGGTACAGGTTTCCCGCCTGGGTATGCCCTTAACCAACGAGGTGATTAATCCAATTGGCTTTAAAGACCGGTGGAATTCTTCTACGCCTTATGCGGACATAGCCCCGGGGAATATGTCAACATATGGCAATTTCTTTTACAACCCAGAGCTGGCTTTGTACATGGACGACACAAAGTTCGGCGGTGCTGTGCCAGCCTTCTCAAAATTGCGCATTCAACGCAATTCCTTGGGAATGTTCGGCTTTGGCAACGACCAGAATGGACTGTTCGAATTAAAAGGTACGTCGGCTGTTGCGGGTACTGCACTTGGCGGCCCTTTTGCTGATCTGCTTTTACCAGGCCCCGGCAAACCTCGTTCTGTCGACCTGTATCCTATCTTCAATACCGGTGTACCCAACCAGCGTCCTTACCAGTTGGCAACAGGTAAAATGGGAAATCCGCTGGCAGAAGGAAAACCCTTTATCAACAACTTCCTGCCTACTGGCGGCGATATGTTGCGCCTGAACATGGCCGTACCGGTTACACTCAGAAACAGCGCTGATTTTAATTCTTTGGGCTTGGTGTGGGCGGCTGTGTTAGGGTTAACCGATGCACGTTTTAATGCCAATAGAAATTTGCAGTTCATTCCCAACATGGATGGCTTTCCCAATGGCCGCAGGCTTGAAGATGACGTAACCCGCATTGAGCTGCAAGCCGTAAGCGGTATAGTACTGGCAGCGCTTGGTTTGTTTTACGATGATTATGTACCGTCCAACCCGCAAGGTGGCATAACGCCTCAACTGTTAAATGTAGTCACTTATCAAACAGGTATCAACCGTAACGATACGACGTTCCGTTCAACCTTCCCGTTTGAGCAAACGCCGTGGCCGGGAACGTACAACTGGGATTGCAACAACAACATGCAGTTGCAGCCAAAAGCCATTCCTCAGGAACTTACTATGAGAAGAGGTAACGGAAGCACTTTAGCGGTTGCGCCACCCGAAGTGATGATGTCAGCCACGCCAAACCCAACCACCGGCAGAACCCGCATCACTTACAGGCTTACTTCTGAATCTGATGTGCAGATAATAGTTAGCGATGCACAGGGAAAAACGGTGAAGGTGTTGACGCAAGCCAGACAGAATTCAGGCACGTACAACCAGGAGTGGGATGCGACAGGTGCCCCCAAAGGTTTTTATTTTATTTCAATACTTAAAGACGGGGAGATTTATCAAACTGTCAGAGTGATGAAAGGATAATGATTATTTTTACATGAAGCCCGCACCCTGCGGGCTTCATGTTTTTTGTTTTAAAACCGAACCGTTATGAACAAAAAATTTACCTACATAGGCTTTATACTCTTTTTCCTAGTAGCTACCGCTTTTGTAGTAGTACGCTACAACAGCAAACTGAAAAACAAAACAACTGCCTTTTACGAGCTAAAAGAGCGTAAGGGTGCAATGGCAACTTCTACGGAGTGGAAGGCCACAAAAGAAAAAGCCGATAAACTGATACGGATTGTTCGGGAAACACCGGGAGATACCAAGTCCGCATTAGCGCTTGCCACAATCTACATACAGGAAGGCCGCGCTACCGGTGATTACCTCCATTACGATGAAGCTGCGTTAAAATACATTGACGACGTGCTTACTGCTGAACCCAATAACTTTGAAGCCCTTATTTTAAAATCATTAGTGCAACTTTCGCAACACCATTTTGCCGAAGGTTTGCAGACCGCCGAAAAAGCAAAAAGCATCAATCCATACAATGCGTATGTATATGGACTGATTGTAGACGGTAACGTTGAAATGGGAAACTATATAGCCGCAGTAGAGGCCGCGGACAAGATGGTTTCCATTCGTCCCGACCTTCGCTCTTATTCAAGAATATCGTACCTGCGCGAAATTCATGGAGAAAAAGAGGGTGCTATTACAGCTATGAAAATGGCAGTGGAGGCCGGTTTCCCAGGTGAAGAAAGCACGGAATGGGCCCGGATACAATTGGCAAATCTGTATGAAAATGCCGGTGATTTAAAAAGTGCAGAAATGCATTACACTATTGCTTTAAATGAACGTCCGGATTATGCCTATGCTGTTGCAGGTTTAGGCAATATAGCCATGGCCAACAAGGAGTATGCAAAAGCTATTTCACTATACCAGCGGGCCGATACCCTTCAACAGGATTATGTATTTAAAGAAAACCTTGCCGAAGCTTATATGCTCACCGGGCAGGCTGAAAAAGCAAACGCTACCCTTGATGTTATTGTAGCGGATTTAATGAAGGCCTCTGAAGATGGCGAAGCCGGCATGAATCATCATACCGATAAAGAACTGGCTTACATATACCTGATGAAAAAAGAGTACGGTAAAGCGTTAAACCATGCCTTGGCAGAATATAACCGCCGCCCTAAAAATATTGAGGTGGCCGAAACCGTTGCCTGGGTTTATTATAAAAAAGGCGAAGCTGAAAAAGCGCTCCCCTATTTAACCAGTGCTTTAAAAACCGGCAGCAAATCCCCAACACTGCTTTGCCGTGCCGCATTGATTTATGCAAAAGCCGGCGACAAAGCAAAAGCTAAAAATCTATTACAGGAAGGCTTGAAGGCCAATCCCAATATAGATCCTCTGTTGCAACAGGAAAGTCGCGTAGCCGTAAATACCTTATAAGTCTTTTGAATGAATGGAAGCGGCCAAAAAAAAATCACAGCCCTTTTGCTGTTACTGGCAGCATCCCGGGCGCTGTTTGCTCATAGTATTAACTACAACCTGGAGAACGCCCCGTTACACAATGTTGTAGGATACTATATAAAATTGGGCATTGAACATATTGTTCCTTATGGGTTAGATCATATAGTTTTTGTGGTAGGGCTTTGCCTGCTGAACACAAAATTTAAAACTATCCTTTGGCAGGCTACCGCTTTTACCGTAGCCCATTCCATTACGTTAGTGTTAAGCATGAAAGGGCTCATCACTTTACCCTCTGCCATTGTAGAACCAATGATTGCGCTTTCTATTCTTTTTATAGCCATTGAAAATATACTGCTCAGCGAATTAAAGCCCTGGCGCATTGCCATTGTTTTTCTTTTTGGCTTGCTGCATGGCTTAGGTTTTGCCAGCGCTTTAAATGAAATAGGGCTGCCGCCCAACCAGTTTTTTACCTCGCTTTTTTCTTTTAATGTAGGTGTTGAAATTGGGCAGATCCTTGTTATTGCATTAGTATTCGGAGCACTTATCCGTCCCTTTGGAAAAAAACTCTGGTACAGGAAAGGCGTGGTTTACCCGGTTTCTGCTGTTATTGCACTTGTAGCTTTATGGTGGACCATTGAAAGAGTATAATACCTGAACGCCCATGATGTGTGAACCATGATTTATAGAATTTTAACGATCAGGCAGAGAGGGTAATCCTTATTCCTGTAAAACAGTCCTTCAATGAGGAACGGCCGTTTTATTTCCTGTCAATCCCAATCATCCTACACATCCCGGTTCAAATAATCGATTCAAATCATAGTTTAGATTTTCTTCTGTTTCAAAATACTCCAATCCTCTTCTTCAGCCACAATTGTATTACTTAATACTCCTAACGAATCTATTTCCATTTCTACTACGTCATTAGCATGTAGCCATTGTTCGTTATAGGCAGCATCGTTCAATTTTCCTGTTCCATTCAACTCTAAAAAGCAGCCCGTGCCCACTGTACCACTGCCAATTATGTCACCTGGATATAAATCAACTCCATACGAAGCCCGTTCTATAATTTCAGCAAAGGTCCAATCCATGTCGCCAAGGCTTCCTTCACTAACCTGCACACCGTTTACTTTACATATCATCTTTAAATTCCAGGCTTTTCCTACATGACCTTCTTTTGCTGCAGTTTCGGCCTCTTCCAATTCATCAAGGGTTACCAACCAGGGACCAATAGTGGTAGCGAAGTCTTTTCCCTTAGCAGGGCCAAGGTTTAGGAGCATTTCTTCCATTTGTAAACGACGTGCACTCAGGTCGTTCATAATCATTAACCCGCCAATATATTCATCGGCTTCTTCTGCCTTAATATTGCGGCCATGCTTGCAAATCACTATCGCTGCTTCTAATTCAAAATCGAGTTTTTCAAAATGGTCGGGCATGCAGGCTACCTCGCCCGGGCCCTTTATGCTATGATGGTTGGTAAAGTAAAAAATGGGGTATTGGTCAAATTCCGGTATCATATCAACCTTACGGTTTCGTCTTGCTGCCGCTACATGCTGACGAAAGGCATAAGCATCACGGCAGGATGTAGGAAATGGAACAGGTGCTAACAGTTGCACACTATCAACCGGGATGCCTTTGCCTCTTGCAATCTTTTCTTCTTCAATCATGATAATGCCTTCCTGCGCTACCGGAAAACTTTCTTCCCAATAGTTTAAGAACATTCCCATTGTGTTGGGTAAATCAGGATGAAGGTTTTCCATATCGTATAACAATCCGTTTACTAAAACAGCAAGTTGGTCGTGTTCGTCTTTGAGGTAAGAAACCAGTTTCATGGTTGGGTGATTTTAGGGGGCAAATGTACTTGATATGCGGATGCGCTAATTTGCAGACGCGCAAATGATTCTAAGGTAGGTACACGCCGGGTATGTTTTAAAATGCCTGTATGATCAGCCCCGGTTGTATTGCGAAATAAAACGGAGTATGTTGTACAGTAATTAAACTTCAGCCAAGGCCCCTTGTCGGAAGCAGAACAAAACCAATATATGAGATACCCTTTGATCATCTTAGCGATCTTTCTGCTTACTTCCTGCAAAAAAAATATAAATGACGAACCACTTACACCAACAGCGGATAAAATTTACTTTCCCCCAATTGGCAGTACAGAATGGGCCACCACAGCACCCGGGAATTTAGGATGGAACACCGCCGGCATTCAACCTCTTTACGATTTTTTACAGGCACAGGATAGCAGAGCTTTCATTGTTTTGAAGAATGGGAAAATTGTATTAGAGAAATACTTTGGACGAAACCTCACTAACACCGGCGCATTTAACCAAAGCAGCCAATGGTACTGGGCATCGGCTGGCAAAACGCTTACCGGTTTTATAGTTGGCAAAGCACAGCAGGAAGGGCTGCTGTCAATCAATAATAAATCATCGCAGTACCTGGGTGCCGGCTGGACTTCAACTCCGCCTGCCAAAGAAAATTTGATTACGGTGCGGCACCAGTTAACCATGACAACCGGGCTTGATGACGGCGTGGCTGATATTGATAACACCACACCCGCAAGCCTCCGGTATAAAGCCGATGCAGGCACCAGGTGGGCGTATCATAATGCTTCTTACACCTTGTTGCAAAAAGTTGTAAGCAACGCGGCCGGACAAAATTTCAACACCTACTTTGATGCAAAGCTGAAATCGAAAATTGGTATGGATGGACAATGGGTGCCCAATGGTTACCTGAACGTTTATTACTCTACGGCCCGCAGTATGGCCCGCTTTGGGTTATTAATTCTAAGTAAAGCCAGGTGGGAAGACCAGAATGTTCTCGGCGATTCGGTTTATTATAATGCAATGGTCAACACATCACAAAATCTTAATTTATCCTATGGTTATTTATGGTGGCTTAATGGCAAAGCATCGGCCATGGTTCCCGGTTCACCAATTGTTTTTCCTGCCAGCCTTGCGCCTAATGCACCTGCCGATATGTTTGCAGCGATGGGCAAGAATGGGCAGCTAATAAATGTTGTTCCGTCAATGGGATTGGTGGTGATACGCATGGGCGATAGTGCAAATAATAGTTCGGTATCTATCGCCTTGCAAAATGATTTATGGGAGAAGCTGAAGGCGGTGGTGAAGTGATGTGAATGCATCCTTTCCAAACGGTATTTGTTTCTCTTCCTTTAGCGTTCAGGAATCCGTTGCTGTTATCAACTTATGAAAGGCCGCAACAAAAGCCTGTAATTCCGCTCCTGTTTTTTCGTCTCCAGGCTTGCCTTCACTATCCATCTTGCCTTTAATGCCTTTGATCAACAGCGTGGTTTCATCAACAAAAAAGGCATCAACGGTTTTAAGTATCAACTTTAGTTCTTCGTGTCCTTTAACGCCGTGAGCGGAGGCCGTAATCAGCCCTACAGGTTTGTTTGCAAAAACGGTGGTGGACACACACCATTCAAAAATATTTTTTAATCCGCTTGGAATGCTGAAAATGTATTCGGGTGTGCAGATTAAAACCGCATCCGCCGAGTCAATTTCATTTCTAAGATTGAGTATCGACTGTGGTGTATTTTCTATTGACTGCGCCGGGTTGAAATGCGGTAATTGTTGAAGAGCATCGTACACCCGAAGATGGAAAATATCCTTGGTTAGCGAAGCAATGTAATTTACCAATTGAAGGCTAGACGAATTTGCGCTTGCGCTACCCACGATAGCAAAAACATTTTTCATCGCCGTGATAATAAAGATGATTTGTTCTGCATCCTTTTATGCCAACGTTGTATGTTGTACCAACACTTTCTGTATCGCTGCTACCATCTTCTCTCCTTTTTCTTTTACCTGTTCCTCTGTCCAAAGCAAACTAATCAGGGTAGAAACACAACGGCTCATGACCGCATCAGAAGCAGAAAAGTCTTGGGTGACA